>JAQBQJ010000110.1 GCA_028287065.1 Labilithrix sp. | reverse complement strand
GTCGACGTCGATGGTGCGGCCGTTGAAGTAATCGCACTCGAGAACGAACTTCACCGCGAGCCAGATGTCCTCGGGCAGCCCGATGCGACCCACCGGGATCGCTGCGACGAGACCGTCGCGAGCCTTCGGGTTCATGCCCTGCGTCATCGGCGTTTCGATCATGCCGGGGGCGACTGCGCCGACGCGGACGCCGAACGACGCGAACTCCTTCGACCAGGTCACGGTGTTCGCGGCGAGCGCGGCCTTCGCGGCGGTGTAGTTCGACTGACCGCGGTTGCCGTGACGCGCGATGCTCGAGATGTTGACGATGACGCCGGGGCGCTGGTTCGTCTCGAGCATCTTCGCGACGACGTCACGCGTGATGAGCGTCGCGCCGGTCAGGTTGACCCCGATGACCGCGTCCCACTGCTCCTTCGAGAGCGTCTTGATCGCGCCGGTCTCGCGGTCCTTCTTCACGAGGAGGCCGTCGCGCAGGATTCCCGCGTTGTTCACGAGCCCGTTCAGGCCGCTCATGGCGCCGTGCGCCCACCCGACGAAAGAGGCGATATCGGCCTCGTCGGCGACGTTCAAGCGGCGCGCGTGGACGGCGCCCTTTCCGCCCTTCGTCGCGGTCTTGCCGGCCTCGAGCGTCTCCGCGAGGCCGACCTCGTTCACGTCGCCGACCGCGACCTGAGCGCCGGCCTCGGCGAGACGCAGCGCGAAATGGCGACCCATGCCCTGAGCGCCGCCGGTGATGATGATCTTGAGGTCTTCGAGCTTCATGAGGCGGCACTCTATCCGAGCGCGCGCCGCGCCACGAGACGCGAAGTTGGCCGATCGGCCCGGTCGAGCGACGATCCCGCGGTGTTCGGTCTCGCCGCCCTGCCCTGGAGCAGCCTCGTCCACGGCGCGAAGCACGCGGTGCGGTGGCTGTCGCTCCACACAGGGCTACCGGCGCTCGTCGTCGCGGCCGTCCTCGTCGTCGTCGGCTACCGGATCTTGAAGAAATCCGCGCGTTTCGCGGTCGAGGTCGCCCTCGTCGCCGCCCTGCTCGTCGCCGCGACGAGCGCCGGCTGGATCCACTTCTGATCGTGTACGCTCCGGCGTCGGCAATGAGGCAGATCCGCGAAGAAGACCTCCAGCGTTCGGCAGACGTGCTCGTTCGAACCGGTCTACGGCTCGTGCACGGTGAACGGTTCGTGGTGGTCGGCGATGCGGAGTCGCAGCCGATGCTCGGCGCGCTCGAGGCCGCGGGACGCGACGCCGGTGCCGAGGTCGCGGCGCTCCGACTCGATCAGCTGCGCAGCTACTCGACGAATCATTCCGGCGAGCGACCGCACAAGGTCCTGCCCGACGGCGTGCGCCGCGCGATGCTCTCGGCGCAGGCGAGCGTCTTCGTCGCATCGGCGCCTCGCGCCGAGTCGTCGATGCGCGAGCAGCTCGTCCATGTGGCCGCGGCGTGCAAGGGTCGTCACGCGCAGATGGCGGGCATCAGCCCTCTCGCGTTCGTGGCAGGCCTTGCCGGGGACTTCGGAGAGCTCGCCGAGCAAGGTCGCGCGCTCGAGCGCCGGCTCGAAGTCGCGCGCGAGATCAGGTGCGAGAGCGCACAGGGGACCAGGCTGGTCATCAAGATCGCGGACGCGCGCAGCCGTCGCTGGCTCGCGCGGCTCGGACACGTGCAACCCGGAGAGAGCGTCGCGCTGCCGGCGGGATCCATCGTCACGTGCCCCGAGGCGATCTCGGGCACGTTCGCCGCGACCGCGAGCGTCGGTGAATACTTCGGCGCGCGCGAGGGTCTCCTGACCGAGCCCGTCGTCTTCGAGATCGTCGACGGGCGCGTGATGAACGTGCTCGCGCCCGGTTGTCCCAACCTGATTCGCGACATCGAGAACATGCTGCACGTCGCGCCGAACTCCGACCACGTCGGGCTCGTCGTCATCGGCGTCAACACGGGCATCGGCGAGCCGACGGGCGACGTCTGCGTCGATCAGAATAGGCCGGGTCTACACCTCGTCTTCGGCGATCCGATGGCGAAGCACACCGGCGCCAACTGGTCGGCGCGCACGTCGTTCGCTGCGTGCCAGGCTGGCGGCGCGGTCCGCGTCGACGGCGCGCTCATCGCGGACGAAGGCAAGCTCACGGCGTCCTAGCTGCTAGCCTTTTGGGGAGGCTCACCATGAATTCTCGCAAGTGGCCCGTCCTCGTCATCCTTGCCAGCGCCGCCGGCGCGGTGGTCGCGATCGCTTGCAGCGAGACGGGGCCCGATGCCGGGCCGCGTGGAAACGGCTGCATCGGCCAGGACTGCTTCGACGCGAGCGGCGGCAACCCGGACGGCGGCGGACCTCTTCCGGGAACCGACGGCGGCGACACCGACGGCGCCGTCGAGATCACCGATCCGCTCGCGGGCATCAACCCGCTCACCGCGAAGCTCGTGAAGGGCGGCTATCAGTTCACCGAAGGTCCCGTGTGGATCGGCAATCGCCTCATCTTCTCGGACACGAACGCGAGCACGATGTACCAGCTCTACTCCGACGGCGGCATCGACGTGTTCCGCAACAACAGCGGACGCGCGAACGGCAACGCCGTCGACGCGCAGGGTCGCCTCGTCACGTGCGAGGGCTCTCCCAATCGCCGCCGCGTCACGCGCACCGACGCGCAGCTGCAAACGCCGCAGCCGATCGCGACGACGTTCAACGGCTCGGGCTTCAACGAGCCGAACGACGTCATCGTCCGGAAGAAGGACGGGACGATCTACTTCACGGATCCGCGGTACTCGAACGACCCCGACGGCGGTCAGGACAAGCTCGCCGCCTACCGGCTGCCTCCGGGAGCGAACCCGGATCAGGCGCAGCGGCTCGCCTTCGACTTCAACCAGCCGAACGGCATCGCGCTCTCGCCGGACGAGGGCACGCTCTACGTGGTGAACAACGGCGACGGGCGCGTGCTCGCCGCTCCGCTGAACGCCGACGGCACGCTCGGCGCCGCCGGCTTCTCGAAGATCGCCGACGCCGACGGCGGCGACGGCATGGCCGTCGACGATCGCGGCAACCTCTACGTCGCTGCGACCGCAGGCATCCTCGTCTTCGACAAGGCGGGCGCGCCGCTCGGAACGATCACGATCCCCCAAGGTGCGCCTTCGAACTGCGCGTTCGGAGGAAGCGATCGCAAGACGCTCTTCATCACCTCGAACCTCAACGGCGGCAACGCGGCGACGGGTTTGTATTCGATCAAGCTGAATGTGCCCGGGTTGCCGTGATCGCGGCTTGGTAGTAGTTAGGAAAAACAATGCGTCTCGTCGTCTTCGGTGCTGGGTACGTCGGCCTCGTCACGGGAACCGGGCTGAGCGATCTCGGTCACGACGTCCTCGTCTTCGACATCGATCCGGCGAAGATCGCGATGCTCGAGGACGGACGTTGTCCGATCTACGAGCCGGGTCTCGCGGATCTGATGCATCGCAACCAGCGCGGCGGGCGTCTGTCGTTCGCGTCGGCGATCCCCGCTTCGTTCGACGAGGCGGACGCGTACTTCATCGCGGTCGGCACGCCGCCCGGCCCGGACGGCGCCGCCGATCTCAGCGCGGTCATGGCCGTCGCCGATACGATCGCGCGCGTCGCGAGGAGGCAGGCCGTCGTGGTGGTGAAGAGCACCGTCCCCGTGGGGACGTGCGACGCGGTGCAGGCTCGCCTCGCCTCGGCGCACGTGCCGCTCGAGGTCGTCTCGAACCCCGAGTTCCTGAAGGAGGGCGACGCCCTCTCCGACTTCTTCAAGCCCGATCGCGTCGTCGTCGGCGCGCGCAGCGAAGAGGCGCGGCAGATGATCCGCGATCTCTACGCGCCGCTGCAGCTGTCCGGTGAGCGCCTCGTCATCACCGACCCACGGTCGAGCGAGCTCATCAAGTACGCGTCGAACACGATGCTGGCGATCCGGATCTCGTTCATGAACGAGCTCTCGCGGCTGTGTCATGCGACGGGCGCCGACATCCACTCGGTGCGTCTCGGCGTGGGCACCGACTCGCGCATCGGCAGGAAGTTCCTGTACGCGGGGCCCGGCTACGGCGGCTCGTGCTTCCCGAAGGACGTGCAGGCGCTGTCCGCGCTCGGTCGCGCGCATGGGGTGCAGATGCGCGTCGCCGAGGCGGCGCACCTCGCGAACGACGAGCAGGCGACGTTCCTCGCGCAGCTCGTCGACAAGGCGCTCGAGGGCGTGATGGGCAAGCAGATCGCGCTCTGGGGGTGCGCGTTCAAGCCCGAGACCGACGACATCCGCGAGTCTCCCGCGGTTCGCCTCGCGACGGCGCTCCTCGAGCGCGGCGCAACGGTGGTCGCCCACGACCCCGAAGCAGGGCCGAACTTCGCGAAGCACTTCGGCAACCGCTTGACGGTGAAGGAGCGCGACTACGACGCGCTCGAGGGCTCGCACGCGCTCGTTCTCTTGACCGAGTGGCGCAGCTATCGCGCGCCGAACTTCGCCGAGATCAAGCGCCGGCTCCTTCCGTCGGGCACGGGCCTCGCGCCGGTGCTCGTCGACGCGCGCAACATCTGGCGGCCGGCGGAGGTCCTGCGTGCAGGGCTGCGCTATCAGGGTATCGGCGTTGCGTCGAGTCGACCGGTTGACCGGCCGTCGCAGCGCTGAGGGGGGCGCAGATCTTGAAGCGGTGGCTGGTCAGTGGCGGCGTGGGGTTCATCGGCAGCCATCTCTGTCGGGCGTTGCTGTCGCGCGGCGACACGGTCCGCATCGTCGACGACTTCAGCAACGCGCCGTATCCGACGGCGCTGAAGCGCACGAACGAGGCGTCGCTGCGTCGCGACTTCCCGTCCGTCGAGGTCGTCGAAGGCTGCGTGACGGACCGCGCGCTCGCGGCGCGGCTGGTCGAGGGAACGGACGGGATCCTCCATCTCGCTGGCCTCGCGGGGGTGCGTCCGTCGTTCGCGGATCCGGCGCGCTACTCGGCAGTGAACGTCGAGGGCACGGCGAACCTGCTCGAGGCGGCGCAGCGAGCCGGCCACGAGATGTTCTTGTTTGCGTCGAGCTCGTCGGTCTACGGCAACGCGACGCCGCTCCCGGCCCTCGAGGACGCGCCCGCGATCGTGCCGGAGTCGCCGTATGCCGCGTCGAAGCGCAGCGCCGAGCTGGTGGCGTCGGCGATGCTGCGGAAGACGCCGAAGATGCGCTGCGCGGCGCTCCGTTTCTTCACGGTGTACGGTCCGCGGCAACGACCGGAGATGGCGATCACGCTGTTCCTCCGGACGATCCTCGAAGGCAAGCCGATCACGATGTTCGGCGACGGCTCGATGCGCCGCGACTTCACGCACGTCGCGGACATCGTGCGCGGCATCCTCGCCGCCGCGGATCTCTCGCCGCCGGGCTTCCGCGCGTACAACCTCGGCTCGGGAGCACCGGTCACCTTGAACGAGCTGGTGACCGCGATGAGCAAGGCAACGGGCCGCGAGGTCGAAATCGTGCACGCGCCGGTCCCCCTCGGCGACGTCGACGCCACGTTCGCAGACATCAGCCGGGCGAAGACGGAGCTGGGGTGGTCGCCGAGGATCAAGCTGGCGGAGGGGCTCGAGAGCGTCGTGGAGTGGATCAAGGACGAGGGGTAGAGACCGCGCGATTCACTTTCGCTGGCAAAAGCGATTTCCAGCACAGCGGAATTCGCTTTCGCTGGCGAAAGCGAGCCGCCGGCGCGAACGCGAACGCGAAGGAAGTAGGCGAGTGCGGGAGGCGTCACGCGGGAAGCGGCGCGCGGCGGGCTCACAACCCGCCGCGATCGTTCAGCGATGGCCGCCGATGCACTTGTTCCGCGGCGCACCTCGCGCGTGACTCCCTTCCGCGATGTTCAGCGGAATGCTGCACCTCGCCTTCCTCAACTGCCTCGCCAAGTCCGGATCGTGCCGATCGATCTCGGCGACGACCCTCACCAGCTCACGCACCACTTCCAACGCTTCCGAATAGATCTTCAACATGGTGAACCTCCGTGCCCGCCTCTCGAGCGGACCCCGTCGCGCCGCGTCGCGCGCAGGTCGTGTCAAGACCTGCGAAGCAGCCGGCGAAGCCGGCGCGAGCCGGCGTAGCGGGCGAGCGGTCTTGACGCGACCGAGCACGACGCGACAATCGAGATCCCGAGCGAGCCTTCTCCAGGCGCCGCGCCTCTCGCCCCGCGCCCGCCGCTCTCGCCCGCCCTCGCGCCCGCCCTACTCCACGAACCGCGTCCCCAAAAACGACAAATAAACCCCGGGATTGTCCTCGAAAAACCTCACCAGATCCGGCTGATCAATCGCGAACAGCTTCCCCGTCTGCGTCACCCTCGCCGAGCTCGGTGAAGGCGCCGTCACCCTCAGCGCGTCCACCTCGCCGACGAACGCCCCTGCCGTGAACGGCTTCAGCTCCCCTTCCGGACAACGCAGCGTCACCGTCGCGTTCGCGCCGACGAGATAAGCCCGCCGCGGGATCTCTCCCGCTCGCCAGAGCACCTCGTTGTCGCCGCCCTGGCACGGCACGAGGTACGTCTGCAGCTGCGTCTTCTGCGCGCTCGTCAGATGCGCGAGCACCGAGTTCTGCGCGAGCAGCTCCCACGCTCCGTCGCCCTCGTCGCGCACGCGCACGAGCCGCTCGAGGCGCGCGAGCATCTCGCTGCCGCGCAGCGCCGCGAGGAAGTCGTTGCGATCGAGCGCGACGAGATCCACGTCCGTCTTCGCGATGACGTCGGCGCGCCGCGGCTGCTCGAGCAGGATCGCCATCTCGCCGAAGTAGTCGCCCGCGCGATAACGCTTGATCGGCACGCCGTCGCGCACCACCTGAACGGTGCCGTTCACGATGATGTAGAAGCTGTCGCCCTTCGTGCCTTGCGTGACGATGTGCTCGCCCGCCGGCAACGTCATGCGCCTCGCCACTTGCAGCAGCGAGCGCGCACGCGAGAGCGGCAGGTCGCGCAGGAAGTCGACCATGGAGAAGATGTCGAGCAGCTCGATCGCCTCGCTGAAGCGCGGCGCGCTCGACGGCTCCACGCGGATCGTGTGCTCGAGCCCCTCGCGCGCCGCGCGCAGGCCCTGGTCGCTCGGCACGTCCTTCGCGGCGATGTGCACGAGGTAAAGCCGCTTCTTCACGTCGTCCGAGAGCGCCGCCAGCGCGCTCGTCGGCGTGTGGAGAGGCGGGATGCCGGCTTCGTGCAGGATCGCGCTGTGGTGCGCGGGGAACCCGATCAGGTCCTCGTAGCGCGCCGGATCGAGGATCCCCTTCTCGAACATCTCCGTGACGCGAGCCGGATCGTAGAGCGTGTCACCCGAGATCGAGATGCTCCGGTTCCCGTAGAACGCGTCGAAGCCGATCGTCGGGATCGAGTGGAGCGTGTAGCGGAACCACAGCTCGCCGCCTCGCACGTGCACGGGCGCGCCGATGCGCACCGGATGGAACGAGAACGTGCGGCGGAGGAGGTCCTCGCTCAGGCCGGAGAGCGCCGAGTACTTGCGGAGGAACGAGCCGAGGATGTGCGGCGTCGTGTAGAGGCTGATCTGCGCCTCTTCGAGGAGCTTCTGGAACGTGCCCGCGTCGTGATCGGCGTGGCAGTGCGTGAGGATGACGCCGTCGATCGTCTTCGGCGCGATCCCCCGCGCGTGGAGGTAGTCGGTCGTGTCGGTCGGCGGGTCGACGAGGATCGCCCGGCCGCCCATCCAGAGGAGGAAGCCCGTCGTCTTGCCGCTCGGGTCGAAGCCGTGGCTCGCGCCGAGCACCGTGACGCCGAACGAGGGCGCCGTCCACGACGCAGGGCTCACGTCGCCGTCGCTCGTCGCCATCCGATTCGGGAGGCTGACGGTCGTGCCGACGACGGCGATGTCCCTGCC
>JAQBQJ010000086.1 GCA_028287065.1 Labilithrix sp. | reverse complement strand
GGGCGTCATCGACGTCGACATGAAGTACACGCCCGGTCAGCCCGAGCTGCGCGTCGCTGTCGATCGCGATCGCGCCGCGCGTGCCGGCGTCCCCGTTGCGGCGGTGGGGCTCGCGCTGCGCGCCGCGATCGAAGGCGACGAGGCCGGCAAGCTCCGTCAAGGCAAGGACGACGTGCCGATCCGCGTGCGCCTCGAGAAGGGCGATCGCGCCACGATGGAGAGCGTCCTCCAGATGACGATCTGGACGCCCAAGGGACCGGTCGCGCTCGCCGATCTCGCGACGGTCGAGCACGGCGAAGGTCCGAGCGCGATCGAGCGCGAGGATCGCGAACGTCAGATCGTGATCTGGGCCGCGCCGAAGGGCCGCTCGCTCGGCGAGCTCGTCCCCGAGATGAACGCCGCGTTCGCGAAGATCCAGCTCCCGCCGGGCGCGAGCTTCCATCTCGACGGTCAGGTGAAGCAGATGCAGGAGTCGAACAGCGCCATGGGCGTCGCGTTCCTGCTCGCGCTGGTCTTCATCTACATCGTCCTCGCGTCGCAGTTCGAGAGCTTCCTGCACCCGGTGACGATCATGGCCACCACGCTGCCGCTCGCGGCCGTCGGCGCGATCGTCGGCGTGTTCCTCTCCGGAACGACGCTCGCGATGGGCTCGTTCATCGGCATCATCTTCCTGCTCGGTCTCGTCACGAAGAACGCCATCCTCGTCGTCGACCGCGCGATCGTGCGCGTCCGTGATCATGGCGACACGCCGCTGCAAGCCATCCTCGAGGCCGGTCCGGAGCGCCTTCGTCCCATCTTGATGACGAGCGCGGCCATGGTGCTCGGCATGCTCCCCACTGCGATCGGCCGAGGCGAGGGGAGCGAGTTCCGCTCGCCGATGGCGATCGCCGTGATCGGCGGCGTCATCAGCTCGACGGTGCTGTCGCTGATCGTCGTCCCCGCGTTCTATCTCGCGGTCGAAGGCATGAAGGCGCGCGTTCGCACCTGGCGTGGGCTGCCGCCGCATTCGCTGCCCGAGCGGCCCTCCGCCGCTCCGGCGGAGTGAGGGGGCAGCGTACGCCATGTTCGTCGAGAAGCGTCACTCGTGGATCGCGACCGTCGCTCTCGGTGGCGTCGCGCTTCAACATATCTGGATGCGCACGCTGACGGTGACGGCGATCAGCGTCGCCGTCACGGTCGCGTATCGCGAGATCCCGGTCCTGCACTACTCGATCACGACGACACCGTTCGTGCTCATCGGTCTGCCGCTCGGCATCTTCCTCGGCTTCCGGAACAACACCGCCTACGACCGCTTCTGGGAAGGCCGCAAGCTGTGGGGCTCGCTCGTGAACACGGCGCGGAGCCTCACGCGTCAGATCTTGACGCTCGTCGAGCCTCAGCCGGAGGCGACCGACACGTCCGCCGCTGCGGTGCACGCCCACGAGGCGGCGATGGTGCACATGCTGATCGGCTACGTGCACGCGCTCCGCCATCACCTGCGCGACTCGGATCCCTTCCCGACGCTCGAGCGAATCCTGCCCGCCGACGAGGTCGCGCGCTTCCGAGGTGAGGGCAACGTGCCCATCGCGATCCTGCAGCGCATCGCGTTTCAGATGGTCGACGCGCGTCGCAAGCACTGGATCCATCCGCTCCACGTGCCCGTCGTCGAGGCCTCGCTCACCGCGCTCACGGACATCCAGGGTGGCTGCGAGCGCATCAAGTCGACGCCGATCCCCTATTCGTACACGGTGCTGATGCATCGCATCGTCGCGGTGTACTGCGGGCTCCTTCCGTTCGGGCTCGACGAGACGATCGGCTGGGCCACGCCGATCGTCGTGCTCTTCGTGTCGTACGCGCTCTTCGGCCTCGATGCGATCGGCGACGAGATCGAGCAGCCGTTCGGGCTCGATCCGAACGACCTGCCGCTCAGCACGATCTCTCGGATGATCGAGGCGAACCTGCGCGCGCGCATCGGAGAGGAGCCGCCGCGCCTCTTCGAGCCCCGCGAAGGCGTCCTTCCCTGACCGTTACACGAAGATGTCGCCCGGCAGGACCGACTGGCGGACGTCGTAGCGTTCCTTCTCGATCGCGAAGCCGCGCGCCTTGTGGCCGTCGTATGCGAGGTGGAGCCGGCGGTCGGCCTTGTGGCTCACCATCTCGCCTGCGTACTTGCGCGCGTCGACGCCGAACCCCTGCCAGGTCAGCTCGCCGCCGAAGACCGTCGCACGCGCGAGATAGATCATCGTGTCGGGGATCGCGGAGCGGTTCACGGTGAGGCTCGCGGTGAGATGAGCGACGCCGCGCTCGTCCATCTCGTGCTTCAGCGCGCGCGCCGTGTCGAGCATGCCTTGCACGGCGACGATCGCCGCAGCGACCGTCGAGGTGATGTCGATGCCTTCGCTCGTGCGCACCGTCTCGGTCGTGAGGAATCCGAAGTTGCTCTCGCCGAGGTCGCTCCGGATCCGTCGATGCACGTCGTTCTTCGCGTCGTAGCCCTTCAGCGTGCCGACGATCGCGCCGCATGCCGCGCGGGGCTCGCGCCACGGCGACTCCTGCGTGGTGCCGAACAGCACGGCGGAGTCGTGATCGAGCCGGCCGATGTGCGCCTTCAGATCGAAACCGCACATCACGTAGCTCTGCGCGTTGCCGTCGTAGACGCGCTTGCGGAGCGGCTCGTCGAGCACGTGAGCCCACGTGACGTGCGCGAGCGTCGCGCCGTCGTCGGTGCCGCCGCCCGTCGGCCGGAACGCCTCGGGCTTGAGCACGCCGATCTCGGAGATGGTCGCGAAGCGCGTCGCGACGACCTGCACGTAACGATCGACCTCACCTTGATGGATGCGGTCACCGCAGTTCGTGAATGCGAGCGTGGTCACGACGCTCGGCATCGTGAGATCGGCGTGGCACGCCTCGACGTCTTCGCCGGCGGGTGAGGGCGCGAACTGCAGCTCGTCGCGGAGCACCTGCATTCCGGAGAGGAGCTGCAGGCGATCGCTCACCATCTCGTCGAGGAAGATGCGGTTCGTCCCGCGCTCCACGCCGAACTGCGCGGAGAGCTTCCAGAGCCGATCGAGGCGTGCACGCGCTGCAGACGGATCGAACATGCAAACGAGGATGCACGACGACGCGCGTGAACGAAAGCGCTGCACGCGAGCGTTGCGGAACGCAACATGCTCGAACGCGACACGTCACGCGCGCACGTACCGCACCGCGCGTCGCTGCGCGCCGGTCGCCGGCCATGTGTACGCGACGTCGTCGTCGACCCGCGCACCCGCGACCTCCGGAGGGTCCTCGCGTGCGACGAGCGCCCATGCTTCGGGCGCGAGCGACAGCGCGAGCGGGATCCACGAAGGCGGCGGCAGCGTCGCGCGCGAGATCGCGACGTCGAACGCGCCGGGCATGCGCGTCGCGACCGCCTCGCCGCGCTCGCGGAGGATCTTCACGTCGGGTCGGCCCACCGTTCCGACGACGGTCCGGAGAAACGCCGTGCGCTTCGCGAGCGGCTCGACGAGCGTGACGTCCAGGTCGGGACGCATGAGCGCGAGCGCAAGCCCCGGCGCGCCTGCGCCCGTTCCGATGTCGACGACCCGCAGCTTCGGGCCGATGCGCTTCGCGAGCAGAGCCGCATCCGCGAGCATCAGATCGGCGAGCTCGGCGCCGTTTCGCGCTGCGGTCAGATCGATGCGCTTGTTCCACTCCGCGAGCAGGTCGAGCCAGCGGGCCAGGGGTACGCGAGCGCTTTCTTCCACGTCGTAAGGGGCGAGCTCTCGGGCGTCCACGCCGTGAGTGTGGCGCCGTTCGGACAAAAAGGATAATCGGAAGGGCAGTGTCGCTCGTCCGCCCGTCCCAAAGCACCCCCGCCGGTTCCGTCGACCTCGTCGCGCTCGAGGAGCTCGTCCAGCGGACGTTCGACTCGGAGCTGAACGCGACACCGATGCCGGGCGGCGCCTCGACGCGCCAGTACTTCCGCGTCGCACTGCCGAACGACAAGAGCGCAGTCGCGATGTACGTCCCCGGCGGCGCGAAGCCCGAAGAGGTGCAGCGCGCGCACGAGGGAGCGCGCTGGCCGTTCCTCGAGGTGCGCGATCTGCTCGCGGAACGCGGCGTCGACGTGCCGTCGGTGCTCGCGGAGGACACGACGCGCGGCTGGCTCGTCATCCAGGACCTCGGCGACGACACGCTCGCGAACTGGCTGCTCCGGAACCCCGGCGACAAGCCGGCGCTCTACACGAAGGCGGTCACCGATCTCGCGAAGGCGCAGAAGGCGCTGGCGGAGCTGCCGAAAGGCTGCGTCGTCGCGAGCCGCACGTTCGACGAGGCGCTCCTCCGCTGGGAGATCGAGCACTTCCGCGAGTGGGGCCTCGATGCGCGCGGCAAGCCGCTCTCCGAGGCCGACGGAAAGCGGTTCTCGGAGATCGCCGACATCCTCGCGAAGCGCGTGGCCGATCTGCCGAAGGGCTTCGTGCACCGCGATTACCAGTCGCGGAACCTGATGGTCGTCGACGACGGCACGCTGAAGCTCGTGTGGATCGACTTCCAGGATGCGCTGCTCGGGCCGCGCGTCTATGACCTGGTCGCGCTCCTCAACGACAGCTACCAGGAGTTCGATCGTCCGTTCGTCGAGGCTCGCCTCGCCGAGTACGCCGAGGCCGCGGGCCTGCCTGCGAAGGAGCGCACGAAGCTCACGGGCGAGTTCGATCTCGTCACCGTGCAGCGGAAGCTGAAGGACGCGGGTCGCTTCGTGTTCATCGACCGCACGAAGAAGAACGCGTCGTTCCTCCGCTTCGTCACGCCGACGATCAAGAAGGTCGACGCGGCGCTCGCGCGCCTCGCGCCGAAGGACAAGGAGATGGCGGAGCTCCGCGCCATCTTGCAGCGCACGCTCGGCGACGAGCTGTCTGCGACGTAGCTCGCGAGAGCGAGACGACACGAGACGAGAAGTACGCCAGCGGCCGCCAGGGAGACGAGAGAAGCCGCCAGGCGTTGCTTCTCGCTTCCTCGCAGTACCCTCGCGGTTTCGCTCGAAACGACGAGGCTCCCAGTCGGAAGCGAGGCGACGAGCCCTGGCGTCTTCTCTCCTCTCGTTGGCGGCTGCTGGCGTACCTCTCGTCTCGCATTTTCGACTAGTCTTCCCACCGCATGAAGCGCCAGCGGAGCTCGAGCGACCGGTCCGCGCAGCGTCGTACGTCGCGCTCCTCGCGGTCTTCGCGCCCGAAGTCCGTCGAGGTGCGCCCCGAGGGGCTGCTCCTCGTCGACGCCGCCGAGTCGCCGCACGCGCCCGGCAAGAAGGGCGAGATCGTCCCGCTCTGGGCCGGCGCGATGCACTACTGGCGCCACGCCCCCGAGGACTGGGGCCCCTGCCTCGATGCCATGAAGGCGATGGGCCTCCGCCTCGTCGACACCTACGTCCCGTGGGGCGTCCACGAGACCGCGCAGGGCACGTTCGACTTCGGCGAGCGCTACGGCCGTCTCGACGTCGCGCGCTTCATCCGTCTCTGCGGCGAGAAGGGGATGCACGTCATCGCGCGGCCCGGTCCGCACATCAATGCAGAGCTCACGTATTTCGGGTTGCCGGAGCGTGTCGTGTGGGAGCGCGAGTGCCAGGCTCGCACGCCGCGAGACAACCCCGTGATCCTCCCGCTCGTCCCGGTCGCCTTCCCGGTGCCGAGCTACGCGAGCGACGCCTTCCACGACGAGACCGCGCTCTGGTTCGAGGCGTGCGGGCGCGTGCTCGCGCCGCTCCTCTATCCGCACGGACCGATCGTGATGCTCCAGGTCGACAACGAGGGCGCGCTCTACTTCCGCGACGGTCCTTACGATCAGGACTACCACCCCGACGCGATCCGCCTCTTCCGCTCGTTCCTGCGCGAAAAGTACTCGAGCGTCACGTCGCTGCGCGACGCCTGGAACGACACCTCGATCACGTTCGCGAACGTCTCACCGCCGGTGCGCTTCGACGCGAAGGTCGCCGTCGATCTCGCGCGTCACCTCGACTGGATGGAGTTCCACGAGCATCTCCTCGCCGAGGCGATGGGCCGCTTCGACCAGGCCCTCGAGAATGCCGCGCTCACGACGGTGCCGACGCTGCACAACTTCCCGCTCGGCGAGGCCGCGACGCCGCTGAACGCGAGCCGCATGGCCGAGGTCGTCGACCTGATCGGCCTCGACTACTACCACCCCGCGAATCCGCAGCATCACATGACGATCCTGCGGCGCACCGGCGAGCTCGCCACGCGCTGCGAGGGCCGTCAGGTGCCGCCGTTCGGCGCGGAGGTCGGCGCGGGCTTTCCTCCGTTCTTCCCGCCGCTCGACGACAAGGACTCGCTCTACGCGCTCATGTCCGCGCTCGGCTACGGCCTGCGCGGATTCAACCTGTACATGGCGGTCGATCGCGATCGCTGGGTCGGCGCGCCGATCGACGTGCACGGCATGCCGCGGCGTCTCGCCGACGAGTACCACGCGCTCATCGAGGCGCTCGACAAGGTGCAGTTCAACACGCTGCTCCGCGCGACGCCGGTGAAGCTCGTCGTGCCGCGTGCGCTCCGGCGCCTGTCGCGTGCGACGCACGCGTTCGGTCCGGTGACACCCGCCGCGTTCCACATCGCCGGCGCCGGTCCGCTCGAGAGCTGCCTCGAGGAGGACTTCGGCCTCGGCGAGGTCGCGCCGATCGTCGGCGAGTCGTTCGTTCGGGCGTTCGAACGCGCGCTGCTCGCGCGAGGCGTTCCGTTCTCTTATGCCGGCGGCGAGAGCCTCGAGATGAGCATCACGTCGGCCTCGTGGATCGTGTGCACGACCGCCGGCGGCTTGAAGGCCGACGTGCTGTCGTCGCTGCGGGCCGCGAAGGAGCGGGGGATCGTCGTCACGATCGGCCCGCGCATCCCCGATCGCGACGGCTCGATGCGCCCGCTCGGCAAGCCCCACGACGTGCGCGGCCTCGAGGTCGAGGCCCTCGACGATCCGTCACGCGCCGACATCCTCGTCGCACGCCGCATCGACGAGCTGTCGCTGCCGGCCTATCCGGTCGACGTGCCGGACGTCCACGTGACGGTCCACGAGGACGCCGCCCGCGTCCCGCGCGTCGCCTTCGTGATGAATCCGACCTCGGCCGCCGTCGCGGCGACGATCGGCCTCGGTCGCACGAAGACGCTCGCGGATCTGCTGCCTCGACCGCGCGCGCAGAGCCACATCGAGCCGCACGCGGGCACCGGCGCCTTCGTCGTCGAAGTGCCGGCGCGCACGGTGCGGATGTTCGCGATCGAGAGCTGACGCGCAGTCGTTACTGCGTGCAGCCGGGGAGCTTCGAGCAGGACTGGATCTGGACGTTCGATCCGCCCGCGCCGAACGGACACTGGTTCACGTAGCAGGTGCCATCCTTGCACTCCGCATTCGTCTTGCAGAGCTGCGCTTGGGTGCCGCCGCAGGAGGTCTTGCACTGCGTTCCGCTGGCGCCGCCGACGAACCCGCCGCAGCAGATGTCCGTGCCCGTGCAGTCGGCCTTCTCGTCGCAGGCGAGCTTCGCGCCGTTGTTGCAGCCGTCGGCCGCAGCCTGACAGCCGGCATCGCCCGTGCGCTGGCAGCAGACCTGCGCCGGCGTGTTGCACTGCGAAGCGCCGCACTGCACCTTGTTCGGCGTCGACGCGGTCGAGCCTCCCTCGGTCGCGCCGTCCTTGCCGCCGTCGGTCCCGCCGTCACCGGTGGTGCCGCTCGTGCCGCTGGTGCCGCTCGTTCCACTCGTTCCGCTGGTGCCGCTGGTGCCGCTCGTTCCGCTGGTGCCGCTGCTCGTCTCGGCGCCGGCGTCGACGTCGGTCTCGTCGACCGTCGCCTCCGACGTGCCGCACCCGCCGAGCGCTCCGGCGAAACCCCACGCGACCAACGCACCGCTACCTGCGAGCCAAGCAAGTCGATTCATGGAAACCTCCGGGTCATGGATTGTTGCGCTTCGCCACGTCGGACGCAAACAACCATTTGCAGCATACATGCGTCTACCCGCATGGCCGCTCGGGTGACCGCAGGCTCAGAACGCGTAACGGATCGCTGCGCCAGTGTCGAACACGAGGGGGGTGTCGCTCCCACCTCCCCCGTTCAGCGTGCGCTTGAAGCCGGTCGCGTCGCGCAGGCCCGCCGTGACGCCGAGCGCGAAGTGTCTATCGAGTTGATACCACTCGAGTCCGAGCCGTCCGCCGAGGTACAGCCCGAGATCTTCTGCGTCCTTGAAGCCGATGATCTCGAGCGCACGGCGGCGGATGTCCGCCTTCATCGCGCCCAGACTGCCCTGCGCGTACACGCCGAAGCGGTCCGTGAAACGAACGGTGAAGCGCGCGCCGCCGCCGAAGCCGAACAGCGGGAACGCGCGCGTCTTCGGCGGCTCCTGACTACCGGACGTGTCGGTGAATCCGAGCTCGCCTTCGCCGAAGAGCATCAGCCACTTGAACAGCTCGTAGCCGACCTGCGTGCGTATCCACGGCGCAGGCGGAGCGGTCTTCCCGAATTTGCCGAGGAAGACGAGCGCACCGAGCGACGAGTCGACGACGATCGATTTCTTGTAGGGCGGAGGCGGAGGAGCCTCGGGCGGCGGCGCGGGCGCGTCGACGAGGGCGCTGCTCTGCGTGTCCTTCTCGAGATCGATCTGCGAAGCCGCGATCGGCGGAGCAGGCGCGGGCGGCGGGGCAGTCGGCGACGGCTCTTGCGCGTGCGCGACGCTCGGCGCAACGAGCGCCGAAGCGATGGCGAGCGCGAACATGAGCCGTGAGCGGCGCATCGGACGCTCAGGCTAACATCAGCGGAAGCTCTGCGCGGCCCAGATAGCGCCGTTCGCCTCTACGTCAAGAGCCAGCCGAAGAGCATCTGCTTCGTGACCTGGCGCGAGACCACCGCGATCGAGTCGACGAGCGGGATCTCCTTCGGACACACCTCGACGCAGTTCTGCGCCTTGCCGCAGTCCTGCACTCCTCCCGGACCCATCAACGTCTCGAGCCGCTCCGCCGCGTGCATCTTCCCGCTCGGATGGAGGTTGTAGAGGCGCACGAGGCTTATCGCATGCGGGCCGACGAAGCTCGATCGATCGTTGATCTGCGGGCACGCTTCCATGCAGCAGCCGCACGTCATGCAGCGGGAGAGGGGATAGGCCTCCTCCTGGTTCTCCGGCGACTGGCGCGGTCCGGGGCCGAGCTCGTGCGAGCCGTCGAGCTGGACCCACGCCTTCACCCGCTTCAGGTCGTCGAACATCCTCGAGCGATCGACGATGAGGTCGCGCACCAGCGGGAACTTCGACATCGGCGCGAGCGTGATCGGCTGACCGTCGGGCGAGATCTGATCGATGAGCGCCGAGCAGGCCTGGCGCACCTTGCCGTTGACCAGCATCGTGCACGAGCCGCAGACCTCTTCGAGGCACGACGCCTCCCACACGACCGGCACCGTCTTCGTGCCGTCGGCGGTGCGCGGGTCCTTCTGGATCTCCATGAGCGCGCTGATGACGTTCATCTGCGGATGCCACGGGACGTCGAACTCTTCCCAGCGCCGCGTGCCGCGCTCCTCGGGTCCGTCCTGACGGAGGACCTTGAGCCGGATCTTCTTCTTTTCTGCCATCGTCGGGACGTCATCATGGGGACTGAGCATCGCCGAGGCAACAGGCAAGCGATTTGCACCGTGGAGACCGTGCGGTCACCTCTCAGCTCGTCGCTCCGCTTCATCCCGCCCCGAAGAGCGCGGTGGGGCCTCACCGTCTACGGCCTCGTCTTCGTCGGGCAGGGCTTCGGGAAGGCGCTCGATCCGAACGGGTACATGGCTGCGCTCGATGCGTTCCACGTCCTGAAGCCTGCGGCGCTGGGCGCGCTCTCGCTCGGCGCGCTCGGGCTCGGGTGGACGGTGCTCGAGCTGCTCGCGGGTGTGGCGATGTTGTACGGAGGCCTCGCGCGCGCCCCGGCCAAGCAGCTGACGCTCGCCGGCGTCATGCTCGCGCTGGGCATGTCCTGCGCCTATCTCGCGCTCGACGTCGGCGCGTACGCGCGACATCTCCCGATCGAGAACTGCACGTGCTTCGGCGTCTACCTAAGGCAACGACTCTCGTGGTTCGTCATCCTCCAGGAGAGCGCCGTAATCGTGCTGGTGGGCTGGCTCTTCACGACCGTGATGCAGTGGCGTTCGCTCGACAACGTCGTGCGCACCATTCGCGCGCGGTCGCTCTCGGTCGCGTGAGCTAGACTCCCGCGGCTTGTCCGCTCGTCTCGTTGCATTCCTCGGCGTCGAGCCCGCCGAGCGGAGGTCCGTCGGTCTCATGACGGCGCACTCCTTCTTCATGGGGTGCGCGACGGTGTTCTTCGAGACGGCCGCGAGCGCGTCGTTCCTCGCGCGCTTCGCGTCGCACTTCATTCCGTGGGTCTATCTCGCGGCGGCGGTCGCCAACATCGTCACGGGCTCGGTCTACGCGCGCGTCCAGAAGCGCGCGTCGTTCAGTCGCTTGATGAAAGGGACGCTCTGGTTTCTTCTCGGCCTCGTCGTCACGGTTCGTCTCGGCTTCTTCGCATCGACGATGGCGTGGATCGCGTTCGGTGGGCTCGTCTCCTACCGGATCATCTCGAGCCTCACCGATCTCGAGTACTGGGCCGTCGCATCGCGGATCTACGACGTGCGCCAGGCGAAGCGTCTCTTCGGCTTCATCGGAACGGGCGAGGTCGTCGCACGCATCACGGGCTCGTTCTGCGTGCCGCTCCTCGTGAAGCGCTTTGGCGTCAGCAATCTGATGGTGCTGTCGGCAGGAGCGCTCGCGCTGTGCCTCTTCCTGGTCGGTCGCGTGTTGCACGGAGTGAGCGGCGCCGACGTGCCGGCGCCGGAGCCGACGACGGCGGCGCCGCGGACGAGCCTCCGGTCGGGCCTCCACGAGATCGTGAAGAGCCCGTACCTCTCGGTGGTCGTTGCGGTCGCGGTGCTCGCGACCTTCGGGAAATACTTCGTCGACTTCGCGTTCCTCGAGCAGATCAGCACGATATCGAAGGGCGAGGAGCAGCTCGCCTCGATGCTCGGTCTGTTCAGCGGACTGACGCAGACGCTGAGCCTGCTCACGCGGCTCTTCGTGTCGCGACCTCTCCTGTCGCGCCTGGGGATCCGCGTCGGTGTAGTCATCCTGCCCGTGGCTCACGCATTGTGCGCGCTGCTCACAGTCGTTTGCGGCACGGTCGGGCCGACGGCATGGGTGTTCTGGCTCGTGATTGCCAATCAAGGCATTTACAAGACTCTCAAACACCCAATCGACAATGCCTCTTTCAAAGTGCTTTATCAGCCGCTGAAGCCGGAGCAGCGCCTCGGCGTGCAAATCGCCGTCGAGATCATATTCTCGCCCGCCGTGGTCGGCATCGCGGGCGCGGTGATGCTGCTCTTCAGCTCGGGGATGCACTACGACCCCGTCGTCTTCTCGATCGTGCTGCTGGTGGTCTTCGTGGCGTGGGCGTACGCGGCGCGGGCGGCCGGCATCGGCTATGCGCGAAAGCTCGTCGAGATGCTGCGCCGCCGGATCGAGGGACGCTTCGCCTTCACCGTCGACGACGCGACCACCCTCACCATCCTGCGCTCGCACGTCCAGAGCGAAGACCCTGAAGAGGCGTGCGTCGCGCTCGGCCTGCTCGAGCGAGCCGCGCCGACCGATCTCGAGGACGTGTTGCTCGCGCAGACGTCGCACGCGTCTCCCCTCGTTCGACGCTACGCCGTCGAGCGTCTCCTCGATTTGCACCCCGAGAGCCTGCGCGACATCCGTCGTCGGATTTCGGTCGATCCGGAGCCTTCCGTGCGCGGCATCGCGATGCGCGTCGTCGGAAGCGGCGAGACGGACTCGGCAGTCGACGAGCTCGTACCTCATCTCGATGATCCGGACGACTCGGTGCGGCGTGCGGCGTTCACGGTGCTCTTCGGGCTGCCGAGCGCGAATGCGAACGCGGTCGCTCGCGAGCGGCTCGCCGCTCTTGCCGCGAGCGCCGTCCCCGCGGAGCGTGCGCTCGCCGCGCGTCTCGCAGGTGCGCATGGAGTGCGCGAGCTCGTCGTCACGCTGATGGCGGATCCTCACTTCGCCGTGCGGCGCGCGGCGATCTCTGCGGCGGGCGCGCTGCGCGATCCGACGCTTCGCGCGACGCTGATGCAGTTCCTCCTCGAGCCGCGGTTCGCACAGGCCGCCGGGCTCGCCCTCGCCGCCGACGGGGACGCGGCACTACCGAGCCTCGGCGCACTGCTCGTGCCGGCGAGCGACAGCCTCGTCCTTCGCCGCGTCGTCTACGTGCATCGTCTGATCGGAACGCCGGCGGCGATCGCCGCGCTCGCGGCGCGCCTACGATTCCCGGACGTGACCGTGCGCGGGCGGATCCTCTTCGCGCTCGACAAGCTCGGATGGACGGCACACGACGCCGCCGATCGCGACCGCGTCTCGAAGCTGCTCCGCGACGAAGCGGCAGACACGGCATGGGCGCTCGCCGCTCGCCGGGACCTCGGCACCGACCCGGCCTACGAGGTCGTGTGTCGCGCGCTCGACGAGGAGGTCGTCGCAGGGCGACGCCGAATCCTGCACCTCCTCACGTTCGTGCACGACCGGCAGGCGTTGCAACGAGCGGCGGTGCATCTCGCGGACCCGTCGAAGGACAAGCGCGCCTTCGCGCACGAGGTCCTCGATCTCATACTCGATTCCGACGAACGCGCGCTCGTGCTGCCGTTCATCGTCGAGGCGCCGCTCGGAGCGCGTCTCAGCCTGCTCGCCGGCGAGCACGACGTGTCGTCGAAGTCGGCCGAGCAGCGTCTCGACGAGATCATCGCGCGACCGGCACGCTCGCTAGGGCGCTGGTCGAGGGACGTGGCGGGGTGGGTGAAGGCGCGGCGCGCCGCCGGGGATGCCGTACCGATGAAGGAGAGAGCCATGCTGCTGATCGAGAAGGTCATCGTCCTCAAGACGGTCGCGATGTTCGAGCACACGCCGGAGGAGCTCGTCGCAGAGATCGCTTCGATCGTCGAGGTCGTCGACTACGACGCCGGGCATGTCCTGTTCTCGAAGGGCGATGCGGGAGAGAGCATGTACATCGTCGTGAACGGCCAGGTCCGCGTGTTCGACGCGAACACGACGCTCGGCATCCTCGGCGAACGCGAGATCTTCGGTGAGCTCGCGTTGCTCGATCCCGCGCCGCGCTCCGCGTCCGTGGTCACGACGCTCGATACGCGGCTGTTCCGCGTCGACGGCGACCTCTTCGCCCAGCTGATGGCCGCGAACGTCGACATCGTCCGGGGCGTGCTCCATGTCCTGTGCGAGCGATTGCGGCGAACGTCGGCGTCGGCCGCGGGCGTCTAGGCGTCTCCTCCGGGCGTCTGCGGGCGAACCGCCGTCTTCGCCGAAGCCTTCGGCTCTTTCGGCGGCACGTCGCTGACCGCATGGCTCGCGGCGCCGGCCGTCTCGTACTTGCGCGGTCGCGGCTTGACGAGACTGATGTCGACGTCGTCGGTCACGCGCACGGTCTTCCCGAGCAGCCCGTACTCGAGGCCGCGTACGTATTTCACGACGCTCTTTCCGCCCGTGCCCTTTTCGTAGAGCGCCATCGTGGTGCGGAGGAAATTCTCGTCGTCGCGCGTCTTGAACTCGGGCTTGAAGTGCGCGCCGCGTGACTCGTCGCGGTTGCGCGCGCCCTGCGCGATGACGCGTGCGAGGACGAGCATGTTCTTGAGGTGACGCACGAACTGCGCGCCTTGATTCGCGCGCGGCGAGGCGTCGGTAACGCCGACATCGAGGTACCGCTCCTCGAGCTCGTCGATCTTCGCGATCACGTCGTCGAGGACGCCGTTGTGCCGCTCGATCGTGCAGTCGCGGAGCATCACGGCCGCGAGCTCTTCGTGAAGCTTGTACGGGTTCTCGCTGCCGTTCATCTGCAGCACCGCGGCGTAGCGTTCGCGCTCGCGGTTCGCGGCCTTCTCGAACACGGAGCTCTTCACGTCGAGGGCGCTCTTGTCGAGGTTCTTCACGTAGGTCGCGATCGCGGGGCCCGCGACCATGCCGCCGTAGATGCACGAGAGGAGCGAGTTGGCGCCGAGCCGATTCGCGCCGTGGTAGCCGTAGTCGACCTCGCCGGCGGCATAGAGGCCGGTGATGTTCGTGGCCTGATTGCGCGGCGAGCCGACGACGAGGCGCCCGTCGGCGGATTTCTCGTAGTCGACCCAGAGCCCGCCCATCGAGTAGTGGACGGCCGGGAAGATGCGCATCGGGTTGGTGTACGGATCCTCGCCGACGAACTTCTCGTAGATCTCGAGGACGCCCGCGAGCTTCTTGTGGAGGATGTCCTTCGGGAGATGCGTGACGTCGAGGTAGACCTCGAGCTCGTTCTTGCCGCTCTTGTCGTTCCAGACGCCACGCCCCTCGTGGAAGCACTTGAGGAACAGCTCGCGGCTCGCGATGTCGCGCGGAACGAGGTTGCCGTAGCCGGGATACTTCGCCTCGAGGAAGTAGTCGCGCTGGCTCTCGGGCACGTCCCTGCCGCGACGCTTCTCCTTCGGATCCTTGGGCACCCAGATGCGTCCGCCTTCGCCGCGCACGCTCTCCGAGATCAGCCG
Organism: Labilithrix sp.; assembly: GCA_028287065.1. Lineage (GTDB taxonomy): Bacteria > Myxococcota_A > Polyangia > Polyangiales > Polyangiaceae > Labilithrix. Next base: position 5,634 of record JAQBQJ010000086.1, on the reverse strand, counting down.
CAGCTTGTCGGCGCCGGGGATCGCCGTGGGGTGCACCTGGATGAACTCGCCGTTCGCGTAGCAGGCGCCCTGCTGGTAGACGGCGCTCGCGGCCGTGCCAGTGTTGATGACGCTGTTCGTCGACTTGCCGAAGATGATGCCCGGTCCGCCGGTCGCGAGGCACACGGCCTCGCCGGGGAACGAGGCGATCTCCATCGACTTCAGGTCCTGCGCGACGATGCCGCGCGCGACGCCGGCCTCGTCGAGCACGATGCCGAGGAAGTCCCAGAGCTCGTGCTTGCGGACCATCTTCTCGCCGCGGATGACGACGCCCTTCTCGTTCTCGACGTCGACGGTCTCGAAGCGGCGCACCTGCTCGTCGAGCGCGTAGAGGAGCTGCTGGCCGGTCGTCGCGCCGGCGAACGCCGTGCGATGGAAGAGCGTCCCGCCGAAGCGACGGAAGTCGAGGAGGCCCTCGGGCGTGCGGTTGAACGGCACGCCCATGCGATCGAGCATGTAGACGATGCCGGGCGCCGCGTAGGTCATGCCCTTCACGGGCGGCTGGTTGGCGAGGAAGTCACCGCCGTAGACCGTCTCTTCGAGATGGACCTCGGGCGAGTCACCCTCGCCCTTGGTGTTGACGCTCGCGTTGATGCCGCCCTGCGCGCAGACCGAGTGCGAGCGCTTCACGGGGACGAGCGAGAACAGGTCGACGGGAATGCCCGCCTCGCAGAGCTTGATGACGGTGGTCAGGCCCGCGAGGCCGCCGCCGACGACGACGACGCGCCTGACCTTGCCGGAATCGGTCACGATGCTGGTCGGCTTTGCCATGGGTCTCTTGCTTTGGGGTCAACGGTCCCGGCTGGGAAGGTCCGATGCGGTCGGCGCGGCCGAAGGCTGCGCCTGCGGCGTCGCATGGGGCGGAGGCGGCGGCGTGAACGCAGCGGAGCCGCACACGGGGGAGGTCGTGTGCTCGGCGGGGAAGATGCGCGCGCCGGTCGCGAGCTGGACGACGAGCGCCGCCGCGAGCGCGAAGAGGAGGGTCCCGGCGACGCGAAAGACGATCCGCGCGCGGCGCTGCGATGCGAGCGTGCGCGTGACGCCCCACGTCGTGCAGAAGCTCGACATGCCGTTGGCGAGGTGGAAGATCGTCGCGGCGACGCCGACGAGATAGCCGAGCGCGATCCAGGGCACGCCGGACTGCGTGGACGAGAGATGCTCCGCGAGCGTCGTCGAGTACGAGGCGACGGCGTCGCCGCGCATCCACGTCTGGCCGCGGAATTCCCACGTGTGGAGCGCGACGAAGACGAGCACGACGATGCCCGAGACGCGCTGCAGCACGAACATGACATCCGTGCCGTACGCATGCGCTGCATCGCGCGGCTGGAACGTGCGCAGCACGCCGTAGACGCCGTGGTACGCGAGCGGAAGGAGCACGAGGACGAGCTCGAGGATCCCGAGCAGCGGCCCGCTGTGGAGGAGGGCGACCTGGCGATCGTAGACGTCGCGCGATCCCGCGATCGATACGGTGACCCAGAGATGAAGGACGACGAACGCCCCGAGCGGTACGACGCCGCTCAGCGAGTGGAGCCGCTGCAGCAGCGCTCCTCGTCGATCAGCGTTTGCAGCGATGCGGGGGCCCATCGGATCGGCGCCAAGCTAACACGACGTTCAGCGTCCGCCGTCCGCCTTCGCGAGGCAAATCTGGGCTTCTTCGGAGTTCCGCGCCTGGATGAGGCAGCACGCCAGCTCCCGCGGAAGCTCCGTTCCGGCGTCCTCCGGACAAGGCGCGGCCTGCGCAGCCGTCCCGGGCGGCGGATCGCTCCTCTGACATGCCACGACTGCCCCGACGACAGACAACGACCCGACCACGAGCAGTAGGCGAAGCACGGCCGGATGATACCGACTCGGCCATTCGAATTCCTGTTCCTGTTCCTGTTCCCTGTTCTCTTTTTCTCGGACAGGCGACACGCGTACCCTCTCCTTTCCCCGTGCGCCGCCCCGCCCTCGCTCTTCTCCTCTCCCTCGCCACCGGCATCGCCTGCTCGCGATCCGCGCGGCAACCGAAGCCCGTGGCGACGCTCTCGACCTCGCCCGACGCGGCCGAGGCGTTCGCCGGCCTTCGCGCGCGATGGGAGCTGCGCAAGGTCGATCCGGCATCCGCGTCCGATTTCATCCGTCGCTTCCCGAACGACGGCGCCGTGCCGCTCGCGAAGGTCTATCTCGCGTTCGCCCTCATGCAGGACGGCGATCTCATCAAGGCCGATGGCGTGCTCACGTCGATCGCGGAGCTCAAACCGGGGGCGACGCGCGACCTCGCGACGGTGGCACGCGCTCGGATCCTCCGCCTCCACGGCGCGCCGCAGTCGGCGCTCGACATCCTGCGTCCGCTCGTCGGCAAGGTGGTCGACGACACCGATCGCGAGGTGTTCCTCGAAGAGCTCGCGCTCACCGCCATCGCGGCGCACGACGACTACGAAGCGCTCGCATACCTCGACGCATGGCTGCGCGGCGTGGGCGAGGACGATCGCGACCGCGTCCGCGTGAAGATCGCGCAGATCCTCGAGACGCTCCCGCGTGCCGTGCTCGAGCAGACCTACCGCACGATGCGCGCGCGCGGCGTCGCCTCCGGCTACACGACCGACACGCAGAAGCTCGTCGCTGCGCGGCTCTCGCGCATCGCCGTCGATTCGAACGACGCGGCGCTCGCGCGATGGCTCCTCGACGTGAGCGGCACGAGCGCGACGCAGACGGGCGGCGACGCGGGCGTCGAGCTCGGTGAGCTCGCGGCGAGCCGTCGCGGGCTCTCGGCGGTCTCGGGCAAGACCGTGGGTCTCCTGCTTCCCACGCGCACGCGCGAGCTCCGCGACGAAGCGGCAGACGTCGTGCGCGGCGTGTCGTGGGCGCTCGACCTTCCACGCCGTGCGGGTGCGGCCGAAGGCGTTCGTCTCGTCACGCGCGACGACGGCATCGACGACGCAGGGACGCGTGCAGCGCTCGAGGAGCTCGCCGGCGAAGGCGCGGCGGTGATCGTGGCGGGGTTCGATCGGGCGAGCGCGGATCGCGCGAGCCAGTGGAGCGAGCAGACGGGCGTGCCGGTGCTCCTGCTCTCCGCGCCGAGCGCGGCGCGCATGCCGAAGACGTCTGCCTTCGTGATCGGGGAGCGCACCGAACGCGAGCTCGCGATGCTCGGCGAGGCGCTCGTGCGTCATTCCGTGAAGACGGCTGCGTTCGTGATCGACACGTCGGAGGACGAGGTGGCGGGACGCGCGGCCGAGGCGAGCGGGCTCGTTCTGCTCCCGCCGACGCGCTGCGACGTACCGCTGTCCGAAGCTGGAAAACCGCGGTTTCCGGTGAACGCGTGGATGGCGTCGGGCGCACAGGGCTGGCTCGTGTCGGGGCCGACGCAGTGCGCGCGCGACGTGCTACGCGACGTGAAGCGTCTGGTCGAGACGCAGCGAGGCCACGGCGATCGTGCGATCGCGGTCACGCTCGAGGCCGGCGTGACGCCGTCCGAGGTGCCGAAGGGCATCGTGGTCCTGAGCGCATCGGCGGGCCTGGTCCCGATCCTCGCCTCGCGTCCGGAAGAGGCGCACGAACCGGACGTGAAGACCTTCATCGACCGCTTCGGCGTGCGGCCGAGCTACTGGACGGCGCTCGGCCGCGACGCAGGCGCGCTATCGGGCGCAGCGCTTGCGCCTCTCCCGGCCGACGCCACGAGCGACCCGAAAGCGGTGACGCAACGCCGAGCCATCGTCCAAGCGGGCCTCCTGGGCGCGCGGATCAGGTTGTGGACGACGGACGACAAGGGGATCGGCGCGGATAGGGTTCTGCCGAGGGCGCTGAGGTTGGTGACGTGGATGGCGAAGTAAAAGAGAACAGGGAACAGGAACAGGAACAGGAATCAGAATTTCAATTTTCGCGACACGCGACCACGGGGGCGGGGGAATTCCAATTCCCGTCCCTGTTCCTGTTCCTGTTCCCTGTTCTCCTTTCTCTCGCTGCGGCACGGCGCATGCGTCCCACCCCTTTCATGACCACCCAGCCTCTCCCGTCCCCGCTCCCCGGCCCCATCCCCGGCGAGCCCGACCCGGATCCCGCCCCCTCCCACACCCCGTCCGGCCCCGTCCCCCACGATCCCGTCCCCGTCCCGGCCGACCCGACCGAGCCCGCTCCCTGAGGTTTGCGGGTGCCCTCACTCGGGGCTAGACCTCGGGCGTGACGGAACGGTCGAGCCGAGGCGGGAGTCGACGCACGCGCTCGGCGCGTGCGCTCGCCGTCACGCTCGCGCTCGCGCTCACCGGCGCCGCCGCCGAGGGATGCTCGTCGAGCGACGCGCCCGAGGTCGCGCCCGGCCAGGTCTGCGGTCTCCAGATCTGGCACAAGCCGGCGACGCGCGACGCCCACGTCGAGATCATCGGCGACTGGAACGACTGGAAGCGCCCCGGCCTCGCTCCCGAGCTCCGCGACGACGGTTGGGTCGTCGCCGCCGTCGATGCGCCCGCGGGCGAGCACGCGTACGCGATCGTCGAGGACGGCGTCTGGCTCGCCGACAAGCAAGTCCCCATGACCGCGTTCCACGACGGTCACGAGGTCGCGCTCGCGATCGCCGCCGACTGCGAACGACCCGCCGTCCGCGTCGAGGCGATCGAAGCCACCGCAGACGGTCACGCCGTCGTGCGCGCATCGTTCCTCGCTTCACGCTCGGGCGCCGCGCTCGATCCCGGCGCCGTCGTCGTCACGTCACGTGAAGGTGTCGCGCTGCCGGTCGCCTCAGCCGATCCCGCCGCCGGCGTCCTTCGCTTCGAGACCACCGGTCTGAAGCGTGGAAAGTACACGTTCTCGATCCGCGCGCGTGACACCCGCGGCGCCGAGAGCGACGAGGCCGTCGCGACGGTGTGGATCGAGCCTACGAAATGGGATCCGCGCGACGCGATCGTCTACCAGGTCGTCCTCGACCGCTTCCGCGGCGACTCCGGCCCGCTCGCGCCGCCCGCGAAGCCGTCCGATCGCGCCGGCGGAACGCTCGCCGGCCTGCGCAGCGCGATCGAGGCCGGTGAAATCGAGGCGCTCGGCGCAAACACGCTCTGGCTCTCTCCTCTCTACAAGAACCCCGAAGGCGAGTTCCCGGGCACCGACGGCCACTCGTACACGAGCTATCACGGCTATTGGCCCACCGCGTCGCGCGTGCTCGATCCGCGCGTCACGAGCGAGGCCGAGCTCGACCGCTTCATGCAGGTCGCGCACGAGCGCGGCATCCGCGTCCTGTTCGACGTCGTCCCGAACCACGTGCACGAGCAGCACGCGTGGGTGACCGAGCATCCGGACTGGTTCGAGAAGGACTGCACCTGCGGGCAGGGCACGTGCGATTGGGCCACGCACATCAAGACGTGCTGGTTCGCGCCGTACCTCCCGGATCTCGACTGGACGAACCTCGACGCCGCGCGCGCCGCCACCTCCGAGGTGATGTGGTGGTTCGATCGCTGGGGCGCCGACGGCCTCCGCATCGACGCCGTCCCGATGATGCCGCGCGCCGCCACGCGCCGGATCGCGCATGCCGTGCGCACGCGCTACGAGCATCCCGGCAACGTCCCGTACATCCTCGGCGAGAACTTCACCGGCCCGGGCGGCTACCAGAACCTCCGCTACGACCTC
>JAQBQJ010000068.1 GCA_028287065.1 Labilithrix sp. | reverse complement strand
CTGCAGTCTCGAGGACCGTCGTTCCGAGGACGTTCCCGTGCGGGATCATGCTGCCGAGCATCGTGAGCGCGCTGCCGAGCGTCGGGGAACGGAACACTACGAACGCGGCATTCACGAGCAGGAACGTGACGAGCCATCCCATACCGCGCGGCAGTCGCCGCTTCGACTTCTTCCAGTACTGGTTCACGGCGAGCGATACGCCGTGAATCAAGCCGAACACGATGTACGTCCACGCCGGACCGTGCCACAGGCCGGCAATCCCCATCGCGAGCAGCGTGGCGATCGCGGACGTGCGGAGCGTGGCCTTGCGGAACGACCGCAGGATCGGCGTGTAGAGATAGTTGGTAATGAAGTTCGATAGCGAGATGTGCCACCGCTGCCAGAACTCGCTTATCGACTGCGAGCGATAAGGCGCATCGAAGTTCTGCGGAATCTCGAATCCGAGCAGCCAGGCCGTGCCGACCGCCATGTCCGAATATCCGCTGAAGTCGAAGTAGATCCGGAACGTGTACGCGAGGCTGAAGACCCACGCTTCGAGCGTGGAGAGATGGCCCACCGATGCGAATCCGATGTCGGCGATCGCGGCGAACGTGTCGGCGAAGACGACCTTCTTCGCGAGACCGAGCGTGAGCAAGTACAGCCCGCGTCGTGCGAGGTCGTCGCGTTCCGCCGTCGTGAGTGTCTTCGCGAACTGATCGGCGATCTCCTTCGCGCGGACGATCGGCCCCGACGAGACGTACGGGAAGAACGAGACGACGCTCGCATGGTCGAGCAGCGAGATCGGCGCGTTCATCTCCTGGTAGCAGTCGACGAGGTACATCACCTGCGTGAGCGTGAAGAAGCTGATGCCGAGCGGGAAGTCCCAGTTCGGGAGGGCGAGGTGCGTACCGGCGACGGCGTTGACCTGACCCAGCGCGAAGTTGACGTACTTGAAGCTCGCGAGGAGCCCGATGTTGCCGAGGAGCCCGACCCAGAGCCACGCCTTCCGGCGGCCGGGATCCGGACGCGCCACCATTGCGCGGGTGATCCCCCAGTTGAAGACGATCGAGCCGAGCAGCAGCGGCAGGTGCGAGGGCCGAGGGAAGGCGTAGAAGAAGAGCGACGCCGCGAGCAGCCAGACCTGCGACGCGCGTGCCCCCGCAAACCGGCGCAGGAGGATGTGCCCCAGCACGACGACCGGAAGGAATCGCAGCAGGTACGTGAACGAATTGAACAGCATCAGAAGCCGAGGCCGCCGCTGACCGGCAGCTCCACCCCCGTGACGAAGTCGCTCTTCTCGGAGAGCAGGAACTCGATCGCGCCCACCACCTCGTCGGGCGTGGCGAGACGGCCGCGCGGCGCGGAGGCGGCGCTCATCTCCTTCGCGACGCCCGGGATCTCGTCGAGGAAGCGCGTGTCGACCATCGACGGGCTCACCGCGTTCACGGTGAGCGCGGTCGATGCGTACTCGCTGGCGAGCGAACGCATGAGCCCGAGCTGCGCGTGCTTCACGATGCCGTACATCGACATGAACTTCGGCGGAACCCCGCGCGTGACGCTCGAGAGCACGAACACCACCTTCGCCCGCGGGAGCTTCGCCATCTTCGGCAACAGCGGCTTGAGCAGAACGATCGCGGAGCGCACCTGAACGGCGAGGTCGCGATCGAAGTGCTCGAGGTCGAACTTCGCGAAGCGTTCGTAACGGAGCTTCAGGCCCGGGAGGTACACGACCTGCGTCGGGACGCCGAACCGATCGAGGACGTCGCGGGCCATGCCGTCGACCGACTCGGCCGACGAGAAGTCCGCGGCCACGAGGTGCAGGCTGTCCGCGGCGTCGAGCGACCTGAGCGCCTCGAGCCGGTCTGCGCCCGCATGATGATGCGCGACGACGCGCGCATCGGTCGTGGTGAGCACACGCCGGATGAGCGCCACGCCGATGTCCGACGAGGCGCCGGCCACGAGCACGAGCTCACGGCTCATGGACGCCTGCGCGGATCTTCGCCTTCGAGATCGTCTTGCCGTTCGCGTTCACGATCGAAGCCTTGATCTCCAGCCGCTGGTAGGCGTCCGTGAGGTGCACGATCTCGCCGGACACGGTCAAGCGGTCGCCGACGAACGCCGGAGACTTCATCTCGATGTCGATGCCGTGGAGGAGCGCGTACTTGCCGGGCAGGTGAATGCCCACGAGCGTCGAATAGAACGACGACGCCAGCATCCCGAATGCGACGCGACCGGGAAACCCCCGCGCGACGGCGAACGCGTCGTCCGTGTGGAGCGGATTGACGTCTCCGGACATCTCGGCAAACGCGGCCATCGAGGCGTCGGTGATATCAGCTTCGAACCGGGCGCGCAGGCCGAGCGTGAGGTCCGCCCACCGGTACTCGTTCATGCCTTCGCGAGCTTCTTCGCTATCAAGTCGGCCATCTCTCCGACTTTCTTCAGGCCTTGCAGCTCTCCGAGCGCGAACTTGATCCGGTAGTGCTTTTCGATCGCTACGACCAGATTGACGTGGGCCAGAGAGTCCCAGCCGTCGACGTTCGTGGCATTGCTCTCGGCGACGAGATTCAGGTCTTCGAGATCGAGGACGTCGCGAAAGATGGGCTTCAGATCCTGGATGATGCTGTTTCTGTCCATGAGCTCACAAAACCTTTATGTGCCGATTACGGCGTTCGTACGTCGATAGAACGAGCTTCCAAGACGACTGGTCCGGGTCCGTGCTCGGCGGGTCCGGCTCGAAACCGAGCGTCTGGTAGTGCTCCGCGACCATCCCGTTCTTGGGAGTACGGATGTAGCGGCCGCGGAGCACCGAGGCCCCCGCCGACCTCGCGCCCTCGACGAACATGTCGAGCATCGCGAGCTCCATGTCTCGCTTCAGGACGCGGCAGCTCATGATCCACAGGTCGATCTCGATCGCGTCGCCGACGTGATGCCCGATGATCACCGAGATGAGCCCGTTGTCGCCGAACGTGTCGGTGAGCCTGCCGTAGATCGACACGTACGACGGGTCGTTCGCGATCTGCTCGATCTCCGCGAACGTGTAGCGACGCGTCGTGAGGTTGAACTGGTTCGTCTTGTTGATCAGCTGCGTGATGCGCTCGAGATAGACCGGCTTGAATGCGCCGATCTCGGCCGTCATCTGCAGTGAATCGAGGTAGTCGCCGTAGTTCTCGAACTTCGCCTGCACCGCGGTGCGCGCGGCGTTCGCGGCATACGCCTCGGCGCGTCCGAGGTCCTCCTTCGACACCGTGGCCATCTCGAAATAGCGGCCTGCCTGGATGATGCCCGCGTAGCGTGCGACGTCGGAGCCGACGTCCGGGACGACGACCATGGGCAGCTGCCCCTGCACGATCGCGCGCTCGGCGGGGTTGTCGTCGACGAACACGAAGCTGTCGATGCCGAGGCTCAGCTCCTCGGCGATCTGACGGATGTTCTCGTGCTTCGGATTCCAGTTCGCCTTGAAGGCGGAGAAGTGCTCCATCTTGAGGACGGAGTCGGGGTGCTCGAAGCCGGTCGTCGCGATGGCGTGATCGTTCTTCGAGCAGACGGCGAGGAGCACGCCGCGCGCGCGCAGCGACAGGCAGTACTGCTGGAACGCCGTGTAGGCCTCGGCGAGCGCGGTCTCCTTGCCGATGTGGAGCTTGTCGACGCCGTCGTCGCCGATCACGCCGCCCCAGAGCGTATTGTCGAGATCGAGGATCAGGCACTTCTTCGATCGTCCGAGGATGGCGCCGACGAGGCTCGCCAGCGAGTCCGCGAGCGCGTAGCTGCCCTCGGGGGTGGTCAGGATCTTGTAGCTGTACCAGCGCTCCCAATCGAACCAGCGCGACAGGCCGATGCCCGCGGCGATGGAGCTCACGTCCTGGATCAGCAGGCGTCGGTCGGCGCTCGCCGACCTCGCGAAGGCGCGATTCAGCTCGAGGACGAAGCGCGTGTGGCCGCCCGGCGCCGCGACGTCGAGATTGCCCATCGTCGCGAAGGGCGGATGCTCGAAGTTGTTCTGGACGATCTGGCACTGAACGGTCGTGTGAATGGACTCCCAGATCTGCTTGAACCGCGCATGCTCGTCGGCGACGCGCGCTTCGAGCTCGCTCTCGCTGAAGTCCGGCGACGGCAACCGCGAGACGTTGACGAAATGCGTGTGGACGTAGACGAGGTCCGGCTTGAACTCGGCGATCGTCGCGACGTCGAGCGTCGCGTCCTCGTAGAAGCGGTTGTATTCGGACTGGTAGAACGTCGGCGCGAAGCCGTCGGAGAGCAGCAGCAGCTCGAGGAGGTCGACGACCTCGTTCGTGGTCGTCCCGCCCAGCACGGCGATCCGCACGGGCCGCAGCGCCTTGTTCTCGAGGAGCTCGCGCCGCAGACGCTTGCGCGATCGGAGCACCTGCTCGAGCTGGAGCGCGCGGATTCCAGTCATTTTGCCCCGCAAATCACGGGGTGGATCTTCGCCGAAGCGCCGTGGCTTTGCCAGCTAGATCGTCGCCGTCGGACCGCGCTGACTCACCGCACCGGCGGCACCGGCTTGGGCCCGACGCACACGCCCACCTCGAGCAAGATGTGCATCAGCGCCTTCTCCTGCGCGAGGAAGCTCCCCTGCCCGTTCGCGGTGTCGCTGCCCTCGGCGTGGTACGTGCTGTAGAGCACACGACCGCAGCGATCCTGGAACGAGACCGTCGCGGGATGCGTTCCGCCGGGCTGCTTGACCGAAGCCCACACCTTCGGCGTCTGCGTGAAGCTCTTTCCGTTCTCGTCGACGGACGCGACCGGGTTCACCTTGTCGATCGTGCTCCACGCGGACTTCAGCGACGCACTGCCTTCGCCGATCGCGGTCATCCAGTCGCGCAGCGACGGGTCGTCGAACTGCGCGGGCGAGTCTCCGCCGCCGGGCTGACAGCCGGAGCCGATCTGGCTCGTCTCGCCCATCCACGACACGAAGCCGGGCCAGCCCTGGCGCACGGCGCGCGCGCGCGTACTCGTAGCTCCAGTCCGAGCCGTAGAGCTTCCCGCCCTGCGCGACGAAGTCCTGCAGGGCCTCGCGTCGGCGCCTGGGTCGGCTCGCCGAGCGCACGCAGGTAGCGACGGATCTCCTTGGGCTCGGTCATCAGCGCCACCAGCCGCAGCCTTCCCGAGCAACGCGGGCAGCACAGAACATCCACCGTCAAC
>JAQBQJ010000052.1 GCA_028287065.1 Labilithrix sp. | reverse complement strand
CCGTGTCCTGGGCGTGCTCGAGTCGAAGGGCGAGGCGCCGTTCGGCGGCGACCAGGACAACATGGTCCTGATGCCGATCGGGACGATGCGCGGTCGCATCATGAGGACGGCGCCGGGGTTTGCGGGGGTGCTCCTCGTGTCGGCGACGAGCGCGGACACCACGCAGCGCGCCGTGCGGCAGATCGAGGGCATCTTGCGGCAGCGCCACCGCATCGCCGACGATCGCGAGCCGGACTTCTGGATCCGTACGCAGCAGGAGTTCCAGGCGATGCAGAGCGCGATCTACTCGCTCCTGACCGTGCTCCTCGTGTGCATCGCCGCGGTGAGCCTCGTGGTCGGCGGCATCGGCGTGATGAACATCATGCTCGTCAGCGTCACGGAGCGGACGCGAGAGATCGGCATCCGGATGGCGATCGGCGCGCGCGCGAACGACATCATGCTGCAGTTCCTCGTGGAGGCGGTCGTGCTCGCGCTGATCGGAGGCGTGGCCGGCGCGCTGACCGGGATCGGGGCCATCGCGGTGCTCGGCGGGAGCCTCGGCTGGCCGATGAAGCTCGATCCGATCGCGCTCGGCGTCGCGGTGGCGACAAGCGCCGCGACGGGGATCGCCTTCGGGTTCTTTCCGGCGCGTCGCGCGGCGGCGCTCGATCCGATCGTCGCGCTACGTCACGAGTGAGGGAGCGCTTGTTTCGGTGATCGTCGAAATACTGTTTCGGTGATCGTCGAAACACTGTTCGGTGATCGTCGAAACACTGTTTCGGTGATCGTCGAAATATCGTTCGGTGATCGTCGAAACAGTCCTACTCGCTCCAGACCTGCGCGGCGTACGCGCCCTTGCCCGAGCCGATGCCGACCATGAGCGTGACCTCGTCCGCGGTCGTGAAGCAGAGGGCGCCGTCCTCGGGGAGCGCGGCGGCAGGGGACTCCGCGACGATGTCGCCCGCGGAGTCGCGCATGACGACGACGGCGTCGTGGACGTTCTCGTCCGTCGCGAACACGACGCGGTAGCACTTGTTCGCCTCGACCCGGACCTTGTGCTCCTGATGCGCGTCCCGATCCGCTTGCTGCGCGCGGATCATGGGCCCGACGGGCTTCATCTTGGCGGCCGACGCGCACGCCTCGCCGAGCCGCTTAACGAGATCGGCCGGATCTTTCGCCGTCGGCTTCGCCCCGCCGCCGCACGCGAACAGCGCGCCGTCCGTCTTCTTCTTCGCCTTCTTGGAGCCCGTCACGCCGGGAGGCGGCATGGCGGCCATCGGCGGCAGGCCGCTCGGAGGTGGCGTGACGGCGAACCCGCCGTTCGCTCCGGATGAGCTCGCGCTCGCGGACCCGGTGGGCCTCGTCGCTGGCTTCCCGCTCACGGCCGCGCCGCCTCCACCGCAGGCCGCCGCTGCGCTCGCGGCGACGATGCACCCCGCCGCGAACACGAACGCTGCCTCGTTTCCACGTGCGCTTCGCATCGCTGCCGACCTTACCTTCGAGCCGCGCGCTCGTCTCGCTCTTCTACTATCCTCCTGCGCCGTGCCCCGCGTGTTGCGACTGTCCGCCACGAGCCCGGAGCCGGCGGTGATCGCCGAGGCTGCGGCCGTCCTCGCTCGCGGTGGTCTGGTCGCGTTTCCTACCGAGACCGTGTACGGGCTCGGTGCGCGCGGCCTGCACGAACGTGACGTCGCGCGCATCTTCGAGGCCAAGGAGCGGCCGAAGGGCCACCCGCTCATCCTCCACGTCGACAGCGAGGCCATGGCGCAGACGCTCGCTTCGCAATGGCCCGACCGTGCGTCCCGTCTCGCGCGCGCGTTCTGGCCCGGGCCGCTCACGCTCGTGGTCGAGCGAGACGCGCGCGTGCCCGACGTCGTCTCCGGCGGTCTCGCGACCGTAGGGGTCCGCGCACCCCAGCATCCGGTCGCGCTCGCGTTGATCCGAGCCGTTCGCGAGCCACTCGCAGCCCCGAGCGCGAATGCCCATACGCATGTCTCGCCGACCACGGCGGCGCACGTCGTGCGATCGCTCGGCGACCGTGTCGATCTCGTCCTCGACGCAGGCCCCTGCACGCACGGCATCGAGTCGACGGTCGTGGATGTCACGGTCGCGGGCGGCCCACCACGCGTGCTCCGCGCCGGCGCCGCCACGCTCGAGGCGATTCGCGCCGTCGTCCCCGACGTCACCTACGACCACGTGGCGCTCACCGGCGACGCCGCGCGCGCATCGCCCGGTCTCGCCGCCAAGCACTACGCGCCGCGCACGCGCGTCGTGCTCGCGCGCCAGGGCTCGAAATTTCTCGAGGAGCTGCTCGGCGTTGCCCGCGTCTCGCCCCGTCTCGGCGCGATCGTCTGGAGCGCCGACGCCAAGCGCGACGTGGACGTCACCTTTCGGAACGGCGACGTCACGCTCCTCACGCTCGCCGAGCTGCCCGCCCACGCCGAGGGCTACGGGGCCGCGATCTTCGCCGCCCTCCACGACGCGGACGAGGCGAAGCTCGACGCGCTCGTGATCGAGGCCGTGCCCGACGCGCCCCCGTGGTGGGCGGTCCGGGACCGCCTCCGCCGCGCCGCCGAGGCCTGAGCCGCCAAGCCGCAAGCGCGGCACCCCGACCCGCCGCCCCGGCGTTCCTTTACATCCGCGAGATTCGCGCCTAAAGCCTCGCGACCGGAGGCAGGCGGCTCATGGGTCAAAAGGTCATCCACCCTTCGCACTTCCCGAAGCCGCGCGGCTACGCGAACGGCATTCTCACGGAAATGCCCGGCGCGCGCATGCTCCACATCGCCGGCCAGATCGGCTGGGACAAGGACGCGCACATCGTCAGCCCCGACTTCGCGGTGCAGTTCCTCCAGGCGCTCGACAACGTGATCGACGTCGTTCGCGCGGCCGGCGGCGCCACGGAGCACATCGTCAAGCTGCTCGCCTTCGTGACCGATCTCGAGGCGTACCGCGCCGCGACGGTCGCCATCGGCGAGGGCTGGCGCGGTCGCCTCGGCAAGTACTACCCCGCCATGAGCCTCGTGAAGGTCAGCGGCCTGCTCGAGCCGGGCGCACTCGTCGAGATCGAGGGCGTCGCGATCCTCCCGGGCTGAGCGGACGCACGGCCCATGAGCATCAAGCCGAAGACGTTCCGCTACGAGGTCTCGGCGTCGGGCGTCGCGTCAATCACGCTGACCCGGCCCGACACCCTCAACTCGCTCACGTTCGAGGTCTACGAGGAGCTCCGCGACACCTTCGCGGCCCTCGACCACGTCGACGCGGTCCGCTCCGTGCTCATCACCGGTGAGGGCCGCGCGTTCTGTTCCGGCGGCGACGTCAACGCCATCATCGGTGAGCTCTTCGCGCGCGACATGAAGGGCCTCGTCGCGTTCACGCGCGTGACTGGCGCCCTCATCCGCAACATCCGCGCGCTCCGCCGCCCCGTCGTCGCGGCCGTCAACGGCACCGCCGTCGGCGCCGGCGCCGTCATGGCTCTCGCCTGCGATTTCCGCATCGCGAGCTCCACCGCGAAGTTCGGCTTCATCTTCCCGCGCGTCGGTCTCTGCGGCGCGGACATGGGCGCCGCCTACCTCCTGCCGCGCGTCGTCGGTCTCGCGCGCGCGAACGAGCTCCTCTTCCTCGGCGACGTGATCAACGCCGAAGAGGCGCTCCGCATCGGACTCGTCTCGAAGGTCGTCGCGCCCGAGGCCTGCGTCCCCGAGGCCCGCGCCGTCGCCGAGCGCCTCGCTTCGGGCCCTGCGTTCGCGCACGCGATGACGAAGCAGATGCTCGAGAGCGAGCACACCATGACGCTCGACCAGGCCATCGAGGCCGAGGCGCAGGCCCAGGCGATCTGCATGCAGCACCCCGACTTCCGCACCGCCTACGACGCATGGGTCAAGAAGGAGCCCTGCGTGTTCGAGGGCGCGAGCGGTCCATTCGTCGCCGCGCCCAAGCCGCCCCAGCCCTGAGCGCCGACGATGACCGCGTATCGCACCCAGCCTTCGTGGTCGGCGCTCCCGATGTTCTTCGACGAGCCGCATCGCGCGCTCGGCAAGGAGTGCGATCGCGTTCTCGGTGACGACGACGTCGCGCTGCACACCGCCGATCGCGTCGTCCCGCGCCTCGCCGCGCTCGGGCTCCTCCCGCTCCTCGTCCCCGCGAAGCACGGCGGCGGCGCCTGGGGCCACGGCGGCTCCGCCGTCGACGTCCGCGCGCTCTCCGTCGCGCGCGAGGCGATCGCCTACGTCTCGCCGCTCGCCGACTCCATCTTCGCCGTGCAGGGCCTCGGCTCGCATCCGATCCTCCTCGCCGGCGAAGGCGCACGTCGCGCGGACGTCCTCTCCGAGGTCGTCCGCGGCGCGCGCGTCTGCGCCTTCGCGCTCACCGAGCCCGAAGCCGGCAGCGACGTCGCTTCGATGCGCACCACTGCGCGCCGCGAAGGCGACAGCTGGATCCTCGACGGCGAGAAGGTCTTCATATCGAACGTCGGCATCGCGCATCACTACGTGGTGTTCGCGAACGCCGATCCCGAGAAGAGCAAGAAGGGCATCAGCGCGTTCCTCGTCGATGCGAAGGCCGAAGGCCTCACCACCGAGCCGATCGCGATGAGCGTCGACCACCCGCTCGGACGCATCGGCATGAAGGGATGCAAGGTCCCCGCGAGCGCGCTCATCGGCGAGGTCGGCCATGGCCTCCGCCTCGCGCTCGGCACGCTCGACGTCTTCCGCACCTCCGTCGGCGCCGCCGCGGTCGGCATGGCGCGCCGCGCGCTCGACGAGACCATCGTCCGCACCACCACGCGCACGCAGTTCGGAAAGCCCATCGCCGAGTTCCAGCTCACGCAGGCCGCCCTCGCGGACATGGCGACCGAGCTCGATGCCGCGCGTCTCCTCGTCTTCCGCGCTGCGTGGGAGAAGGACCAGCCCGACCCCTCCGGCGAAGGCGCCGCCGCCAAGGATGCTCGCCGCCGCGCGAACGGCACCAGCGTCGCGATGGCGAAGATGTACGCGACCGAAGCCGCACAGCGCATCATCGATCGCGCCGTCCAGCTCTTCGGCGGTCTCGGCGTCACCGATCGCTGCGTCGTCGACCGGCTGTATCGCGAGATCCGACCGCTGCGCATCTACGAAGGAACGACCGAGATCCAGAAGCTGATCATCGGCAGTGCCCTCGTCGCCCCGTCGAAGTGAAGCGCGTGCTCTTCGAGCCTTTCCGCATCCGCTCGATGACGCTGCCGAACCGGCTCGTCCTTCCCGCCATGGTGACGCGGCTCTCCGGCGAGGACGGCGCCGTCAACGACGACATCCGTGCACGGTACACGCGTTTTTCACGCGGCGGCGTCGGGCTCGTCGTCGTCGAAGCAATGGCCGTTCACTCCGCGAAGAGCGGTCCGCTCCTCCGCATCTCGTCGGACGATTTCGTGCCCGGGCTCTCCGACCTCGCGCGCCGCGTGCACGACGCCGGGCCGTCGAAGGTGGTCCCGCAGATCATCCACTTCCTCAAGATCGCGCGCTCCGGCTGGCGGCAGACGGTCGACATGCTCTCGCACGAGGAGATCGACGCGATCGTCGACGCCTATGGGACCGCTGCGATTCGCGCGCGCACGTGCGGCTTCGACGGGGTCGAGCTCCACATGGCGCACGCGTACACGCTGTCGTCGTTCCTCTCGCGCCTCAATCCGCGCAAGGACGAGTACGGCGGCTCGCTCGCGAACCGCCTTCGTCTCCCGCTCCGCGTGATGCGCCGCGTGCGCGCCGCCGTCGGCGACGACTTCCCGATCGGCGTGCGCTTCCTCGGCGAGGAGTGCATCCGAAACGGCTACACGGTGCTCGATGCGGGACCGATCGCCATCGAGCTCGCGCGCGCAGGCGCTGATTACATCTCGCTGTCCGCCGGCGGGAAGTTCGAGGACGCGCGCGTCATCCCCGGCGAGCCGCTCTATCCGTACACCGGCTACTCCGGCGATCGCTGCATGCCCGGCGCCGCCTATCCCGACGGCGCGAACCTCGCGATCCCCGAGGCAGTGCGCGCCGCCATCCGCACCGCAGGGCTCGACACGCCCGTCGTCGCGGTCGGCAAGCTCGGCACGAAGGACCTCGCCGAGAAGGTGATCGCGCGAGGGCAGGGCGATCTCGTCGGCATGGCCCGCGCGCTCCTCGCCGATCCCGACCTCCCGAAAAAGTGGCAGAGCGATCGCGAGGACCGCGTCGTTCGCTGCATCTACGGCAACGTCTGCAAGACGCTCGACGAGAACTTCAAGCGTGTAGACTGCACGCTATGGCCGAAGAAGCTCGGTCAGGCGCCGGAGAGCGACGACGAGGCGCCGCCGTCGTGGCCGGGCGACGGCGCGCAGCTCACCGCCGAGCACAAGGACGGACGCGTGCTCCTTCGCTGGAAGGCCGCCACCGACGAAGGCGGCATGTACGGCTATCAGGTGTTCCGCGCCGAGGAGCTCGGAGGCGGGGGCGCCCTCCTCGTTCATCACGCCAGCGTGCGCGCGCTCTCGGCTCGTTACGAGGACGCGCGCGTCATCCCGGGGGCGACCTATCGGTATGCTGTGAAGCCGTACGACCTCGCCGGCAACCGCGGTCCGATGAGCGCGACGGTCGGCGTGCACGTCCCCGCGCACGTCTCTCCGTAGAATTTTCCAGCGGGCGCGCGCGCGATTTTCCCTACATCTGCGCCACTTTACGCGCGGGAAAAGCACCGCACGAGGGGTGAGTCCGATCCACCGCCATGCGGTCGCACGACCTCGTGACGACATCGTGCGCGCGTCTCTTCCCTCCATGCGCGGCGCCTCGCGAGCCGAAATAATTCCGAGCACACGCCCACTTCGAAACCACCTCGCGACGGGGCGCGACTGGTCGCGCGCGATCCACCCGGCGCTCTGCCGGCGGCAAGCTTCGTGCAGTCGCTGCACGCCGATGGGCCTGCACTTCCGTGGATTGCCTGGTGACCGGACGGTTTCCCTCTCGGCGCTCGCCCTCGTGGCGGGCTGCCTGCTCGCGGGCCTTGCGGCCTGCTCGAGCACGAGCGGCGACAGCCCCGAGGACAGCGCGACGCCGAACCCGAACGGCAAGAGCGAAGGCGCCGACTGCAGCGTCGGCTTCGACTGTCGCTCCGGCATCTGCACCGACGGCAAGTGCGCGCCGTCGGCGGCGAGCCTCGCTTCGAACCCGACCGACGGCGAGCAGAACGGCGACGAGACGGACATCGACTGCGGCGGCGCGAAGGCCCCGAAGTGCGCCGACGGAAAGAAGTGCGAAGGCGCCGCCGATTGCAAGAACGCGATCTGCACCGCAGGAAAATGCGTCTCGCCGTCGCCGACCGACGGCGTGAAGAACGCCGACGAGACCGACGTCGATTGCGGCGGCGCGAAGGCCCCGAAGTGCGCGACCGGCAAGAGCTGCGCTGCGCATGCCGACTGCGCGTCGGACGCGTGCTCGTACGACAAGAAGTGCGTCGAGTTCAAGGGCTGCACCGGCAAGGCCGGCGGCGACACGTGCGGTGAAGGCGACACGGGCGAGGCCTCTGCGAAGCACGAGAACTGCTGCGCGCGCGTGACCGTCACCGATCGCCCCTCCGGTCAGGGCGGCTCGTTTTCGATCGACAAGTACCTCGTCACCGCCGGCCGCATGCGCGCGTTCGCCGAGCGTTATCAGGGCAACCTGAAGAAGTGGGCGTCCGAGTCGCCGAAGGGCTGGGATACGTCTCTCAGCGGCACGCTCCCCGAGAACATGGATGACGTGAACATCCTGCTCGGACCGGCCGGCAAGCGCGGCTGCAACGTCACCGGTCAGGGCGGTCGCACGTGGTCGCAGCCTGCCGTCGACGGCGATACCGCCGAGAAGTCGGACTTCTCGCAGGAGGTCCTCGACGAGAAGGCGCTCAACTGCGTTCCGTGGAACATGGCCGCGGCCGTGTGCGCATTCGACGGTGGTCACCTCGTGAACGCCGCCGAGATGGCGTGGGTCTACGAGAACCGCGGTCGCGCCGGCGGAGCCACGAACTACCCGTGGCAGTGGAACGACATGTCCTCGTACAACCCGCAGAACCCGGACATGCGCCTCGTTCATCGCAGCAGCTACTCGACGCCGAATCCGCCGGCTGGAATGCGCCTCGTGAACAACCAGTACCCGCTCGATCACGCGTTCTGGATCGCGCCGCCCGGCCGCCGTCCGAAGGGCGCGAACATGCACGGCGTTCAGGACGCCGCCGGCAACGTGATGCCGTGGGTCCGCGACAACCAGGGCTCGTTCGTGTGGACGCAGTCCTGGGAGCAGCACGAGAAGAACCTCAAGATCACCTCGTGGCCGCAGCAGTTCCCCGCCTCGCCGGACGGCTACTACGCCATCGGCGTGCGGTGTACGTACTGAGCGAGGTCACAACGACAGCGTCGACGCGCGCTCGAGCACCGGCGCGGTGCACGTGATGTCGGGCGGAAGGCCGGTGCCCGACGTCAGCTCGGCAGCGACGGCGGTCATGCTCTTCTCGACGAGCTCCTCGCTCACCTCCGGGGACCCTCGCCAGATCAGCACGCCGGCGACGCGCCGCCCGCCGAGCTTGCCCTCGACGAGCGCGGCATCCGGCAACGGCGACCGCGGCTTGCCGAATGCCTTCTTCACGATCGCGCCGATCGCCGCCTCGCGCGCCCACACCGCTTCCGACGGGAGCGAGCCGTCGACGCGCTGCTTCGCGAGCGCGACGAAGAGCTGCGGGCAGTGTCCGACCCACGTGATCGGCTTGCGCAGGTTACGGAGCTCGTTGCGCTGATCCGTTTCGGAGCCGATGACGAGCGGCTCGGACGGCGGAGCGATCGCCGGCCGTGACATGTGGACGAGCACGGCGCCGCCGTGGCTGTCGCCGCCGAGCACCCATACCTCGCCGTCGGCGCGTGGCACGATCTGCTGGATGTTCGTCACGAGATGCGGTCCGGCGCTCGCAGCGATGCCGACCTGCTCGAAGCGCTTGATGCCCTCGAATGGGTCGTCGTGGCTCGTGCCTTTCGCCGGTGCGGCCTGAGCGAAGATGTCTTGGGACCAGAACGACGCGCGGTACAGCTTCGCGTCGGGCATCGGTATGTCGAACGAATCGACGACGCCCGCCTTGCTGATGCGCACGATCTTGCCGCTGCGGAGACCGAGCCACAGCGCGCCGTCGGGGCCGACGGCGCCTTCCCGCAGACCCTGCGCGCGAGCCTCGGGGATGGCGACGAGCTCCCAGCGCGCGCCGTTCTTCCGATGCACCGTCGTCTTGCCGTTCGCCCACACATGACAGAGCGCGTGCGGAACGGACCACGACTCCATCTGTTCGCAACGGCCTTCCCCCTCGGCGCCGTCGACGTCTGCGCGCGGGACCTCGTTGCGGTTCACCGCCTCGCGCAGTGCTCCCGGCGTCTCGTATGGGTCGGCCCCACGCGCTGCGAGCGAGGGGACGTCGTAGCCCACGAGGTTGTCGTCGTTCTCCGGCATCTGCTTCGCGTACGACGCGAGATCGCCGATGAGCACCGCGGATCCGTCCGGCATCAGCTCGTAATGGCGGAGGGCCGCGCTCAGCCGAACCTTCCCGTCGGCCATCGGGACGAGCTTCGTGCGCCACGAAAGCGAGCGCGCCACGACATGCGCCTCGAACGGACCGGCATACATGATCCGTGCGGCACCGGCGTCGCTCGCCCCGGCGTCGGTCGACTCGCTCGCTGCCGGCGGCGGAGCGGGCTGCTTCGAGCAGCCGGACACCGCCAATAGCGCGGCAATCAGCGAAACGACCGTCGTGGCTCGGGGCATCCTCTTCATGGACGTACGCCGGGCGGCGAGCTTGGATTCCCACGGCCGGCCGGGTAAGACCTGCGCCGTGAGCACGCTGCCCGAAGACCTGAGCTTGGCGCGTTATTTCCTGTTCGATCGTCTCGACGAGGGGCTCGGATCGAAGGTCGCTCTCCGCTTCGGCGATCGGAGCTGGACGTACGACGCCGTCGCCCGGAAATCACGCAAGGTGGCGGGGCTCCTCGCCGCGCACGGCGTTCGTCGCGGCGAGCGCGTCCTCATCGTCCTCCCGGACGCTCCGCCCTTCGCATGGACGTTCTTCGGCACGCTCACGCGCGGCGCCGTCGTCGCGATGGGCAATCCGCACGGACCGATCGAGAGCATCGAGTACCTCGTGAGGTACACGCGCGCGACCGCCGTCGTCACGACCCACGAGGTCGCCGAGCAGCTCCGCAAGACGATCGAGTCCGCAGCGAAGGCGAGCGAGGTCCAGGCGATCTTCGTCGTTCCCGACGTCGCGACCGGCGAGGACCCCGAGCAGAAGATCGCCGCAATGACCGACACGCGCGCGAAGGAGACGAAGGTCATCGAGCTCGCGCCCGCGCTCGACGCCGCCACCGAAGCCGAGCTTACTCCCGTGCACCGCGACGAGCCTGCGATCTGGCTGTTCACGAGCGGATCGACCGGCGAGCCCAAGGCGAACATCCACACGGGTCGCGACTTCGCGTTCAACACCGAGGTCTACGCGAAGCGCACCGTCGGGTATCAGCGCGACGACGTCACGGTCAGCGTCCCGCGTCTCTTCTTCGGGTACGCGACGGGAACGAACCTCATGTTCCCGTTCGCGGTCGGTGCCACGGCCGGCCTCTTCAGCGAGCGTCCCACGCCCGAGAGCCTCGCCAACGCGTTCCGGCTCTATCGCCCCACCGTCGTCACGAACGTCCCCACGATGCTCGGCAAGCTCCTCGAGCACGACGCGGAGCTCACCGCCGCCGGGAAGCCCGGCCTCGATCTCTCGAGCGTGCGCTTCTCGCTCTCCGCGGGCGAGGCCCTGCCGGGACCCCTTCTTTCCAGGTGGATCGAGCGTTTTCGGAGCGAGGTCTACGACGGCATCGGCTCGGCGGAGATGTTCCACATCTATGCCTCGAACCGTCCCGGCGACGTGAAGATCGGCTCGCTCGGCAAGGCCGTCGAGGGCTACGAGCTGCGCGTCCTCCCCGAAGAGGCCGAAGGTCCCGGCGCCACGCCGTGCGCGCCCGGCGAGATCGGCGTGCTCTGGGTCAAGGGCGACAGCGTGAGCCAGGGCTACTGGCTCGATCGCGACAAGAGCTGGAAGACGTTCCACGGCCACTGGTGTCGCACCGGCGATCTCTTCCACGTCGACGAGCAGGGGTACTTGTACTTTGCAGGTCGCGCGGACGACCTCCTCAAGGTCGGCGGGCAGTGGGTCGCTCCGCTGCAGGTCGAGGAGTGCCTGCTCGGACATCCTGCCGTCGCCGCGTGCGCCGTCATCGGCGTCGAGGACGAGGGCCTCGTGAAGACGAAGGCGTTCGTCGTGGCTCGCGCCGGTCACGACACGGGGCCCGCGCTCGCGACCGAGCTGCAGGACCACGTCCGTACGAAGCTTGCGAAATACAAGTATCCGCGCGTCGTCGAGTTCGTGGACGACCTCCCGAAGAACGATCGCGGCAAGGTCGACAAGAAGGCGCTCCGCGCGCTGCCGGCGCGAGGCTCCTGACATGGCTCGTCGCCTCGCGGAGCTGACCTACGAGGAGGTGGCGGAGATCCTCGCTGCGGGGCCTGCCGTGGCGATCGTCCCCGTCGGCAGCGTCGAGCCGCACGGCCCGCACCTCCCGCTCGAGACCGACACCACAATCAGCGTCGTGTGCGCGATGCGCGCTGCGGATCGACTCGAGACGCGCACCGAGGGTGGCCCGGTGCGTGCGGTCGTCGCGCCGTCGGTGCCGTACGGGGTCACCGACTACGCGAGCGGTTTTGCCGGCGCGATCGGCGTCCCCGCGGCCGCGCTCACGTCGATGCTGAATGCGATCGCAAGGAGCTTGCTAGCGACGGGCTTCGCGCACGTCTGCTTCGTGAACAACCATCTCGAGCCCGCGCACGATGCGGCGGTCCGCGCGGCGATCGAGGGGCTGCCGAAGGGCGCGGCGTCGGTCGCGTGTCCGCTCACGCGTCGCTGGGGCCGCACGCTCTCCGACGAGTTCAAGCGCGGCGACTGTCATGCCGGTCGCTACGAGACGTCGCTCGTCCTCGCGGCGGGCTCTCACGTGCGCGCGTCGTTCGGCGAGCTGCCCACGCTGGGCCTCAGCCTGTCCGATGCGATCCGCGCCGGCAAGTCGACGTTCGCGGAGATCGGCATGGAGCGCGCGTATACGGGCGCACCGCGCGACGCGACGCGTGACGAAGGCGAGCAGCTCTACGACAAGCTCGTGACGATGGTGGTGACCGAGATCACCGAAGCGCTCGCAGTGCTACCATCGTAGTGTCTTGCGCTCGCTTCGCTCGCCCGCTGCCCTCGCGATCGCCGGCAGCCTCGTGCTCGCGCTCGTGCTCGCGTCGAGGAGCGCGTCCGCGCATCCCGGGATCACCGGCTACTCCGGCAAGCCGTACAACGGCATCTCCGAGACGTGCACGACGAACTGCCACGCGTCGGGCGCGAACCCGCCGGCGCTGACGATCACCGTACCGCAGACCGTCCAGGCCGGCTCCGCGTCGCAGGTCACGATCGTCGTCGCCGGCAACCGCACGCGCACGTCGATGAACGCCGCATTCAGCGACGGCGTGAAGACGATCAAGGGCTCGAACACCGACACGCCGCTCGCCGCGCAGGAGCCCACCGAGATCGCGGCGGTCGTTCCACCGCCGAACGGCTCGACCGCGACGTACAAGCTCTCGTTCATCGCGCCGAACGCGAACGGCCCGATCACGATGTACGTCGCCGGCATGGCCGCGAGCGGGGGCGGCACCGGCGGGGACGCCGTGACCGTCACGACGCGCATGATCACGGTGACGGGCGCCGAGGCCGGCGCGCCGATCGACGCCGGATCGAGCAGCGGCACCGACGCGGGGAGCGATGCCTCCGCGAGCGGGGGCACGAGCGGCGGCACGGGGAGCGGCGGCGGCACCAGCGGTGATGCCGGGAGCAGCGGCGCATCGTCGAGCTCCGGGCGCGTCGCGCCGGGCAGCGACACGAGCGACTCGGGGTGCGCGATCGCCTCGCGCAACGCGTCGAGCGCGCCGCTGATGGCGCTCCTCACAGCGCTCTCGCTCGCGACCCTCCGGCGTCGATCCCGCGCATGAGGAGCACGAAGAAGAGCAGCTTCGTCGTGGCGGTGCCGTTTGCGCTCGGTCTTGCGCTCGCGCTCGCCTCGATGGGCGGTTGCATGAAGCGTGAAGCCGCCGCGGTCGAGACGCAGCCGGTGACCGACAACCTCGCCGCCTACTGGACGTGCGCCGTCGCGTTCACGACCGACGGAAGCGGCGAGGACGCGAACGAAGCGTTCACGTTCGTTCCGTGGCTCGAAGGGCGCATGCGCGAGCGCGGCGTGTTCGAGCCGCTCGGACGCGACGAAGGCGCCGAGGCGGAGGTCACGCTCCGGCTCGAAGCATCGCAAGGTCCCGGCGAGGTGAACCTGCGGCTCCAGGCGTTCGACACCAAGACGAAGGCGCCGCTCGGTGAGCTCGAGGCCGCCTCCGCGATCGACGCCGGCAAGGACGCGGGCGACGGCTCCGAAACGCGACGGTTCGTCGCGTTACGGAGCGCCGCGAACCGGATCCTCGACGTGCTCAAGGAGAAGCGCCGCGTTGCGCTGAGCCAGCCGCGTCGCGCGCCGCCACCCGCGCCACCGCCGTTGCCCGACGGACCGCCCGTCGCCGGCAGCGCCGTCTGCGCGACCGAGTGTCATCCGCCCGCGTCGTCGAGCTCGTCGCACGACGAGCAATATCGCGTCGCTTCGGGCGTCAACGCGACGATGAAGGGCCTGCGTGAGTGCCTCGATCGCGTCGGCGCGCAGCTCGTCGTGCCCGCGGTGCTCCTTCGGTTCGATCCGAACGGCCAGCTGCGACACATGCGCGTGGACGTCGGCGGGTACGAGCAGCTCGAATGCATCCAGGACGTCCGGGCGCGTCCGCCGCGCGGCGTATCGACGACCCGCGCCAGCCTGCTGCGGTGCGAGTATCGCTGCACCGTGTCGTGACCCGGCGGTGGCAGTGCTAGATCTCCGCGCATGACGATGAACCGTCTTCGCCCGGGTCTCTCGCTCCTGTCCGCGGCCGCCCTCGTCGTCACGCTCGCCGCCTGCTCGAAGCCGAAGGCGCCTCAGCTCGTTCCGCAAGAGGCGAAGGTCACGTCCGTCGACATCAGCGGCTTCGACATGCGCGTGAAGATGGATGCGTTCAATCCGAACGGCTACCCGCTCTCGGTACGTACCGTCGTCGCGCACGTCATCGTCGACGGCAATCAGGACCTCGGCACGGTGACGGCGTCGCAGCCGATCGACCTGCCCGCGAACGCGCATACGATCATCGACGTGCCGATGAGCGTGAAGTGGAAGAGCGTCGGCAGCCTCGCCGCGATCGCCGCGGCGAAGCGGCCCGTACCTTACACGCTCGACGGCACGGCGACGGTCGGCGGCGAGAGCCTGAACGTGGACGTGCCGTTCAAGATGCAGGGGACGATCACGGCCGAGCAGCTGCAGCAAGCAGGGCTCAAGTCGCTGCAGGGGATTCCGGGCCTGCAAGGGCTGCCGGGCCTCGTTCCTCCGAAGTGACCCCTGCGCGACGCTTCATCAGCGCGCGATCGACCGAGATCGCACCGCCACCGGCGATGATCGCGATCAGCGCGAGGCCGATCGCGAGCAGGTGGTACTCGAAGCCCTCGCCGGCTTGCAGACCCGTCCAGTTCATCCAGAAGCCGTTCGGCGCGTGCACCGCGAAGATCGCGCCGAGCATGATCCCGAGGATCGCGCCGGCGCCGATGCGCGTGAAGGCACCGAGGATGAGCATGATGGACGCGAAGAACTCCGCGATGATGACCGCGCCTGCGATGACGCCGGGTAGCCCGCCCACGGTCGTGAAGTAGTCGTATGTCCCGCTGAACCCATTCCCGCCGAACCAGCCGAGCATCTTCTGGGCGCCGTGCGGGAACATCACGATCCCGAGCGCGAGCCTCGCGATGGCGCCCGGAGCGCGGCCGTCGGTCGCGACGAGCTGGTAGAGCGCGGAGTACTTCGGAGGGATGACGGACGTGCGGGTGGTCCGGCCGAGGTCGTCCGCATCGCGCGTCGCGGGAAGAGGGTGACTGGTGGCCGACATGACGAACCTCCTCGTTGGCCCGGCACTTCCGGGCTCTCACGAGGAGGATCGCGATACAGATTCCGTGCCGTCAGGCGGCGGCAGCGAGCCGCTCGAGTCGCTTCTTCCGCGAGGGGCCGAACGGCGCCATGATGTTCATCGTTCCGAGAGCGGCCATCTCGAGCTCGACGCACGAGCCCGCCTGCGAATCGGCGGGCACCTCGACCGCGAAGCCCTGCTGCATCGCATCGGTCGCCGTCGCCATGATGCCGATCTCGGTGAGGCAACCGGTC
The DNA here is from genome assembly GCA_028287065.1 of Labilithrix sp. Lineage (GTDB taxonomy): Bacteria > Myxococcota_A > Polyangia > Polyangiales > Polyangiaceae > Labilithrix. The sequence continues at coordinate 4,194 of JAQBQJ010000052.1, read as the reverse complement.
AGGACGAGCGTGTCGATCTTCATCTCGTCGAGCACGCTCGTGAGGTTCGACTCGTAGAACGCGCTGTAGCTCGGCTTCTTGACGATGCGATCGCCGGCCTCTGGAGCGAGCTCTTCCCAGACCTCGGCACCGGACGTGCCCTTGACGGCATGCGTACCCCACGCGTCGAGATCGGGGTCGTCGACCTCGTGCTCGTCGATCACGTAGACGACCGGAACGCCGGACGCGCGTGCCTCGGCGATGCGCTTCTTCAGGGCAGGGACGACCTCACGCGCACGCGGAACCTCGAGCAGCGAGCCGGGCTCGAGGTGATCGTTGATCATGTCGATCACGACGAGCGCACGTCGCGACGTCCGGCGAGAGAGCGATTCGAGGAGCCTTCCGCGGAGCCCGCCGGGCGGAGCCTCGGGCTGCTCGGCGCGTCCGAGGGTCGCAAGGACCTCCCGGGCGTCGCGCACTGCGGCGCGGAACTCTGGCGGCGCCATGACCAGTACGCCGTCTTCGACCCTCTCAGGGCGGCCGGCGAGAACGAACGCGGCCACCTCGGCCAGCTTCTCTTCTTTCTCGTCAGGCTTTTTCGCGTCGCTGCTCATCACGGTCCTCTGTTTCTACTTTCTTCGAAATGGCCTCTGAAGGGTGAAGTCGTTTTGATTAAGAGGGACTTTCACTCGTATTTCCAGGTCCTGCAACACCTACGCAGAGCTCGGCGTTTCGGATCCGTGCCGTTCGCACCTCCGCGAACGGGCCTTTGCGGCGATCCAGTGACACTGGAACGCCGGCGCGCTTTACGCGAGCGACCCGGAGGCGGTCTCATGGGCCGGTGACCGCCCCGATCTTCGGCTTCAACGCTGCGCGCTCCTCCATCGTCGAGGAGGTCGTCCATCGCATCACGACGCATACGCGGGATCCGCTCCTCGTCTTGAACGAGGCGGCCTACCTCGAGACGCGACGGCTCCACAATTCGCACAGCCCGGAGCTCGCCGAGTGGCGTTACCTCGCGGGGCACCTCGGGCGCATGAGCGACGCCGAGCTCCGCGACAAGCTGCGCGTCTACGCCGAGCGCTACGCGTGGGACGTCGCCGGCAACTTCGACGGTCGCGTCTACAAGTTCGCTTCGAAGGCGATGGCTCCGCTGCTCGGCGCATTGATGTCGCCGCGCGCGACGCTGCGGCACATCGGCCAGTCGTTCGATCTCACGGCGCTCGACGGCCGCATCCTCGTGCAGGGCCCGCGCGAGCACATTCGAAAGCTCAGCGAGATCGGCACGATCATCTTCACGCCGACGCATCTCTCGAACCTCGACTCGGTCGTGTTCGGGTTCGCGATCGAGCGCGCCGGCCTGCCGCCCGCGGTGTACGGCGCCGGCAAGAACCTCTTCACGAACCCTGTGCTCAGCTACTTCATGCACAACCTCGGCGCCTATCGCGTCGATCGCCGGCTGCGTCATTCGCTCTACAAGGACGTGCTGAAGACGTACTCCACGGTGATGCTGGAGAAGGGCTACCACTCGCTCTTCTTCCCCGGAGGGACGCGTTCGCGCTCCGGCGGCGTCGAGCGGAAGTTGAAGCTCGGCCTCGCAGGAACGGGCATCGAGGCATTCGTGCGCACCACAGTGAAGGGTCGCCCGCAGCCCATTTTCTTCGTGCCCGCGACGATCAACTACCTCCTCACGCTCGAGGCAGAGACGCTCATCGACGACTTCCTCCAGGAGGAAGGCAAGGCTCGTTACATCATCGAGGACGACGAGTCGACGCGCGTGTCCCGCGTCGCGTCGTTCATGAACAAGCTGCTCGGGCTCGACGCCGCGTGCGTGATCCGGTTCTCGCGGCCGCTCGACTGCTTCGGGAACTACGTCGACGACGAGGGGCGCAGCCACGACAACCGCGGTCGCATCGTGGACGCCACCTCGTACGTCGTCGGGCGCGACGGCACGCCGGCGATGGATGCGGCACGTGACGCGGAGTACACGCGCGAGCTCGGCGATCGCATCGTCGACGCGTTCAAGCGGGACACCGTGGTGATGGCGACACACCTCGTCGCAGCGTGCGCATTCGAGCGAGTGCGTCGCGCCGTCGGGAAGGCCGATCTCTTCGCCGTCCTACGCCATCGCGACGACGTCGCCGTCTCGCGCGCCGAGCTCGCCGAGGACGTCGACGTGATGCTCGCGCGCGTCACCGTCCTCGAAGATCACGGCGAGATCGTCGTGGCCCCCAACCTCAAGGGAAAGCGCGGCGACCAGATCGTCGAGGACGCGCTCCGCGCATTTGCGGGCTATCACACGCAGGAGGTCCTCGCGCCGAGGGGCAGTGAGCTCGTCCTTCGCGACACGCGCCTCCTCTTTTACTACCAGAACCGGCTTGCCGCTCACGGGCTGGCCTACGACGCGATCGCGCCGAAAGGCATGGCGCCCGCGAGGGCTCCGCTCACGAGGCTTTCGGCCGCGGATGGTGCCGCGACGGGGCGCCCCGTTCCGGCTGCTCCGCTCTGAGCCGGCGTAAACGCCGTTGGGGGTGGCGCGCCCTCCAATCCATGCGCTATCTTGCCGGCCCTTTCGAGCCGTCATGAGCCAAAACGACCCCACCTCTCCGAAGCCGTCGGATCCGTCCGTCGCCGCGATCGCGAACAGCGCCGAAGTCCCCCCCGCCCACAGCGGTGGTTCCAACGGTGATGCCGCGAGTGCAGCGAGCGACACGACCGCTTCTCCTTCACCCTCCGTCAACAACACTCCCGACAACGCGGGCTCGAGCGCAGCAGCAGCAGCAGCGAGCGCAGACGCGACCGCCGGGCCGGGCAGCGAGGGCGACGACGGCGGTGACGAAGGCGACGACGCCGAAGGTGGCGCGGATGCAGCCGAAGGTGGTGCGACGGCCGAAGGTGGAGCGCCCGGCGTCGCCGGCGCGCCGGCCAAGCGCAAGCGTCGTCGTCGTCGCAAGAAGAAGACGGGCGAGGGCGCGACCGCCGAGGGCGCGACCGCCGAAGGCGCGGTCCCCGAGGGCGGCGTCGAGGGCGATCTCCATCCGATCGGTCCGCCGCGTCCGCCGCGCCTCCAGCACGAGAAGCACGGCAAGAAGGAGCGTCCCGAGCGCGAGCGCCCGGCGTTCAACGTCGGCGACGTCGTGTTCGGCAAGGTCATCGAGGTGACCGAGGACGCGCTCTTCGCCGATCTCTCCGGCAAGGCGAAGGCGATCTTCGATCTCCGCGAGCTCCTCATCACAGAGGAGGAGGCCGAGGAGTACAACCGCGCGCACAAGGCCGATCGCAAGGCCGCGCAGGCCGATCCCGAGGAGGCCGCGCACGTCGCCGCCGAAGCCGCAGCCGCTGCAGCCGCTGCTGCTGCGGGCGAAGGCGAAGCCGCCGCGTCGTCGCCGGTCGCCGTCGAGGGCGCACCTGCCGCTGCTCCGAGCGAAGCCGAGCTCGGCGCGCCTCCCACCGAGGTCTCGCCCGGCCAGGCTCCCTCCTCTACTACTCAAAGCGAGCAGGCCGCGAGCGATGGTTCGACCACCGAAGCATCGTCGGAGGCCGCCGCAGCAGCGCCGGCCGCTGCCGAGAGCTCGCCCGACGGCGCATCGGCTGAAGACGCGAAGAGCCCGCAGCTCCCGCGCGTCATTCTCGAGCCCGGCGCTCCGTTCGTCGGCCTCGTGCACAACGACGGAGGCCGCGGCGGTCTCGTCGTCCTCACGCACCATCCGAAGCGCGTGTCGAAGGCGAAGCCCATGGTCGCCGAGGCCTCACGCTCCGGCGCGCTCGTCTTCGGTCTCGTCACCGGCACCATCAAGGGCGGCGTCGAGGTCGACGTCGACGGTCTGCGCGCGTTCGCTCCGGCGTCGCACGTCGATCTGCGTCCCGGCTCCGATCTGTCTCACCTCGTCGGCAAGCGCCTCGCGTTCGCCGTCACGCAGTACGCGAAACGCGGACGCGACGTCGTCCTGTCGCGCCGCTCGCTGCTCGAGGCCGAGTACAAGGAGAAGCGCGAGGAAGCGCTCAAGAACATCAAGTTCGGCGAGGTCGTGGACGGCATCGTCCGCACGATCGTCCCGTTCGGCGCGTTCGTCGACGTCGGCGGCGTCGAGGGTCTCGTCCCGCTCAGCGAGATGAGCCACAACCGTGCGGACGGCCCGAAGGACGTCTTCAAGCTGATCGAGACGACGCGCGTGACGATCCGGCGCGTCGACGAGAAGGGCAAGCTCTGGCTCT
>JAQBQJ010000038.1 GCA_028287065.1 Labilithrix sp. | reverse complement strand
TGGTCGTCGGCACGCGCGGGCGCGACGCTCCGGGCGCGGGTCGCGGAAGGCCGGGCACGTTCGGCGTCGTCGACGAGAGCGGCATCGTGCGCGCGAGGTTCTTGCCACCTGCGCCCGGGTTCGCAGGCGCAGCGGCGGGTGGCGGACCGCCCATCGCGAGCGGCGGCGTCTCGCGCGCGGCGCTCTCGTGCTTGCGCTCGCTCGCGAACTTCAGCGCGATGGTGAGGCTCTGCCAGAAATCGCCCGCGGTGTGCCAGCGCTGCGCAGGGTCGAGCGCGGTCGCACGTGCGAACGCTTGCTCGACCTCGTCCGGCACGTCGAGACCGAGCGCGCGCGGCGTGGGGCGCCGCGCGGGATCGCACGTCACGTTCGCGAACTCGCCGATGTGCCGTCCTTCGACGACGGTCTTGTCGCGGAGCGCTTCGAGCAGGACGAGCGCGAACGAGTACACGTCGGAGGCGGCAGAGGCGGATCCGATGCGATCGTCGAACTGCTCGGGCGCACCGTACGCGGGCGCGAAGATCTTGATCTGCCCGACGGTCGCCGCGCGCGGGCCCATGTCGAGCGCGCCTTCGTGCATCAGCTTCGCGACGCCGAAGTCGAGCACCTTCATCTTCACGCCCTGCTGCGTGTTGGCGAGGAACAGGTTGCCCGGATTGAGATCGCGATGAACGACGCCCTGCGCGTGCGCGTACGCGAGGCCGTCCGCCGCGGTGTCGAAGAGCTTCACGACCTCTTCGATCGAGCGGCCCTTCTCGCCGTGCGTGCGGCGCACCGTGAAGTCGTTCAGGACGGAGCGGCCTTCGAGCCACTCGAGCACCATGTACGGAACGAGCGCGCCGGTCGCGGGCGCCTGCGTCGTTCCGGCCGCGATGCTCCGCACGACGTGCAGGTTCCCCTGCGAGAGGCGATAGAGGATGCGGCTCTCGTCGCGGAACCGCTGGACGAACGTGTCGACGAGCGTGGTACCGAGCGCCGAGGGCAGCTTCAGGCACTTGATCGCGATGGGCTCGTTCAGGCCCTGGTGGTGCCCACGGTAGACGGCACTGAAGCCGCCTTCGCCGACGAGCTTGTCGACACGAAATTGGCCGTCGAGGACCTGACCGACGAGCCCGAACGGGTCCGCTGCGCTCACGGCCGCACAGTATCACCTCTGGGCGAGTACGGCGCGCACCACAGAATCCCGCATCTCGAACAGCCTGTGCCAGGCGCAGAGGGCGTCCGGCGCGCCCGCGACGGCCGCCGTCGTCTTGATCACCTCGATCTCGTCGTCGCTCAGGCCGGGGACGCAGGCATTCGATGCCGCGAACTGCGTCATCAAGTTCCCGGGCTCCTTCGTGTGCTGCAGGCCCATGGCGTGCCCGAGCTCGTGCGCGACGATGACGTCGGGGCTCTTGGCCAGGCTGACGACGTCGTCGTGACCGACGAAGAGCGTGGGCGTGAAGTCCTCGCCGAGGCCGATCAGCTCGAAGAGGTTCTTGCTGGCGTCGTCGGCGGCGACGTTCTGGAAGAGCGTCGGCGAGAGCCCGAGCCCTGCGATCACACCGCCCTGGAACTGCGCGGCGACGTCCGGCGACGCGATGTGCGACAGGACGACCACGTTGATCGACTTCCGCGGCGGGTTCGACTGCGCGCGGATGAAGTTGCGCAGGTTCGCGAAGATCAGGTCGCCCGTCGCCTTCTCGAGCGCCTTCTGCTGCTCGGCGGTGGGCTTTTGCCCGGGCGCGAGACCGACCTGACGCGACAGGTCCGCGAGCTGCGCGTTCGTCGCGTCGAGCGCGAACGCGAGCCCCGAAGGCGCCGCCGGCTGACGCGTGAAGAAGGAGAGGGCGTACGGCTCGTAGTAGCGCTGGAGGAACTGGCCCTCCGCACGGACGAACGCATCGACGACGGTGCCGCCGCCGAGGAAGAACGTGATCTCGCGACGGCTGTCGAGCTTCTTCGTGGTCGGGACGAAGAACGGGCACGCCGGGATCCCGAGCGGCGAATACCCGTGAAAATAGTGGTCCGTGAGGCACGTCTCCTGCTCCGCGGGCGCGACGCCTTCGCACGGCGGCGGCGGAGACTCGATGCTCGACGAGCACGCGGCGAGCGCCGCGAGCGCGCCGGCCGCGACGAGAGAGAGCAGCGCCGCGCGCATGTCAGCGCTTGTCCATCGCGACGGTGCCGCCGTACCACGCGAGCCGGAAACCGAACGAGGCCCAGTGACGCTCCGCGGACGTGGAGAAGATCGCGTCGTACTCGACGTAGGGACCGCCCGCGAGATGACCGCCGAGCATGCGGAAGAAGCGAAACTCGTGGTGCAGACCGATCCCCGCGAACGACTGCGTGCCGTCGGCGCTCGGGAAGTCGCCCTTCGCCTGGAGCTCCGTCGCGCCGACGCCTGCCTGTCCGTACAGGGAGAGGTCGGCGAGACGCGGGAAGAGAGAGATGAGCGGGAAGACCTCGGCGCGAAAGCCGATTCCCACGCCCTTCGACGTCCAGCGGTCGTTCTCGAAGTTGGCGATGTTCACCATCGGCCCGAACGACAGGTAATCGGTGAGCGCGCCCATCAAGAAGTACGTCGTCGAGCTCCCGACGAGCAGCGGGCTCTCCGAGTAGAAGTCCGGATTGCCGACGAGGCGTGTGTTGTTCGGGTAGCCGCTCGCGCCCGCGAACGCGACCCCCGGCGCAACGCCGATCACGACGCCTGCGCGGCGCTCCGCCACCGTCTTGCGGAGCGTCGGATCCTCCGCGACATCGGGAGCAGGCGGAGCAGGAGCGTCGTCCGCGCGCGCAGCCGACGACAGCCCTGCGGTGAGGAGCGACACGAACGCTAGCGTCACGAGCCCGCGCATGGGTTCGTTATATACGACGCAGGGCCGGTGACGCGGCTGCATTTGTGGGGTATTCGCAGTCCATGGCCGAGCGCAACCTGAATCAGGCGGACCCCGAGATCGCGAAGCTCATCGACGAGGAGAACGTCCGCGAGCACGAAACCATGCGCCTCATCGCGAGCGAAAACTACGCCTCGCGCGCGGTGATGGAAGCCACGGGCTCGTGCCTCACGAACAAGTACTCCGAGGGGTACGCAAAGAGGCGTTACTACGAGGGGCAGCAGGTCATCGATCAGGTCGAGGAGCTCGCGATCACGCGGCTCAAGAAGCTGTTCGGCGCGACGGCCGCCGCGGGCGGCGAGGACGACCTCCACGTCAACGTGCAGCCGTACTCGGGAAGCCCGGCGAACCTCGCCGTGTACCTCGCGTTCCTCCAGCCCGGCGACGTCGTGATGGGCCTCGGTCTCCCCGCGGGCGGACACCTCACGCACGGCCATACCGTGTCGATCACGGGCAAGTACTTCAAGAGCATCCCGTACGGCGTGCGCCGCGAGGATCACCGCATCGACATGGACGAGGTGCGCAAGCTCGCGAAGGAGCACCGGCCGAAGCTGCTCTGGGCGGGCACGACGGCGTATCCGCGCACCCTCGACTTCGAGGCGTTCCGCTCGATCGCCGACGAGGTCGGAGCGATCCTCGCAGCCGACATCGCGCACATCGCAGGCCTCGTCGCGGCCGGCGCGCATCCGTCGCCGATCGGGATCGCGGACGTCGTCACGTCGACGACGCACAAGACCTTCCGCGGACCGCGCGGCGGAATGATCTTCTGCAAGAAGGCGCACGCGGCCGCGATCGACAAGGCGGTCTTCCCCGGCCTGCAGGGCGGTCCGCACAACCACACCACGGCGGCGATCGCGGTCGCGGCCCGCGAGGCGCTCGAGCCCTCGTTCAAGGACTACGCACACAAGGTCGTCGAGAACGCGACGATCCTCGCCGCGGCGCTCGTCTATCACGGCTTCTCGGTGACGACCGGCGGCACGGACAACCACCTCATGCTCCTCGATCTCACGAACAAGGGCATCGCCGGCAAGCCCGCCGCGCAGGCGCTCGATCGTGCCGGCATCGTCGCCAACTACAACGCGGTGCCGTTCGATCCGCGCAAGCCGTTCGACCCGTCGGGTCTGCGCATCGGCACACCTGCGGTGACATCGCGGGGCATGGGTGTTCCGGAGATGGAGCGACTCGCCGCGTGGATCGAGCGCGTCATCGCGAACATCGGAAACGAAGCGGAGATCGCGGCGGTCGCGGCCGAAGTGAAGACGCTCTGCGCGAAGTTCCCGGCGCCGGGTCTGCGGATCTGATCAGCTGCGACGATCGGCCTCGGGGTAGGTCCATCTGCCACCGAATTGCCGAGCTCGAAGACTTTTTGAGGTCAAACCATCGGCGCGACCCCTAGAGTTCGAGCCGTTGGGCGCGCACCGCAGAGCTCTATCGGCGTGCCTCGCGCTGGCGCTCGGCGCGTCGCTCGTGGCGCGCGCGCCGGACGCGCGAGCGACGGAGCCGGCGAAGGACGTCGCGCTCGATCTCACCGCGCCTGTCGTCGCCGACTGGGAACCCTGGAAGGGCCTCAGCTTCGGCACGTACCTCACGCCGAAGAGCGACTTCGTCGCGAAGGACGGCGGCGTCGACGTCGTCTTTCATTTTCATGCGGGTCAGATGGCCGAGCGCCAGATGAAGGAGAGCGGCACGAACGCCGTCTTCGTCTCGTGCGGGTACGGCATCGGCAGCGGCGCGTACGCGAAGGCGCTCGCGAACCCGGAGCGCTTCGGGCGGATGCTCGACGAGGTGATCAAGAACCTCGAGACGCAGACCGGGCGCAAAGGTCTCCACGTGCGTCATCTCGCCCTCGCCTCGTGGAGCGCGGGGTTCGCGGCGGTCGGGAAGATCCTCGCCGTCGAGCGTTACTACGCGATGGTCGACAGCGTCGTCCTCAACGACAGCCTGCACTCGCAGTACCTCGATCCCAATCCGAAGACCGCATCGCAAGGCGCCGAGCGCGTCGACCTGCGGATGATCCGTTCGTTCGTCCGCTTCGCGAAGGACGCGACCAAGGGCGAGAAGACGATGGTCGTCACGCACTCGGCGATCATCCCGCCCGACTACGCGAGCTCGACCGAAGCGACGCAGGCGCTCCTCACCGCGATCGACGTCCCCAGTTCGGTCGTCGACGATGCCGCGTCGGCGGACTGGCGCGGCATGACGCTCGCGAAGCGCGCGGACGCGGGCAACCTCCACGTGCGCGGATTCCGCGGGCGCGGACCAAAGGATCACTTCGAGCATCTCTATCTGCTCGGCGAAGTCCTTCGCACTTGG
>JAQBQJ010000032.1 GCA_028287065.1 Labilithrix sp. | reverse complement strand
TCGCGAACCGCACGTCGCAGCGTCCGCCGCCGCCGGCGCCCACGCCGCCTCCTCGTCTGATCGCCCCGATCGCGCCCAACGCGCCCAACGCGCCCAACGCGCCGCCCACGTCGCTCGCCGAGACCGGCGAGCGGTCGCTCGCCGATCTGTTCCCCGACCTCGCGGGCAAGCCTCCGAGCGTGACCCTGCAGGTCGCGTCGCCGTCGGTGCCGCCCGAGGCGTATGTCCCCGACAGCGAGGCGGCGACGCTCAGCGGAACCGAGGGCGAAGGCGCGCTCCGCGCTTTCCGTAACGAGAGCGCCGCGAGCGACGCCAGCATCAACGACAGCGGCGCGCTCACCGCGATTCCGAGCGTCGCCGATGCGCCCACGATCTCGACGCGCGATCTCGAGCGCGCGGCGACGTTCGACAGCGAGACGGTCATAGCCGATCGCAAGCGCCCCTCGTTCTCGGACGCCGACACGGCCACGCGTCATCCCGACGAGCGCGACGACGGCGACGTGCGCGACGCGCAAGCTTCGACGGCCGCGCAGGACGAACGGTTGCCCGCCGACGACGAGGCGCCGACGTTCATGCGTCCGTCGGTCAGCCCTGCACCGGCCACGTTCCCCTCTGCCCCGCCGGAGCGCGAGCGTCCTTCGGCCACCGACGGTCCCGCCGAGGTCGATCGCGAGCGGCCCTCGCGCTGGCTCGACGCGGAGACGACGACATCGTTCCGCCAGCGCGCCTCGTGGCTCGAAGAGGAGGCTCGCGCGCTCGCCGATGCGACGGATCGCGCGCGCGCGCTCCTCGGCGTCAGCGAGCTGCTCGCGCTGGTCGGCGACGAGGCCGAGGCCTTCGCGCTCGCCACCGAGGCACGCGATCTCGCCCCCGATCTCGCGCTGGCATGGCGGCAAGCCCGTCAGCTCATGGCGCCCGATGCCGGCGCGCTCGCCGAGGCGCTCGACGCCGAGGCGGCGCGCTCTCCTACGCCCGCAGCGCGCGCGCACGCGATGCTGATGGCGGCGGACGTGCTGCGCACGAACGGCGACGGCGACGGTGCGGTCGAGCGCTGGAACAGCGCCTGCAAGCTCGATCCCGCGGACGTCCGCGCGCCGGCCGCGCGCGCCGCGCTCGCGCTCGCGCAAGGCAATCACACGAGCGCCGGCACCGATCTCGCGGAGAACTCGGAGCTCATCGCGCTCGACAAGGCCGTCGCGATGGCGCTGAAGCTCCGCGGCGCGCCCCGCCCGGGCACGGACGTCGAGGCCACGCCCATCAACGATGGTCTCCGCCGCGCGCGCACCGCGCTCGTCGCCAATGACGTCGTGACGGCGGCGCAGGCGGTGGCGGACGTGTCGGCCGAGCCCGCGCTCTCGAAGGCGGCGCTCTGGCTCTCCGCTGCATTCGGCGCAACGCACATCGCCGGACGTCGAGGCGCAGCGAAGGCGCTGCGCACGCTCGCCAACGAAGGAGAGTCGCTCGCGCGGCGCCAGCTCGCGGCGCGCGGCATCGAGCTCGGGGATCCCGATCTCGTCATCGCGGCGCTCACGGACGACGCGCCCGTCGAGATCGCCGAGCGCACGACGCTGCTCGCGCTCGCGGGACAACATATCGGCGCGTCGCTCGACTCGCTCGCCGCGCTCACGAACGAGCCGGCCTATGCACCGCTCGTCGACGCGCTCTCTGCGATCACGCCGGCGAGCGACGAGGCTCTCGCGGTCACACGTTCGCAGCGCGCTGCAGGCACGGAAGAGCATCGCGCGCTCGCCGCGCTCGGACGACTTCTCGCATCGAAGCCGAAGGCCGTCGCGCTCGACGACGCTCTCGACGCAGTGGCATTGCCACGCGGGCCCGCCGCGGCAGGCGTCGCGCTCGAGGCCGCCGTGCGGACGCAGCGCTGGAACGAGGTGAGCGACGCGCTCTCGTCGCTGCCGACCGGCGACGACGCGAACGCCGCTTGGCAACGGCACGTCGCCGCCGCGCTCGTCGCCGAACGCGCGGACAATCGGGAGAATGCGGCGCGCGCGTGGCGCGAGGCTCTCACGAACGGTGCATCGCACGACTCGGTCGTACGCGCGCTCGCCGGCCTCGATCCCGAGCTCGATCTCGCGGGCGAGCTGCTCCGCATCGCCGACGACATGCCCGACGGACCGCCGGGCGCGCTGCTCCGGCTCGAGGCGCTCGCGCGGCGCGACGCAGCGACGGCCGCGGGCGACGAAGAGCGAGCGCTCGACGACGCGGAGCAGTCCGCGATCCTCGAACGCGTGCATCGCGGGGCGCCCACGCTCGGCATCGGTTCGTTCCTCGCCGAGCGCATCGGCCGCCGCAAGGGCGACGTCGACGAGGTGCTCCGCTGGATCCAGGAGCGCCGCTCGTACGCGAACGACTCGTTCGAGACCGCGCTCGACGCGGTGCGCGAGGCCCTCCTCGTCGCCGATCGCGACGCGGATCTCGCGAGCACGCGCCTCGAAGAGGCCCACCGCGCGCGCCCCGACGATCTCGCCTTGCGCGAGCTCTACGAGCGCCTCGCGACCGAGCCGCCGGCCGATCGCGGCACCTGGCGCGAGCGCCGTGCCGAGAAGACTTCCGGCGCCACGCGCGCCCTCCTCTACACCGAGGCCG
>JAQBQJ010000001.1 GCA_028287065.1 Labilithrix sp. | reverse complement strand
ATCTGCAGCGCCGAGGCGACGCTCTCGAGAATGCCGACAACCCGCGCGGGCGCCATCGGCGCTTCCAGATCGATCTCCTCCTTGAGGCTCGGCCCGCTCAGCAGCTCCATCACCATGTAGGGCTGGTTGGCGCTGTCGAATCCGAAATCCAGCAGCCCGACGATGTTCGGGTGGCGGAGCTGGGCGCAGGCGCGGCTCTCGCGCAGGAAGCGGTCGCGCAATTCGGGCGCCGAATCCGGTGTCGCCTGCATCACCTTGATCGCGACATCGTCTCCGAGGCGGATGCGGCGCGCCCGATACACGTGGCCCATGCCACCGGAACCGAGAGCGTCGAGGATCTCGTAACGGTCGTCGATTTTGGCGCCAGGCGACAGCACGCGTGCAGCTTATACGTGAACGAGCTCGGAATCAGCCTGCTGAAGCAGGTGCTCGAAGAACAGGTTCGACAGTTTCTCCTGGACCGTATTCTGGCGCAGGCGCGCGTGCAGGTTGTCGAAGTCGACCCGATCGAGCTCCTGGTCCTGGTTGTAGCAGGAGAAGATGAACTCTTCCTTGCCGGTCTCGGGATCGACGTGACGCTGCAGGCAGGCCGCGCATACTTCCTTCATCATGCACTGCATCGGCGAGTTGATGCTGCCGATCGCGAGGTGGCGCGGGTCGAGCATCGGCTGGAGGACGCCATGACGCGCTTCCTTCACCGCGGCCATCATGCGATCGGAGCCGATCGCGATGATGCGACCGACGCTCGACAGCTTGATCTCCTTGTTGCCGACCTCGCCCTTGCCGTACGCGACGATGGCCTGGACGATGTTGCCGCGGAAGTGCGCATCTTGCGGACGGCGCGGCGCGATCTCGACGCCCGTGTCCGTGCACCAGATGACCTGGTCGGTGTAGGCCTCGATGTCGTCCTGCTTGAAGAGGTCCTCGCCCTTCTTGTAACCGGCGAAGTAGAGGACCTTCGTGCCGATCGCCTTGAAGGCGCGCGCGATGGAGAAGAGGACGGCGTTGCCGAGACCGCCGCCGACGAGCATCACGGTGCCGCCGGTGATCTCGGTCGGCGTCCCCGTCGGACCCATCAAGATGATCGGCTCGTCGGGACGGAGCGCGGCGCACAGACGTGACGAGCCGCCCATCTCGAGCACGATCGTGCCGAGCAGGCCCTTTTCCTCGTCGATCCATGCGCCGGTGAGCGCAAGGCCTTCCATCGAGAGACGCGTGCCCTCGATGAGGGGCGCATACGACTCGAAGTTCTGCAGGCGATAGAACTGGCCCGGCTTGAACTTTCGCGCCGCGAGCGGCGCCTTCACGACCACCTCGACGATCGTCGACGTGAGGCGATTGACCTCGACGACGCGCGCGACGAGCAGGTCCTCGATCTTGTCGAAGAACGCGCGGCCCGCGGCGTCGCGCGCCGGCTGATCGGCCGGAGAGTAATTCGCGACCTCGGGATAGAGCGCGGCGACGTGCTTGAAGCCGTGCTTCGCGCTCGCCATCGCCTTGACGACGCTGCCTGCGTAGTACGGATGGTTGTCGCCGTAGAAGGAGACGATGTTCCGCTTGCCGGGGCCGCCGCGGTAGCTCGCGAAGAACGCCTCCTCGGTGTTCTTCGCGGCGGGGGTCAGCGCGATCTCCGCGCCGGACACGTCCGCCGTGTGGACCTGGAAGTACTGCTTCTTCGCGTCGAGCGCGAAGGTGCCCTCGTACTCCTTTTCGTACATCGTGTTGGGGCTCGTGCCCGCCGCGACGCACAGCGTGCGTGCCGGGAGCTCGACCTCGGAGCGATCGCCCGAGAGCCGCACGAACTTCACGGCCTTGATGTGCCCCGTCGGATCGAGCACCGCCTCGGTGGGCGCGAGGCCCTCGACGTAGCGCACGCCCTCCTCGAGGCTCTGCTGCACCTCCTCGTGGTTCAAGCGATACGCGGGCGACTCGAGCACCGAGCGCCGGTACACGAGCGTCACGCCACCCCAGCGATCGAGCAGCGGCTGGAGGCGCGGGTCGCGTCCTTCGCGCGCGGCGAGATCGCGCTCTTCTTCGAGCTCGCGTGCGTGCTGGAGCTGGACCTGGAGCTGGCCCCACTCCTCGTCGTCGAACATCGCGCGCACCGCCGCGGCGCCCTTCACCTCGGTGAGGTGATGGATGCGTGACGAGACCTTCTCGAGCTGCACCGGGTAGTACGCGAGCAGCTCGGTCGCCGTGTCGATGGCGGTGAGGCCGCCGCCGATCACGACCGCGGGGAGCTGCACGTGCAGGTTCGCGAGCGAGCTCTTCTTGTAAGCGCCGGTGAGCTGCAGGGCCATGAGGAAGTCGCTCGCCTTGCGAATGCCGCGCGCGAGGTTGTTCTTCATGTCGATGATCGTCGGACGGCCCGCGCCCGCCGCGAGCGCGACGTGGTCGAAGCCGAGCGACCACGCGTCGTCGAGCGTCATCGTCCCGCCGAAGCGGACGCCGCCGTAGATGCGGAGCAGCGGATTACGCGCGAGCGTGATGTAGAGGAGCGTGAGGAAGTTCTTGTCCCAGCGAACGGTGATGCCGTACTCGCTGACGCCTCCGAACCCGAGGAGCGTGCGCTCGTCGAGCTCTTCGTAGAGCGTGCCGAAGTCCTTCACGGGCGTGGGCGGCGTGTGCGTGCCGCCCTTGGTCTCGCCGATCAGCTCGGTGGGGAGCGGCTCGACCTTGAGGCCGTCTACAGCGACGACCCCGAAGCCCTCGCGACACAGATGATGCGCGAGCGTGTAGCCCGCCGGGCCGAGGCCGACGACGCACACGTTCCGGCCGTTGTACGGCAGCGGATACGGACGGCGCACGTCGAGCGGGTTCCAGCGCGCGAGCAGGCCGTAGATCTCGAGGCCGAACGGAAGCGAGAGCACCTCGGTGAGGACGCGCGTCTCGATCTGCGGGATGTTGACCGGCTCCTGCTTCTGGAAGACGCACGCCTTCATGCAGTCGTTGCAGATGCGGTGACCGGTGCCGGGGCACATCGGGTTGTCGAGGCACACGAGCGCGAGGGCGCCGAGCGCGTCGCCGTCGCGACGCATGACGTGCATCTCGCTGATCTTCTCGTCGAGCGGGCAGCCGTTGAGCGTGACGCCGAGGGGGTTCTTCTTGATCTCGTTCGTCTTGTTGTCGCGCAGGCCCTTCGAGCACGAGTCCTTGTCGCGCTCGTGGCAGTACAGGCAGTAGTCGATCTGCTCCTCGACCTTGCGCGGGTCGGCGCGGCGATCGGTGAGCGCGAAGCCGTCGCGCTCGCGACGATGATGATCGTGGCCGACGAAGAGCTCGGGCATCTTCGGCTCGGGACGCCGCAGCTCGACGAGGTTCTGGTAGTCGAGCGTCTTCGGGACGTGCAGCGACGGCCAGTGGTGCGCGGGATCGCCGTGGTCCTTCTTGCGCGTCGCGAGCCACATCTCGATGGCGTCGAGCGCGAACGACACGACCTTCTGGTTGTCGGCGTCGGTGACGGGATCGGAGACCGCGCACGCGGCCTCGCTGACCTTGCTCGCGTTCCAGTCCGACGCGAGGGCAGTGCGGAGCGCGACGGCGCGGCCGCGGAGCTCGTCGGTCCACTGCGCGCCGCCGGCCTTCGCGGCCTTGCGCGCGACGTCGTCGACCTCCGCGAGGAGGACGACCGCCTTCGCGATGGAGAGCTCCTCGTCTGGCAGGTGGCCCGTGCCGCGCTCGAGGACCGCCTCGGCGTCGACCGGGGACATCGCGGAGATCGCGGCGGTCGCGACGGCGCCCGCCTCGGCGTGCGTGCCCTTCCACGACCTGCCGGCGTCCAGCTTGAGGACGCGCTTCTTCGCGAAGTCCTGCTTGAAGCGCCAGAGCGGCGAGCGGTCCTTCACCTCTTCGGCGAGGCCCGCGAGCTCCTTCTCGACGCCGAACAGGCGCCCGACGAAGGCGCTCACGAACGGCGTGACGGCGAGCAGCACCGTGCTCACCTGCTCCGGCGTCATGCCGGCGCCCTGGCACTTCGAGTACGCCTCGTACGAGGCGGCCACGTCCGGCGCGCGGGTCTTCAGGTCCGTGCAGAATACAGTGAACAGATCGCGGAGCCGCGCGGGCGCGAAGAGGTCGTGGTAGCGGAAGCCCTCGACGCCGAGCGGCATGTCCGAGCTCGGCCTCTCGGCCGGCGGGGGGAACGATTTGCGCGTGGCTCGGAACGGCGTGACGGACATTCTCAGCCCTTTTCGGATGCGGCCTTGCTGGTGGCGGACGGCGGGCCCTCGGCAGGCACGAACGCGGTGTCGGCGAGCGTGCCTTCCTTGAGACCGAAGTAGACCTCGCACTGGTCGAACATGAACTTCTGGCCTTCTGCCGATGTCAGATCGACGCGGTACGTGTTGATGAACTTCACGGAGTCCTTCAGCCACATGTCCCAGGCCTCCTTGGAGACCTCTTCGTACAAGCGCTTGCCGAGCTCGTTCTTGTAGGGCGGCCGAGAGAGCCCAGGGAGCTCCTTGCCCAGCTTGCGGCATTTCACGAGGCGCGGTTCGGTCATACGCGGCTTTTACCCGCGGATGCGCGCGGATGCTAGGTCGACCTTCGGGAGGACCGTGGCGTGTGATTCACACGACCTTAGCTCGTCCGAAACGACCTCAGTCGAACGGCAGGGCGAGCTGAAAAGCCTTCGAGCGGCGGATCTCGAGGGCGCACACGGACCCGTGCGGCAGCACGGAGACGTTCATCCGCGGCGCGGCGGACGCGACCGTCTCGAGCGCACGCTCGGGCGTGTTGTTCGAACGGGACAGGTGCCCGAGATAGATCCGCCCGAGCCGGGAGCCCACGAGCTTCGCGGCGAGCTCGGCCGTCTGCGCGTTCGAGAGGTGACCGAAGCCCCCTCCCACGCGCTGCCGCAAGCGCATCGGATACGGACCGAACGCGAGCATCTCGGAGCAATGGTTCGCCTCGACGAGCGCCGCGTCACACGCGGCGAGCAGCGCGGTGAGCGCGTGCGTCGGGCGCCCGACGTCGGTCGCGATGCCGAGCGCGTGCTCTTTCGACGCGACACGGAGCGCGACCTGCGGCGCATCGTGCGGCACGTGCTCGGCGGTGACCTCGAGGCTCCCGATGTGGAAGCGGCGGCCCATGTCGTAGTCGCGGACCTCGAAGCGGGCACGGACGCGCGGCGCGTGGATCCCACGGTGGAGGTAGACCGGGCACTGGAGCGCGCGCGCGATCTTCTCGACGCCGCCGAAGTGATCCCCGTGATGGTGCGTGGGGACGATCGCGTCGATCGCGAGCCGGCCCGCGCCGCGATCGAGGGGGACGCCAAGTGCGGCGAGACGCGCCTCGAGCTGCCGCGGTCCGAGGCCTGCGTCGACGAGGATCCGAACGCCGTCGGCCTCGACGAGCAGCGAATTGCCGCTCGACCCGGTCCCGAGGACGAATGCGCGCAGAGAGCCGGACGAGTCGCCGGACAAGTCTGGAGAGGCGGACGAGCCGAACAACGTCCAACCCATCGCAAGAAGCTGGCGAGGACGCAAGCCTTGGGATCGCGCTCGTCTCGTCGTATCGTGCGGATGGCGTCTCGTGAGCAACCGCCCCTGCCCGCACTGCGGAAGTCCCCTGACCGACAACGCGCGCTTCTGCGGGCAATGCGGCACCACGATCGCCGACAGCGCCGCGCCGAACGTGCACGAAGAGGTGACGGTCGCACGCGCGAAGCCCGACCTGTCGGCGATGAAGACGATCATGGACTCGGCGCCGTTCGCGCACGCCGGCAATCCGACGCCGGTGGTGCCCGCGCCGGAGACGGAGCAGCGCCCGCTCGCGGGTCCTCCGCCGAATGCGCCCGCGGGACAGCATCCGCTCGCGAAGACGCAGCTCCTGTCGCAGACGCTGAGCGATCCCGAAGCGGAGATGCGCGCGCGCCAGATGATCGACGCCGCGCTCGGCTCGGCCGCGACCGCGCAAGCGCCGCCCGTCGCCGCCAAGCCGAAAGCGAACCTGCAGAAGACGATGATGATGGGTGCCGAGACGCCCGCGGCTGCGCCCGCACCGGCGCCCGCAGCCTCGCCGGCGGCGCCGCCCGCCGCGCCGAACGCGAACGACGCGAGCCCGCTGTCGCGCAGCGTGCTCGCGCCGAATTCGTGGACGCCGCCCGCCATCACGCCAGATCGCACGCCGGAGCCGAACCCGGCGAGCATCGGCGTGAATCGCGTCGTGTCCGTCGGCGAACCCGCGAATGCGCCCGAGCCCGCGCCCGAACCTGCTGCGCCCGCGCCTTTTGCGCCCGCCGCACGGCCCGCAGGCGGGGGCGCACCTGCGCTCCGCACGATGATGGGCATGCCCGCGACCGACCTCGGTCTGCCGCCGAGCAACGCGCCGAGCGCACAGCCCGCGCCGTCCATGAACCTCGGCGGCACGGTCCCGCTGGGTGGCCCGCCCGCGCAGGCGCTCGCGCCGCACACCGCGCAGAAGACGATGCTCGGCGTCGCGATCCCGGGCATCGCCCCCACGCACGGCGCGCCCCCGGCGGAGACGCCGCCCACCTCGGGGCCGACACCGCTCTCGCTCCAGAGCAAGCAGAGCACGATG
Organism: Labilithrix sp.; assembly: GCA_028287065.1. GTDB lineage: Bacteria > Myxococcota_A > Polyangia > Polyangiales > Polyangiaceae > Labilithrix. The sequence goes on along the minus strand of JAQBQJ010000001.1, from coordinate 5,076 downwards.
CTCGGCGTCGCGATCCCGGGCATCGCCCCCACGCACGCGAGCGGCGGCGGGCACGGCGCGACCGTGCAGATGCCGCAGGCGGCGCCGGTCAGCGCGCAGCAGCACCATCCGCGCATGCCGAGCCAGGTCCAGAACACGGCGCTCGGCGTGATGCCGCCGCCCGATCTGAAGATCGTCCCGCGACCGAAGACGCTCATCGACGCGGACGTCGCGCTTCCCCTCCCCGTCGCGCCCGAGGTCCCGCAGAAGAAGGGCGTCTCGGTCTTCGCGCTCGTCGGGATCCTCTTCGCGCTCGTCGCGGTCGCGGGCGGCGGCATCGCGTTCTTCGCGCTCCGCAACGGCGGCGCGCTCACCGCGATCCCGCAGCTCGACGAGAACGGACGCGAGTCGCTCAAGATCGGTTGCACCTCGTGCCCCGACGGCACGACCGTCGCGCTCGGTGCGTCGACGGCCACGGTACAGGCCGGGGCCGCGGTGCTCCCCTTGCCCGCGCCGCTGTCGATCGGCGACAACGATCTCGTCGTGAAGATCGAGCGCCCCGCCGGCGGCCGTCACGAGGACGTGAAGGTCCACGTTCCCGTCGCGTATCGCGTCCGCGCCGACCTCTCGACGCTCGCATCGAAGCCGCCCGCGATCACGGTGCGCATCGAGGCCACGCCGGGCAGCGAGGTCAGCGTCGAGGAGAAACCGATCGCGCTCGATGCGACCGGCCGCGGCTCGTATGCGATCGACCTCGCGAAGGAGACCGAAGGTCCCGGCGACGCGAAGACGTTCGAGCGCAAGATCCCGTTCGCGATCACGCCGAAGGGCGGCAAGCCCGAGAGCGGCCAGCTCACCGCGCGCACGACGATCGTGCCGCTCGCGCTCGACGCGCCCGGACGCGAGCTCTTCACGGACAAGGGCAGCGCCGCCGTCGCCGGGCAGACGCGTCCGGGCACCGCGATCACGATCGACGGACAGCCCGTGCCCGTCGACGCGCAAGGCAAGTTCGGCGTCCGCGTCGAGCTCACCGCCATCGGCGAGAAGCCGCTCGAGATCGTCGCCGCCGCGCCGCCGCTCGCGCCTCGCATCGCCAAGGTGAAGGTCACGCGCGTCGCCTCGCTCGCCGACGCGGCAAAGGGCGAGGACGCGCAGAACCCCGTCGGCTACGACGTGTTCGGCGCCGATCCCGCATCGAAGGTCGGGCAGAAGGCCGTCGTCGAGGGCGAGGTCGTCGAGGCCCGCGCGACCGCGGGGCACACCGTCCTCTTGATCGAGGACAAGAAGAAATGCGCCAAGGGGGCATCGTGTCTCGTCCGCGTCGTGCATGGCGAGGACGACAAGGCCGCGCGCGGCGACACCGTTCGCGCCTACGGTCGCGTGCTCGGCTCGGTCACGGCGAGCGGCAAGACGGTGCCGGACCTCGAGGCCACGCTGGTCCTGTCTCTCAAGGCCGCGAAGTGAGCGTTCCCACGCAAGCGCGCCGGACGCGGCGGCTTGCGTTCGCGGCGCTCGCCGTCTCGAGCGCCGGCTTCGCGATCGCTGCGACCGTCGGACGTGCCGGCGCGCAGCGCATCGATCCGCGGCGGCCCAGCGTGTTCGTCGTGGGACCTGCGGGCGGCGCATCCCCCACGATGCGCACCGACGCGAGGCGAACCGGCTCCACGAAGGACGTCCTTCCGTCCGGCGTGCTGCGCGTCGCATGGCGGAAGACGATCGGCCTCAGCATCGAGCAGCCCGCGCTCGTAGGCGCGGACGGGATGCTGGCGGTCGTCACCGCAACGCGCGGCGACGTCATCTTCCTCGACGCCGACGGCGAAGAGAAAGGACGCGTCACCGCAGGGACCTCGTCAGTCGGACCTGCGACGATGACTTCGGACGGCACGGTGGTGTTCACGACGAGCGCCGGCGACGCCGTAGGCGTGAAGCGCACGATCCCGCGACCGCGCTTCGTCACGCGCATCGGCGGCGAGCGCAACCCACGCGCCGCTCCGCTCTCGCTCGACGACGGCGGCGTCGTCGTCGCGACGCTCAGCGACCTCGTCGTGCTCGATGCCGAAGGCAACGTGCGCTCGCGCGTGTCGCTGCCGGAGATGCCGGCGGCGCCGCTCCTCGCCAGCGGCGACAAGGTGATCGCCGTCGCCGTCACGGGCGCTGTCTACGGATGGACGCCCGGCCGCGAGCCGGTTCGGCTGGGCTCGTTCGGTGCGCCGATCGACGGGGGCGCGACGCTCGCCGACGCAAGCACGCTTCTCGCGGTCATCGAGGGCAACCACCTGGTCGAGCTCGACCTGGCGCGCGGCACGCGCACGTCACGGTCGATCGCCGCACAGGGCCTGTACCTCGGCCCGCCGAGCGTGCGGCCCGTCCCAGGAGCGAGCGGCGGCGGCGCGATGCTCGCCACGCTCCTCGCGCAGACGCCGAACCGCGTGTTCGTCGTCAGCGTCGATCCGGGCGGCCAGGAGACGGCCCGCGCGCCGATTGCCAACGTCACACCTCCGGTCCTGCCCGACGGCGGCCCGGCGCCGCTCGCCGCGAAGCCTCACACGGGACCCCTCGTCGATGCCCGCGGCGCGGTCGCATTCGCGAACCCGGACGACGGCCACGTCGGGGTGGTCGGCCCCGACGGCGCGGTCGATACGGCCTCCGAGCTCATCTGCACGCGGACGTCCCGTTCCGCCGGCGTCGCGGGGCTCACCCCGCTCGGCCGCGGCGCCTTTGCGGTCACCTGCGAGGGCGGCGTGATCGCGAAGGTCACCGGCCCCGAGGCCGACTCGCTCCGTCGCGGCGGCGGGGACGACGCCTCGCGGCCCTGACAGCTGCGCTGGCAGCCCGGTGGAATTGTGCTTATAGTCCACGCATGATCACTGTTACCGATCGCGCGGCCTCCAAGGTCAAGGAGATCGCCGAGGCCGAGGCGCTCCTGGAGCAGGGCCTGCGCCTCCGCGTCGTGGGCGGCGGCTGCGCCGGCTTCACGTACGACCTGTACTTCGAAGACGCGACCACGGACATGGACGAGACGTTCGAGTCGAACGGCGTGAAGCTCTTCGTCGACCCGCTGAGCTTCCAGTACCTCGAGGACACCGAGATCGACTACGTCGAAGGCGTCCACGGCTCGGGCTTCAAGTTCAACAACCCGCAGGTCACGGGAAGCTGCGGCTGCGGCTCTTCCGTCAAGTTCTGAGCCTGCGCGGCGCGAAGCTGCTCAACCACGCGATCTGCTCGGGCTGATCACACGCGCGACGGCTGCGTCGGCGATCACGGCCGGAGTCAGGGCGTGTACCCGAGGTTCGAGCCGAGCCAGCGTTCGATCTCGGCGAGCGGCATGTTCATGCGCCTCGCGTAGTCCTCGGCCTGGTCCTTGCCGATCTTCCCGAGGTTGAAGTAGCGCGCGTCCGGGTGCTGGAGATAGAGCCCGCTGACGCTCGCGGCCGGCATCATCGCGAACGACTCGGTGAGCTGGATGCCCTGCGCCTCGGCATCGAGGATGCGGAAGAGCGTGCGCTTCAGCGTGTGATCGGGGCACGCCGGATAACCGAGCGCCGGGCGGATGCCGCGGTACTTCTCGGTGAGGATGTCCTCGGCCGAGAGCTTCTCGTCCGGTGCGTACCATTCGCGTCGAACCCTGCCGTGGAGCATCTCGGCGAAGGCCTCGGCGAGGCGGTCGGCGAGCGACTTCGCCATGATCGACGAGTAGTCGTCGTGGTCCTTCTTGAACTTCTCGGAGAGCTCCTCGACGCCGAGGCCCGCGGTGACCGCGAACGCGCCGACGTGATCGGGGAGCTTCGAGCCGAGCGGAGCCACGAAGTCGGCGAGCGAATAGTGCGCGGGACCGCTGCCGTCGTTGTCGTCGCTCGGCGCGCCCGCTGCCGCGGTCTTCGCCTGCTGCTGGCGGAGCATCGGGAAGCGCGCGAGCTCCTTGGTGCGTGACTCGTCGGTGAAGAGGACGATGTCCTCGCCGGCGGCGGCCGCCGGATAGAAGCCGTACGTACCGCGGGCGGTGAAGAGCTTCTCCTTCACGATCTTGTCGAGGAGCTTCTTGCCGGCGTCGAACAGCTCGCGCGCCGCCTTGCCCTGCTGCGGGTGCTCGAGGATCGCCGGGTACCTCCCGCGCAGCTCCCACGCGGTGAAGAAGAACGTCCAGTCGATGTATTCTGCAAGCTCCGCGAGATCGCCCTCGATCTTGCGGGTGCCGATGAACGGCGGCATCGGCGGCGCGGCGTGCGTGATCTTGGGCGCGTTCGCGCGCGCCTCGGCGATCGGGAGCACGGGCCGCACGCGCTTGTTGCCGTGGATCTCGCGGAGGCGCTGCTGATCTTTGCGGTTCTCGGCGTCGAGCGCGGCGGTCTTGTCGGGATCGACGAGCGACGAAACGGTGCCGACCGCGCGCGACGCGTCGAGGACGTGCAGCGTGGAGTGCGGGTATTCGGGCGCGATCTTCACGGCCGTGTGCTGCCGGCTCGTGGTCGCGCCGCCGATGAGGAGCGGAAGCGTCATGCCGCGACGCTTCATCTCCTTGGCGACGTGCACCATCTCGTCGAGCGACGGCGTGATGAGGCCGGAGAGGCCGACCATGTCGACCTTCTCGGCGACCGCGGTGTCGAGGATCTTCGCCGCGGGCACCATGACGCCGAGGTCGATGACCTTGTAGCCGTTGCACCCGAGCACGACGCCCACGATGTTCTTGCCGATGTCGTGCACGTCGCCCTTCACGGTGGCGAGGAGCACGGTGCCGAGCGTGCGAGCGCCGGTCTTCTGCTTCTCGGCCTCCATGTACGGCTCGAGATAGGCGACCGCCTTCTTCATGACGCGCGCGCTCTTCACGACCTGCGGGAGGAACATCTTTCCCTGCCCGAAGAGGTCGCCGACGATCTTCATGCCGTCCATCATCGGACCTTCGATGACCATGAGCGGGCGCTCGTACTGCTTGCGCGCCTCCTCGGTGTCGGCCTCGACGAAGTCCACGATGCCGTTGACGAGCGCATGCGCGATGCGCTCCTGCACGGTGCCCTCACGCCATGCGAGGTCGGCTTCCTTCTTCTTGCCCTTGCCCTTCACCTGCTCGGCGAACGTGACGAGGCGCTCGGTCGCGTCGGG
>JAQBQJ010000344.1 GCA_028287065.1 Labilithrix sp. | reverse complement strand
GGGCGAGGTGAAGCAGGTGCAGATCCCGTTCGTGTTCGTGCGTCAGTAGACGCTCGGGTTGCGTCCACGCCATCCAAACGAGGTCGGGAGAAACGTCCGTCGATCGTTCGAGGACGAGGTCGAGCTTGGGTCGATGATCATCGCGTGTCCTTCGCTTTCTTCTTCTTGATGGTCTTCCGTACAGGCTCGTGCTCGAGCGCCTCGAGGTACTCGTCGAGCTGATCGAGCCGCTCGTTCCACAGCATTCTCTGGTCGGCCATCCATGCCTCCGCGACCGTGAGGGGCTCGGGAGACACGCGATAGGTCCTCACGCGGCCCGATTTCGCCGAGCGGACGAGGCCGCAGTCCTCGAGCACGCGAAGGTGTTGCATGAACGACGGCAACGCCATGTCGAAGGGCCGCGCCAGCTCGCTCACCGCATGCCTAACCGTCATCGCACTGCGGGGCCCCAGCAGAAGGACTTTCCTGCGGACGTTCCTTGCGCTGCTCGCCGCTCCCATCCGCAGCGGCCCGTGAGCGCGACGATCGCTTTCGCCAGCGAAAGCGAATTCCGCCCAGGACGCAATTCAGCGACGCTGCCCAGGGCTGCAGCAGGATCCCACCGCCCGCCCCCAGCTCGAACACCTGATGCGCAATGCCGAGCGCCCATGTTCCGCGGTGCAGCGATCGACGCTTTCGCGTCGACGGATCACGCAAGCTCGCGAGCAGACGCATGACGACGGCGGAGCAGCACCGGTGCCATGTGCCGCGCAGAACGGCCAGGTTGCGGTCAGAACTCGGTGGTGAACGAGTCGCGCCGGCTGCTCGGAGGCCACGTCACGGCGCGCACGTTGCGGTCCGCGCACGCGATGATCTTCGCGGCGATCTTCGCCTCGGCCTTGGCGGCGGCCCTCGACGGAGGCTTCGCCGACCTCGGTCTCTCGAACCTCACGTTCACGGTCACGCCGATCGCCCGGCCGTACTGAACCGCGGTCTTGATCGTGACCTTCGCGTTCGACGACACGCGGCAGCCGGTGAGCACGCCGCGGATCGGCCCGGTGAGCTGGCCGTCGGTGAGGTGCACGCGTTCATCGTGGACGTCGAGGCTCTCGGGCGTCGAGAGTGCCTCGTCGTAGCTCTTCGTCGAAGGCGGCGCGGAACGCTCCGGCGCATCGACACTCGTGACCGTCGCGACGGCCGGCGGCTCCTCGGGCGCGGCATCGTGCTCCTCCGCGCTCGGCACCAGAGGAGGAGCGGCGGGCGGAGCGCTCGCGCAGGCGACGACCACCGTCCCGACGAGACACGCCGCCGCCCATTCCGTGACCCTCACGCCTTCAGCGTATCGAGAGCCGCGACCTCGCGCACGATCAGCGTGAGCCCGGACCGCGCAGGCGCATGGCATACAACGCCACCCACATGATCCCTTCGGCGAGATGCTGCGTCGTGTGGATGATGTCCTCAGGATGAGGCGCGCGACGCCGATGGAACACGAGCGAGGCGCGCGTGCTAGCGCGCGTCGCAGCTCATCGACGTCTTCGCCCCGTCGATCGCGCAGTTCGCGAACGTCGCGGGGATGACGCGATGGACGTAGAACGCGGGCCGTCCCGCGGGGCTTGCCTTGTCGATGCCGTAGTAGCAGCGGAGCATCGATTGGCTGTCACCCTTGGTGATCTCGGCGTGGTCGAGCCAGCCCTGGGGCGCGAAGAGCGTCCAGTCGGTCTGCACGGTCATCGCATCCGGCGCGATCATCGCCGGACACGACCACGTCACTCGCTGCGGCCGGACCACGCTGGGACCCGGCTTCAGCTCGCCGGACGGAGGCGCGGCCACGGCCGTTCCCGCTGCGACGGCGCTCAGAGCTGCTGCAACCACGAGAAGGTGTTTCTTGTGCATCGACGTTCTCCCCCGAGGCGTTTGGACGTAACGCCAGCGAGGGCGATTCAATCACACAAGGAAGCGACGGAGGGGCTTCTTGTCCGACACGGCGTGACGTCGGTTCAGAGCGGATTCACGTTCGCGTCAGCGCGAAGCGGCGATCCACGCTTCGATGCGCTTCCGGAGGACGGGCAGTGGAACGGCGCCGTTCTCGAGCACGCGATCGTGGAACTGTTTGCGGTCGAAGCGCGCCCCGAGCGCCTTCTCGGCCTCGGTGCGCAGGCGAGCGATCTCGAGATATCCCGTCATGTACGCGGTCGCCTGTCCCGGCCACGAGATGTAGCGATCCACTTCTTGCGCGGCCTGCGCCGGGGACATCGCCGTGTGCTCGAGCATGAGCGCGATCGCGCGATCGCGGCTCCAGCCGAACGCGTGCAGTCCCGAGTCGACGATGAGGCGACATGCACGCCACGCTGCGTTGCTCAGCATGCCCATGCGGCTCGCGTCGTTCGAGTAGAGCCCGAGCTCGTCGGCGAGGCGCTCGGCGTAGAGGGCCCAGCCCTCGCCGAAGCCGGCGTTGAAGAGGAATCGCGCGATGCGCGGGTTCTCCGCGCGCGAGTTGGCGATGTTGATCTGCAGGTGGTGGCCCGGGATCGTCTCGTGGAACGCCGTCGACTCGCCGAGCACCACGCTCGTCTTCTCGGGCTCATAGAGGCGGATGCGATAGGCAGCCGGCTGCGACCCGTCGAGCGCGGCGGGTCGGTAATGCGCGGCCGCGGTGCGCTCCTGGTACTTGGGGATCGGATCGATGACGACGGCCGCCGTCGGCAGGATCCCGAATGCCCGAGGCAACGCCGCTTGCGCGCGGGTCACCGACGCAGTCGCGAGCGCCGTCACGTCTGCTGCGTCCTTGTGGAGGTACGCCGGATCGTGAGCGAACCGCTCGAGCAGCGCCCGCACGTCGACGCCGCCGAAGCTCTTGGCCGACAGGGCGGTCATCTCTTGCTCGAGATGCGCGAGCTCGGTGAGCCCCGAGTCGTGAATCGCCTTCGCGTCCATCGGGACGGTCGTGTAGAGCCGGATCGACGCGCGGTAACACTCGGCGCCGCTCGGATTCGCCGACACTCCGAACGCCTTTCGCGCGCGCGGCAGGTACTCGTCGCGCAAGAAATCGCGGTACTTCGTGAGTGACGGCGTGAGCTCGTTGTCGACGAGCGCCTTCCACTTCGCGCGGAACGCCGGCTCCGGATCCGAGGCCGCGGGGCCGAAGAACGGCGATTCTTCGGGGCTTCCGGCGGTCAGCCGATCGAGCTGGTCGATCACCTGCTTCACGTTGCCGTCGTTCTGCGCGTACCCGAGACGGAGCCCTTCGCGCAGGTTTGCGATCTGCGTCGTGACGTAGCTGGGCACCTTCGCGAACCGCGCGAGCGCCTGCGCGCGGAGCTCCGGGGTGCCGACCGGCTGCGATTGCGCGAGATCGGCGAACTGGACCTGGAAGCCGCCCATTTGACGGACGGACCACAGCTCGTAGCGGCACACGCGGGCTTGCTTTCGGGCGGCGAGGGTCTCGTTCGCGATGTCGTACGCGAGCCCTGCAGGCGTGCTGCCGAGCGCCGAGCGGTCCACCGACGCGAGCGTCGCCCGCCACTCGTCTTCGCGCGCCTCACGCGCGGCGAAATCCGCGAGCGAGTCTCCGGGGAGGTGATCGTAGCGCGCGCCCGGCGGCCGGAGGCGAGTCTCGAGGTCCGGCGACTCGGCGAACTGATCGTCGACGATCGCGTCGGCCACCGCGAGGACCTGCGCTCCGGAAGCCGGCGCGGCGGACGTGACGGGTCGAGGTGCAGGCGCGGGAGCTCCGCATGCGGAGAACGTCAGCGCCGCGAGAAAGACGAGCAAGACGGGTCGGACGGCCATCACCTGGGCGGCATCTTACGCGCATCCGCATCGTCACGACATTCGACGGCCAGCCTCTGCCGGCACCTCGACCTCGAGTGTCCGTGTGCTCACGAAGGCGTCGCATGCCGCCTGAGCTCCGCTCGTGCCGGCGTCGTTTCGTCCAGCAGCGGCACGTGCGAGCACGGACGCGCTTCCCAGTCAGGTAACCGGCCGGACGGTCACCGGGACGGCGATCGGCGCCTCGACGAAGGGCGCGATGTGCGCTCGCGAGAGAGCCTTCGTCACGCACGCATGCGCGTCGGGGACGGCGCTCGCGAACTGGGGAACGCGCGCTGTCGCGACGCCGTCGGCATCGAACGTGATGCTCGCATGCACGGGTGGATCGCCGGCGGCGATGCAAGCGCGCGCTTCCCGCACCGCATTCGCGATCGCCGCGTTGAGCGCGCCGGCGGGGGGACGAAGCGTCGGCTTGCCGGGCTGCGCCGTCGTCGCCGGCGCGACCGCGCCGGCCTCGCCGCCATTGCCGGCGGCCTTTCGCATGGCTGCACCTAGGTCGGCCGCGTCTTCCTTCGCCGACGGAAGATCGACCAGCGACAGCGCGGTCGGCTTCTTCGCATCGGTCTCGGGCGTTGCGGAGCGGCTGCGGAGTGGGATCGTCGCGACGAGAGGCGACGGCGGTGCGCGGTTGTCGGCAGCCTCCGGAAACGACTCCGGTGTGATCGCGGGCGTGCGTGACTCGTCGGCGGGAGCGGCGGCGGGAGGTCGGGTGGGCGCGCTCGTTTGCACGGGCGAGGTCGCGACGACGGGCTGCCCGTCGTGACGCATGCGCGTAATGAGCGACGCCCCGAGGAGAAGCAACGCCGCCGCCGCCACGGGCACGAGCCATCGCCGCTTCTGCGGCGGAGACGGCGCGAGAGGCCGTGGCGGAGGCGGCGCGACAGATGACGGCGCAGGCGGCGCGGCGGATCGCGACGGAGGCGGCGCGACGGCGGCCCGCGCAGGCGACGAAGAAGGCGCGGCGGGTCCCGGAAGGCGGTGCGCATCGTGTGGCGTAGGCGCCGGGGCGGATCGCGACGCAGGCCACGCAGGCGACACGGCGGATCGCGACGGAGGCGGCGGGACAGGCCGCGCCGGAGACGGCGCGTCGAGCGGCGGGGTCACGCTTGCGCGCTCGCGGACCTTCGAGATGCTCGGGGCGGAGGCCGCGCTGGCCGGCGGGTCGGCGGTCGGCACCGCCTCCTTCATCTCGGCCAGCAGTCCGTCGAGGTCGATCAGGCCGGAATCAGCACCGCGCGCATGACCTGGCGAAGCGGTCGCGGGGCGACCGCCACGTCGAGAAGGTCGCATGACGTCTAATGTCGAAAGGGAGGCACTTTCATCAAACGATCTGCTGGTCGCCTCGATTTTCCTCGCACCTGGTGGTCAGCGGGCGCAACGCCGCCCGCCGCGGCACGGTCGCGCTCCGCCGAGCGCCCGCGACGAACAGGACCGATGTGGACCCATGGACGCCCGTCCGTCGATGGCTTGCAGGTCGCCGTCGGCCGCTCTACCGCGGCGTCAGCACGTATTCTCGGTGCGGAGGTTCTGGCTTCCGCTGCCTCCGCCGAACCGCGCGCGAGACGTACTCTCGGCCGAAGACCTCTTCGGCGTGCAGCCCGTTGTGGCCACGGCACAACACGCGCAGGTTCGCGGCGTGGTTGCTGCCGCCGAGCGCGCGCGACTCGACGTGATCGAGCTCGAGGAACGCCCGCGCGGTGCAGCGACGGCCTTCTCTATCGACGAACGTGCACTGCTCGCCGTCGCGCGCGAACACCTCACGCCGGACCGCGGTGGGGACGGCGCCGGCAGGCCGGTGCCGCGGCGCGTTCTTCGGCGACGCCCGACGCGGACGCGTCGTCTTCCCGAGTCGCTCCTTCTCGAGCTTCGCCAAGAGCGCATCGAGCGCTCGGTCGACGACGACCGCCAGGTCGCCGGTCGGATTCCGGTACCTCATCAGATTTACCGCCCGTTCCAGCTTGCCGCGCATCTCCGCGGTGAGCGTCAGCTGCAGCCTGTAGCGGGCGTCCGAAAGCGGCTCGATGCGCGCGGGCGCCGCCGCCCGCGGTGCGGGCGGCGTTCCGTAGGGAGGCGTTCCGTAGGCGGGCGTTCCGTAGGCGGCCGTTCCGTAGGCGGCCGTTCCGTAGGCGGGCGTTCCGTTGGGAGGCGTTCCATCGGCCGGCGTCCCATCGACCGACGGCGCAGTCGCTGCCGCCGTCGCCGTCGCGGTGTCGCTCGGCCGGTTCGCCTTCGATGCGGGGAGCTTGCGGAGCCTCGCCGGAACGTCCGGCCGCGGGGCTCGGCGCGCGAGGAGGTCTTCGATCTCGCGTTTGCTCTTTCCTTCGGTGACGGCGATGAGCTCGTCGACGTTCCATTCCGTCAGATGATCCCGGAGGAGCACGAGCGTCGACAGGTGCACGCGGCCTCTCTCGAGATGCCCCGCCAACGTCGGGAATCGGCGCGTCAGCCGAGCGGCGTTGATCCGACGAAAGGCCGCGCCCTCGCTCATGTGAAGGCGTCGCACACAGAAATCGAACAGCGACGAGCATGCCTCCTTCAAGTGGAGGCGCCGGTCTTCCACCTCGACGAGATACCCGATGAGCCGCGCGTCGAGGCGTCGTGCGTCGAGACAGATGTCGTTCAGCTGGGCGACGAGCTCGTCGTCGGAGAGGTCATGCAACGTCATGCCCGCTCGATAACCATGCCGGTCGGGGATGCCACCCGATCCGCAACGCCCCGTGCATCGGTGCGACAGCTCGTGTCGCAGCCCCCCGAAGGTCGTCGATCCTGGGTCACTTTCGCTGGCGCATGTGAATTCCGCCGTCAGGAGACGAGCGTCGGCATCCGTAGCCCGCGGGCAGAATCACGTTTGAGCGCCGGCACACTCGAGCAGGAGGGGCCGTGCACAGCGTACGACGGGGAGCGTTCCGAATCCGGGAACGTTCGAGGCCTCGTAATCGGTATTCAGAGACAGGTGGGATTCCGTGGCGGCCTGGCGGCTGGTCGACGTCCGGAAGATCCCGACCGATCAGCGCGGACAGCGGACGCTTCTTGCCGGGCCCCGCCGCGGCCTCGAAATCGGCAGACGTCAGGATGGCGTTGAACGCATCGATCGCGCGACTCGTGCTCGGGTCGTTCGCGTCCTCGGGGATGAAGTCCCCCTCGGCGACGAGGCCATAGCGCGCGATGAGCTCGGCGGCGTACGTGTGTCGATCGCGGTGACGGCGTCGTTGCTGCCGGCGGAGTCGTCGACCTCGGCGCGACGCGACGAGCATCCGGCGGTAAAGGCAACGGCGACAACGAGCACGCCGAGCTAGGCACCGAGACGGAGCATGACGGATGGGCTGGAGGACGAGGTGTGCCTCGCGGAGCCGCCGGTTTTTATCGCGATCTCTTGGGTGATCTGGGCAGCCGTTGCCCACCGCGATGTCGAGGTCTCCCATTTCACTTTTGCTGGCGAAAGTGAATTCCGCCCCCGACGGAGCGCGGTTCGTCTCACGACGGCGCGGCGGCGTTCTCCCAGCCCGTGAGGCGCGCGAGCTCCGCGCGCGTCATGTTGGTGTCCATCAGCGCCTGGAGTTGGTTTGCGCGTGCGACCACGAGCATCCGCAGCGGCTCGACGAGCGCGCTCTCGTCCTTGGTTCCGAGATCGATGGCGTCGCGAACGGCGACTAGCCACCCCTTCGCCCGGCGCACCGCGCGATCCCAGGTCTCCTCTCGAGCGCTGGCCTCGACGGCCGCCGCGTACGCGACCTCGACTTCGGTGGCGCTGCCCCCGAGCGCGAGACGCTCGAGCGCCCGTGCCTCGTCGAGGTTCGACTCGGCCTGGTGCACGCGTGCGTTCTTCGTGAAAAGGTCGAGCGACCACTGCAGGCCGAAGGCCGCGCCGAGCTGCGGACTGTTCACCGACGAGGTGTCCACGCCTGCAACGGGACCCTTCACGCCGGGCGCCAACGTCCAGTCGAATTGCATACCGAGCCCGAGATCGGGCAGCAGGTTCGCGCGAGCCCAGTCGACCTGCGCGCTGCGTGCGACGACGCCGGCGCGCGCGCGGTTCACGTCGGGGCGATGCGTCCGCGCGGCCGTCAAGTAGGTCACGATCGGAGCAAGCGGCGTCGAAGGGCGCACGAGCGGCTCGTCCGGGACGTCGAAGCCCGTCTGCACGCCGGTGTAGAAGCGCAAGGCCGCGAGCGCGGACGCCTCCCCTCGCCTCGCGTCGCCGGTGCGCGCGACGAGCTCGTCGCGGTTTGCCTCCAGCCGCATGCGATCCACCTCGTCGACGCCGTGCTCTCCTCCTTCGAGCTTCCGTCGCACGTTGGCGATCGCATCGTCGAGCTTCGCGAGCGCGTCGGCGACGAGCGAGAGCAGGTCCCGCGCGGCCGTCACACCGTAGAACGCGCGACGAACCTCGATCCGGACCTGCTGCCGCTCCTTCTCGACGTCCCACTCGCCGAGACGGACCTGCGCCTCGGCTGCGCGGTTCGCCGCAGAGATCTTGCCGAACGTGTAGAGCGGCAGTGTGGCGCTCAAGCCGAGCTGCAAGAACGGGCCAACGCCGGACGCAAGGCCCTGCGTGACGAAGTTGCCGGTCGGCGCGACGGGAGCCCCCGTCGCAGACGTCTGCGTGTTCGGCACGACGCCGAAGCGACTACTGAGCGCGACGAGCGGCGCCCGCGCGGACCGTGCTTCCTCGAGCTGAGCGCCCATCGCCGCAAGCCGCGCGCGTGCAGCCGCGATCGCGGGGTGAGTGTGCTCGGTGAGCGCGAGACACTCGCCGAGCGAGTACGTGTGGCCGTTGCCTGGAGCTCGCTCGTCCGCGCATGCCGAGCGCGTCAGCAGGAGCACGAGCGCGGTAAGGATCAGGACACCGAGCGCCCCGAGCCAGCCGACGGACCAGGATCGTCGTGTCGCGATCGGTGTAGAGCGCGCTTCGCACCGCGCGGCAGCGTGCGGGCGGATGGCGGCGCGAAGCCCCGACAAGCATGAAGACCAGAAGGAAGCGAAGAGACGCATGCGCCGCGCGGGAGCAATGCGCGTACCGCGTCGCGAATCTCACGCGCGCATCAGCTCGAACACGCCGACGGGACGCTCGGGCGGCGTGATGCCCACCGTCCACTTGTTCATCGTGACCTTCCAACCATCGGCCGCCATGGTCTCGAGGAGTGGGAAGCTCGCTGCCCGGAATGGATCGGAGAGGAGGATGGTTCCGCCGGGCGCCAGGTTCGCCTCGAAGATTCGGCGGAGGTGCGGATGCATCGTCTCGGCATACAGGACGTCCGAGCCGAGGATCATGTCGTAGCGCTGCTCGTCCTCCCATGCCGTCCAGTCGGCGACGCGATGCTCGATGTTGGTGATGCCGTTCCGCTCCGCATTCTTCTTGCAGACGAACATCGCGACGTCCTGCCGATCCGTCTGCGTGACACGGCTGCCGAGCGACGCTGCCACGATTCCGGGGAGCCCCGTCCCCGCCCCGAGCTCGAGCACCCGCGTTCGAGCCATTGGCCGTAACGCGATCTCGTGCGCGAGCGCGATCGCCGCCGGCCAGAGCACGATCCCGTACGGAACGCGCGGCTGCTCCCCGCCGAGGAACCGTTGCTCGTCCTCCTTACTCAGGATCGCGCCGGTGTGGAGGACCCGCCACGCGTGCCCCCCGAGCCGCAGGTGGTACTCCTCGAACGGGAGATCGCCGGCGGTAGTCTGCAGCACGTCCGGCTCGTTCGACGGCGTCATGCGCGAACGCATAGCGTTTCGTCTCGCCCGCCGCTCGTGCATGATGACGTGGCATGGGCTCGCGGCTCCGAAGTCTCTGGTTGCTCGCGTCGATCGCAGCGGCGCCGTGTCTCTCCGTCGGTTGCAGATCGAAGGAGACCTGCCTCTTCGCGAGTGCAACCTGCGGCGGTGACGAACCGTCCGCCCCGACGGCGCCGGTCCCCACCTTCGCGCCGAGCGACCCGGCGCTGGACGGCGGATGTGATGACAGCATTCGAACGTTCGATGCTGCTGCGGACCTCGACGCGGGCGACGGGGTCACCGCGTCTCC
>JAQBQJ010000326.1 GCA_028287065.1 Labilithrix sp. | reverse complement strand
GCTCCGACGAGATCGACGGCGCGCGCACGTTCTTCGTGGCGGGCGACGTGATCGGCGCGGTCGGTCTGCTCACGCTCGGCGCTGCAACGGCGGCGTATTTCTTGGGTCGCGGTGACGGCGTCGCGCGCGCATCCGCACGAGGGATCGAGATCCGCTTCTGAATCGCTTGCGCGCGCGCACGACGGTAGGATGCGCGCATGGGGGCTGTCTTCTTGCGTGATCTCACCTGGCTCGACGCCGAGAAGGCGCTCGGACCCGACGCCATCGTGGTGCTCCCGATCGGCGCTGCTGCGAAAGAGCACGGACCGCACCTTCGTCTCGACAACGACGAGCGCCTCGCCGACGGCTACGCGCGGCTCCTCGCGGTGGCCGACGGCATCGACGACGTCGTCATCGCGCCGACGCTCACGTACCATTTCTATCCGGCGTTCGCGGAGTATCCCGGCTCCACGACGCTGAGGCTCGAGACCGCGCGCGACCTCGTGATCGACGTCGTTCGCTCGCTCGCGAAGCACGGACCGCGTCGATTCTATGCGCTGAACACCGGCGTTTCGACGGTGCGTGCGCTCGAGCCGGCGGCGATCGAGCTCGCGAAGGAGGGGATCGTATTCCGCTACACCGACGTCCTCGCGGCGCTCGCGCCGATCGAGCGCGAGGTCAGCGAGCAAGAAGGCGGCACGCACGCCGACGAGATCGAGACGTCGATCATGCTCGTGCTCGCGCCGGATCGCGTCGACATGACGAAGGCGGTGAAGGACTACAGCACGAAGGGCACGGGCGGCCTCACGCGGCATCCCGAGGGGCCGGGCACCTACTCGCCGAGCGGGACGTGGGGCGATCCCACGCTCGCGACACGCGAGAAGGGACGGAAGGTCGTCGAAGCGTTCGTCAGCGCCGTCGTCGACGAGCTCGCGGCCCTGCGCATGCTGGAGGCGCCGCTGTGAGCGGCTTCAGAGGACCGTGATCTTGACGCCGAGCTGCTCGGCCTCGCGAACGACGGTCGACATGCCTTCGGCGATCGACGCGTGCACGAGCTCGTCCGCTGCGCCGATCCACGCGAGGGCTTCGCGACGCGGCGTGTTGCCGAGGAAGCGCACGTCGATCTGCCAGCGCTGCGCGAGCTTCTCGAGGCGCTCGCGCTCCGGTCCGTCGCCGATCACGACGAGGATCGGCTTCTCCGCGCGCTGGCCCGCGACGTAGTCGATGACGCGATCGACGCGCTTGCTGCGCACGAGGCGACCCGCGCACACGTAGAGAGGACGAGCGCCGAGCGTCGAGCGACGCGCGCGGACCTCGGCGTCGACGTCGAGCATCGCGAGGGGGCTCGGCGCGATCGTCGCGATCGCGCGGACCTTCTCGGCGTCCGCTTCGTCGAGACACTCCGTGAGCTTCTCCAGCAGCGGCGCGGAGACGAAGCGCCAGGCCTTCGCACGACCGAGCAGCTGCTTCATCGCGACGCGGCGGATCGCCTGGGGCGTCGCGGCGAGCAGCCTGATGTCGCCTCCGTGCGAGACGATCTCGAGGGGCACGCCGGCGAAGCCGTTCGCTCCCGCGGAGGTCACCACCGGAAACGCCGAGGGCACGCTCCAGTGCGCGACGATCTTGTCGGGGCGCGCGGCGCGCACCTCCGCGGCGGCACGCACCATCCAGGTGGCGGTCTCGACCGCGCGCCAAGGCTTCTCGCGGAGTCGAAAGGCCGCACCCGGCCAGCCGAATGCGCCGCCCGCGCGGGGCGTCACGACGGTCACGCGGTGGCCGGCGCGCTCCAGCTCCTCGACCTCCGCCTTCACGAAGTGCCCGGCCGGGTCTCCGTCGTGCGACGGGTAGCTCGTCGTCACGACGCACACGGTCATGGAAGTGGCGTCGGGGCGAACGGACAAGGCGCTTGCGATTTACCGCGAATACCGTCGCGGGCGCCATCGGAACGCGCACGCACCCGTGCTAATCCTTTTGGACATCATGGACACGCCCGCGAGCACTCTTGGTCCGCGTCCGAACGCGTCACGTCGCATCCAGGGACGTATCTTCTACGTCACCGAAGACACGGCTCTGCTCGAGAAGCAGCTCGCAGGAGAGGATCTCGCGTTCGACCCCGAGCGCCCGCTCGTCTCGAACATCTCGACGGACGAGCTCACGCCGGGATGGGTTTGCTACTACTACGACGAGACGCTCGCGCGTTACTGCCTCGTCGGCCTGCGCGGCGGCAAGATCGGCAAGGACGCGATCAAGGCCGGCGGCTTCGGCGTCATCGTCAGCGGCATCTCGAAGGGCTGCGGCTCGAGCCGCGAGACCGCGCCGTACAGCGAGCTCAAGGCGGGCGTGCAGCTCGTCATCGCGAAGAGCATCGAGAAGATCTACCGCCAGAACGCCCAGAACATCGGCCTGCTCACCTCGACGGACTTCGGGCTCATCGACCGCATCAACGCCGGCGAGGCGATCCCGGTCTCCGAGTTCACGAAGGGCCTCGACCCGATCAGCGCGAGCATCGTCGAGCACGGCGGCCTGTTCGCGTACAACCGCGCGCGGCTCGCCGGCGAGACCACGCCGCCCGCGATCACGACTCCCGCGCGGCCCATGACGCTCTGCGAGAAGATCCTCGCCGCGCACGTGATCGCCGACGCGCGCTCGGGCGTCACCGGCGTCACGGCGGTGAAGCCGGGCGACGCGTTCTTCGCGCGCACCGACGTGCGCTTCTCGCACGAGTACGTCACCCCCATGGCCGAGTCGCTGTTCAGCGCCGAGATGGGCAAAGACGCGAAGGTGACCGATCCTGGCTCGGTCTGGGCCTTCCGCGATCACCTCAC
>JAQBQJ010000570.1 GCA_028287065.1 Labilithrix sp. | reverse complement strand
AGCGTTGCGTACGGACCGCGCGCGGAGCCGATGCATCATCCGTCGGCGCCGCCGGGCGCGCCTCCCTACGCGCACTCGCCGTCAGCTCCACCGTACGCGTCGCCGCAAGCTCCACCGTACGGCGCACCCGCGCGCGGGCCGTCGCAGATCCCCCCTCGGCATCATCCATCGCAGATCCCTCCGCAGCATCACCCGTCGCAGATCCCTGGCGTGCCGGGCTCGAACCCGATGCCGGGCTCGAACCGCGGACGTGCGCGGATCTCGGTGCGCCAAGGGCCCGGACAAGGCGCGGTCGCGGAGCTCGCCGACGTCACGGTCATCGGCAGTCATCCGCAGCACTCCACGCTCGTGCTGCCGGACCCGCGTCTCGGTCCTCGTCACGTCGAGATCATGCGACACGCCGACGGGTTCTACGCACGCGACCTCGGCTCACGAACGGGCACCTCGTGCCGAGGCCAGCAGCTCGGCCCGCAGCCTTTCAAGCTGCATAATGGTGACGTGCTCATTCTCGGTCAGAACGTCGCTCTCTTGTTCGAGGCCACCGCATGATGGAGTCACGCGAGGCGCTCGCCTTCAAGGCCGAGAGCGACGTCATGGCGTGCATCGGCTGCAACGATTGCATGCTCGCGTGCCCGCTTCCGCAAGCGAAGCTCGTCACGATCGCGGAGCTGAACGCCGCCGTTCACCTTCCCGTCATCACGAACCCGCGCGCCGCGGAGTTCTTCACTGCGTGCACGCAGTGCCGGCAGTGCGTGCCGGCGTGCCCCGCGGACCTCAGCCGCGCGGACATGGTCCTCTACAACAAGATGAAGGTCGAGGATCGCGTCCCGAACTTCGCCTTGATGCTGCAGGTCGGCGCGCGCGTCGTCCCTTCGGGATGGACGCTCGATGCGCTCGCGCAGCGCGTCGGTGAGGTGCCCCTCTTCGCGAGCGCCGCGAAGACCGATCTCCGCGCGCTCCTCCTCAAGGCGACGCTCCGTCAGCTCGCGCAGAACGAGGTGCTCTGCAAGGAGAACGAGTTCTACGATCGCCTCTGCGTCCTGCTCGGAGGCGCGCTCGAGCAGTCGATCCGCGGACCCGGCGGACGCCAGGTGCAGATCCTCGTGCTCGGCGAGGGCTCGTTCTTCGGCGAGATGGCCGTCATGGCCGATCAGCCGGAGCCGTACACGGTCCGCGCGATGGCGCAGTCGCTCGTCCTCGAGCTGCCGAAGGCGGCCGTCGCGCGCCTCATGTCCACGTCGGCCTCCTTCAAGGAGACGATGGACGAGCTGTACCGCCGTCGCGCGCTCTGGACCTACGCGCGCACGCCGACCGTGCTCAGCGCGCTGCCCGAGCAGGCGATCACCGAGCTCCTCGACAAGGCGGAGCTGAAGACGCTCAAGGCCGGCGACACCATCCTCCGCGAAGGCACGAAGCCCAACGATGCGTACCTGATCAAGACGGGCTTCATGCGCGTCAGCCGGCGCGTCGAGGGCACCACGAAGGATCGCGCGCTCGTCTACTTCCGCGAAGGCGATCTGTTCGGCCTCACCGGCCTGCTCATGGGCGAGAAGTTCTCGCCGTTCTCGGTCACCGCCACCACGCGCTCCGAGGTCATTCGCATCCCCGGAGATCACCTCTTCAAGGTGCTCGGTCGCTATCCGCAAGCGCGCGCGGTCCTCGAGGGCGGCGCGCAGACCGCCGAGCGCGTCGCACGCGACAACACGTTCATGCCGGTCCCCGCCGGCGGCCCGAAGCAGCCTGGCACGCAGCTCGCGATGTCGACGGAGGTCCTCGTCGAGAAGGGCCTCGCCGCAGGACACGAGGTCCTCGTCGTCGATCAGAACAAGTGCGTGAACTGCCAGAACTGCGTCGACGCGTGCGGGCGCCGTCACAAGTACAGTCGCCTCGCGCTCCGCGGTCTGCAGGTCGAGAACTTCCTCTTCCCCGCCGCGTGCCGGCACTGCGAGGACCCGGTGTGTCTCCTCTGCAGCGTCAACGGCATCGTGCGCATGCCGAGCGGCGAGATCACGATCGTCGAGGACAACTGCATCGGCTGCGGTGCGTGCGCGGAGCGATGCCCGTACGGCAACATCCGCATGCACCCCGTCGACAAGCCGCAAGAGAGCTTCCTCCTCCGCCTCATGGGCGTGCTCGGCTTCCGCGCGAAGCAAGAGGCGCAAGACGAGCTGAAGCCCGGCACGCGCCGCCTGGCCGTGAAATGCGACCTGTGCGCGAGCTATCCGGATTACGCATGCGTGACGGCGTGCCCGGTCGGTGCGATGTTCCGCATCGACCCGATGAAGTCACTCGAAACCCAGAGCCTCGCGACGTCGGCGAATCGGTACTGAGCTAGTGGCCAAGCCTCGACTCGAACGACCCGTCACGACCTTCGAGCGCCACTGGCCGTGGGCGCTGCTCGGGATGTTCGTCGGCTTCATCCTGATCGTCACGACGCTGCTCTTCGCGACGGGCTTCCTCTCGAGCGTCAACGATCTCCGGTTCGGGCCGAACATCCGCGGCTACACGGCGACGGGCATCCTGATGGGGCTGCTCTCGCTCCTCTTCGTGTTCCTCACGATGTGGTACTCGGCGCGCAAGCGTCGCAACGTGACGGGCGCGACGATGATGACGTGGCTCTGGGCCCACGTGTACTTCGGCCTGCTCGCGGTGCTCGCGGCGATGCTGCACGCGGGCTTCGGCCTGCTGAGCGCGTCGTTCACGAGCGGAAAGCTCCTCTTCCTCCTCTTCTCCGTGATCGCCGGCTCGGGCATCTTCTGGCGGCTCGCATACGTGGTCGTGCCCCCGAAGGCCGCGGCCGCGACGCTGAACTACTCGAAGGAGGGCGCGCTCCACCGTGCCGAAGAGCAGCAGCTCGAGATCGAGAAGCTCACCGCCGGCAAGTCACCGGAGCTCCAGCGCCTGAAAGAGGCGCTCCTCGCGCGTGACCTGCCGCCTCACGAGATCGCGCAGCTCGCGAGCATGGTGGTCGCGCCCGAAGAGCGCGCGCTGATCGACGAGATCGTCCAGCTCGCGCAGAGCCGGCGCCGTGCGCTCGCCCGTCCGCCGCTGCAGCAGGCCTTCACGAAGAAGCTGCAGTTCTGGCGGATCGTGCACGTGCCGCTCGCGTTCATGTTCCTGTTCGCGCTGTTCTTCCACATCCTCGGCGCGTTCGACGTGCACCGGAAGATCGTCCCGATCGCGATCGCCGAAGAGGGTCCGCTCGCCGTCTTCAAGCCGTCGCAGGACTGCCAGTCGTGCCACACGGCGATCTATGCGTCGTGGCAGGACTCGATGCACGCGCATGCGCTCACGAGCCCGCTCACGGTCGTGCAGAACAACCTCGACATGCGCCACTCGCTGAAGGGCGCCGCGACGCCCGATCCGCGACGCATGTGCATCAACTGCCACGGCCCCGCGGTCGCGGCCGTGACCGACGGCGACCTCCTCCCGCTGAAGGGCCCGAAGCAGATCGAGGGCATCGAGTGCGTCGCCTGCCACCAGATGAACGAGGCGGTCGCGCCGGGCGCGGGTGGGAGCGCGCTCGCGTACCAGGAGCAGCTCGTGCGCGGCGATCGCTACTTCGCGCGCCTCGAGAACCCGGTCGGCAACGCGTACCACCGCAGCAACAAGAGCCCGCTCTTCGCCGAGCCCGAGAAGCTCTGCGCGACTTGCCACAACGTCAACTTGAACCGCGACAAGGACCCCAAGATCGTCAAGGGCGTCGACCTCGTCCTCCAGACGACGTTCGACGAGTACCGCGAGTACCAGCGCGGCGGCGGCACCGGGAACTGCGTCACGTGCCATATGCCGGTGATGCCCGGAGTGAAGGCCGCGGCGGACGGCGCGGTGGCGCCCTTCACCGTCGACTACAACCCGCCGAGGCGGCAGGTGCACGACCACGGCTTCGTGGGCGTCGACTACCCGCTCGACACGGTGGCGAAGCGCGATCCGCAGAAGCCGAAGCGCGCGGCGTTGCTCGCCAGCGCCGCGGCGTTCACCGTCGACACGGTGAACGTCGCCGGTCAGAACCTCAACGTCCGCTTCGCGATCCAGAACCAGACCGGTCACAACCTCCCGACCGGCTTCGCGTTCGCACGTCAGATGTGGATCGAGCTCGTCGTGAAGGACGGCGGGCAGACGATCTTTCAGTCCGGCGTGCTCGCGAAGAACGACGACGATCTGTGCGACGACGGCACGTTCGGCGAGACGAAGAACCCGCTCCGCGTCTTCGTGCAGGGCTGCCGCGAGGTCGACAACCAGCTCGTGAACATCCAGCTGAAGCTCGTCGACAAGATCGCCGTCGAGGCCGACGGCATCGGCCAGCCGAAGAAGGACGAGGGCGGCGACAACGTCCTCATCCAGTCGCGCGAGGGCAACGAGACGTACCTGCAGTTCCTCACCGGCGGCGGCGTCGCGAGGCAGAGGCCCTTCGACAAGGCGAACATGGGCCCGCTCCGTCCGAACCAGCGCAAGACGTACAACTACTCGATTCCTCTTCCGCAGCGGGTCCGCAGCGGCACGTTCACGGCGCGGCTCCTCTTCCGCAACCTCCCGC
The DNA here is from genome assembly GCA_028287065.1 of Labilithrix sp. GTDB lineage: Bacteria > Myxococcota_A > Polyangia > Polyangiales > Polyangiaceae > Labilithrix. The sequence goes on along the minus strand of JAQBQJ010000570.1, from coordinate 13,637 downwards.
CATACTGGGTCCGCGCGATGGGCAAGGAGCAGAAGCCGGGTCTCGCCGACGGCCCGCAGCTCGGTCCGCTCGTCCCGAACCTGCAGGTCGTGGAGATGGGAAAGCAGACCGGCACGTTCACGCGCTGAAACTCCTGCTCGCGGCGAAAAGCGTATATCGTCGCCTGCTATCGGAGGCCTCATGCGAATCCTGAAGATGTTCGTCGCGGCAGCAATCCCGTTCGCGCTCCTCGGCTGCCCTGACAGCGCCAAGCCGGATCCCGCAAGCGGGGACGCCGGCGCGAAGCCGACCACCGCAACCACGGCATCCGCCGGCGGCAGCGCCGCGGCTCCCGCGAAGAGTGGCGGCTGGTAGCGAGAAGGGTCGTCCTCGTCTCCCGACGTCGCAACGCGAGGTCGGGAGACGCGCGCTCTCCACGCTGCGCACGCTCCTAGCCCTCGGGCTCGCGACGGCGTGCAGCGCGCGGTCGTCGGATGCGACCAAGGCCGCGCCTTCCGCAGCACCGTCGGCTGTGTCCCCGCCGCCGGATCCGATCGCCGATCTGCGCCCCTTCGAGGAGGAGACGCGCCGCTCGTTCGACTTCGAGAGGCCGCCCAGCGCCGAGACCGGCATGGGCGCGGACCCGTGGTCGATCCGGCGTGTCGCTTCGGGCTGGGTCGGAATCCTTCGCGGTCGCGCGGCCCTCGTGCTGCTGGACGATGAGCTCCACGAGCTCGCTCGCGTGTCCGTGCCGCGCTCTCCGACGGGCCTCGCGGTCGGGAAAAATGGCGAGATCCTCGTCGCGTCGGAGCTGTCGCCGATGCTCGGACGCTTCGCGGTGCGCGGGCATTCGCTCGAGCCGCTCGGCGACGTGCGCATCCCTGGTGTGCTCGGCCTTCGCGACGTGACGGTGTCTCCTGCGGGTGTGGTGTGGGCGCTCGACGAGCGCGGCGGGCAGCTCCTGCAGCTCGCGCTCGGTGCGTCGGATCGCGGATCGCCGGCCGTTGCGAGCCATCCCGTGGGGCACGGCGCCGTGCAGGTGATCGCCACGGCGAGGCACGTGGTCGTCAACGCCACGCTCGAGCACACGCTGTTCGTGCTGGAGACGGACGCGCTCGGCGTGCCGCTCGCGCGCGAGCCGCTACGCATCACCCACGACGGACCGATGTGGGGCTTCGATGCACGTGAGACGAGCACGGGTCTCGTCATCGCGGCGGGCGGCGTCGAGGACCATCCGCTCGATCGCACGAGCGGCTTCTTCGGATACATCGACTCGTTCGCGTTCGTGTATCGCGTGCATGATGCAATCGTCGAGAAGCTCGCGTCGGTCAACGTCTCGGAGCACGGCGTGGTCACGCCCAAAGCGATCGCGATCGAGACGGCGGATGCGGAGCATGTCGAGCTCCTCGCGACGGCTTACGGCAGCGCAACCGGCGTGACGATCGGCGTCCGCGGCGCGGGCCCGCGCGGGCGTGCACCTGCGATCGCGACCGTCGCGCTCGTGCCGGGAATCCGTGCGCTCGAGCGCTCGGCGAGCACGACGGTGATGGCCGATCCGTTGCTCGACGCGTGGGTCCTCCGCAGCGAGCATGGCGTACGGGTGGTCCCGGTCGCGCCGGGCCCTGCCGAGCCGGTGCGGAGCGCGGCGTCGCGTCTCGGCGAGGCGCTCTTCTTCACGTCACTCATGGCGCCGAAGAACACGAGCACCGGCGCGCTGAGCCGCTTCACGTGCGAGACGTGCCACTTCGAGGGTTACGTGGACGGGCGAACGCATCACACGGGGCGTGAGGAGATCCACGCTACGACGAAGCCGCTGGTCGGGCTCGTCGGAAACAGGCCGTACTTCTCGCGCGCGCTGGATCCCGATCTGTCGACGGTCTCGCATGCGGAGTTCCGCGTCGCGGGCGCGGGCAGCTCGACGGATCCGTTCTTCGCGGTGGAGCCGCGCGATCACGCGTGGCTCGAGCACATCGGCGTGCGCGAGCGCGTCGAGCCTCTGGAGCTGCGTCGTGCGTTGATGCGGTTCCTGATCGAGCTCTCGCATCGCCCGAGCTCGTCCGTCGCGAGCCGCGTGCCCCGGACGTTCGACGACACGGAGCGCGAGGGCGCAGCGCTGTTCCGCGACAAGTGCGAGAGCTGCCATGCCGCGCGCCTGTCGGCGGACGACGTGTCGACGCAGGTCCCGTTCGAGCGCTGGGAATCGCTGGTGACGAGCGATGCAGCCCCGATCGTGTGGGGCAGCGCGGGTTACGAGAAGACGGGCGTCGTCCCGTACGTGCACGAGGAAGGCGCGCGTACCCCTTCCCTCCGCCGCCTCTACAAGAAATATCCGTACTTCACGAACGGCTCGGCGAAGTCGCTGGACGAAGTCCTGTCGCGCCTCCGCTTCACGCCGGCGAGGACGCTCCACGGCACCACGCCGGCGAACAGCACGGCCCTCTCGGTAGCGGAAAAGCGATCCCTGAAGTCGTTCCTCGAGCTGCTCTGAGCGAGAATTCATCGCCAAGGCGCCAAGCCGCCAAGCCGCCATGAGACATGCATTTGCCGCGCTTCGCGCGGGAGAGAAGCATCTCTGCTCTCACGCGAATCTCTCGCGCGAAGCGCGCAAAATCCCTTTCTCATGGCGCCTTGGCGGCTTGGCGTCATGGCGGTTCTCTCGTCTCGGTCTTCAGCCTCGCGGTTCGTCGCGGTCGTCCAGCCCGGGGAGGTGTTGGTTGAACCACGCGGACGCGCGGCGCGAGACCTCGAGGAGCTTGCCCGGCTCCTCGAACAGGTGGCCCGCGTTCGGGATCACCGTCAGCTCGCACACGGTCTTCATCCTCTGCATCGCTTGACGGTTCAGGTCGAGCACCGGGACGTCGTCGCCGCCCACGATCAGCAGCGTCGGCGCGCGCACACGGGCCACTGCTGCGCCCGCCAGATCCGGTCGCCCACCTCGTGACACGATCGCTGCGACGTCGTCCGGACGCTCCGCACCCGCGATCAGCGCGGCCGCCGCGCCGGTGCTCGCACCGAAAAGGCCGAGCGGCATGTTGTGCGTTCGCCTGTCCGTCGCGAGCCAGTCGCAGATCGAGATCAGCCGCGACGCCAGGAACCCGATGTCGAACCGGAGGCGCGCCGTACGCGCGTCGATGGCGTCCTCGGCCGCGCTCAGCAGATCGATGAGCAGCGTCCCCACGCTCACGTCCTCGCGCAGCGCCTGCGCCACGAACTTGTTCCGCGGGCTGTGACGGCTGCTCCCGCTCCCGTGCGCGAACAGGACCACGCCGCGTGGCTCGGCAGGCATCGCGAGCTGCCCTTCGAGACTGGCGCCGGGCGTGTCGACGCGGACGAGATAGCTCTCCACAGCGCTGGGATGCGACTGCGCGCTCATGACGCGCCTGCATGCATGGCTCGTGCACGCGCGAGGAGGTCGGCGACGTCCTCGTCGGTGACCTGCGTGAAGTCGTCGTACCACAGCCCGACGGCATGGAACGGAGCCGGCGTGAACGCGCACACCACCTCGTCCGCGACGGCCTTCATTTCCTCGCAGCTCTCGACCGCTGCTACCGGGACGGCGACGACGATGCGCGCCGGCTGCTTCGCACGAATGGCCGCGGCCGCTGCCCGCATGGTCGCACCGGTCGCAAGCCCGTCGTCGACCAGGATCACGGTCAGGCCGCGCGGATCGAGCGCGGGCCGCAAACCGCGATACTCCCGCTCGCGACGTGCGATCTCTTGCGCCTCGCGCGCCGCGACGCTCGCGACCTCGCGCTGCGTGATGCCGGCCTGACGGACGAGGTCTTCGTTCAGAACGCACACGCCACCCGAGGCGATCGCGCCCATTGCGAGCTCGCTGTGATCGGGAAACCCCAGCTTGCGGACGAGGAAAACGTCGAGCGGCACGCCCAAGCGCTTTGCGACTTCGTAGCCGACCGGTACTCCGCCACGCGGGAGCGCGAGCACGACCACGTCCTTCCGCCCGGCATACTCGGCGAGTAGCCCCGCGAGACGCCGGCCGGCGTCGCGCCGATCGACGAACCGGAACCGCTCGATGCTCTGCTGCTCGGCGAGCGACGACATGGAGCGACCGGCGTGCATCATTGATGCCCAGTGCCGCACTGCCCATGACGCCTCTGCTCTCGACGACAGGGCACGAGTCCTCTGCTCTCGCTGACAGGAGCGGGGCATGTGCTCTGCAAGACACCGGGCACGACGATGCACGCCAAGGGACATCTCATCCGCTGCAGCGATGTCATGAACAAGGTCGAGCGATGCTCGACCGACGACGCCGTCGCAGACGTCGCGGGCCGCATGCGCACACGGCGCGTCGGCTTCCTTCCGGTGTGCGACGCGCACGGGCGCGTCGTCGGGACGATCACGGACCGCGACCTCACGACGCGCGTGCTCGCCGAGCGCCTTTCCCCCGATGTTCCGGTGCTCGCCGTCATGTCCACCGGCCCGATCACGTGCCGTCCGAGCGATCCGCTCGAGGCCGCGGAGCAGCTGATGGAGCGCTATTTCAAGTGGCGTATCGTCTGCGTCGACGCGCGCGACCGTCCCGTCGGTGTGATCAGCCTCTCGGACATCGCCGACTCCGAGCACGGGTGGCGCGCCGCGAAGCTGCTGCGCGAGGTCTCGAGCCGCGACGTTCGCGTGTTCTGATCCCGCTCAAGGAGGACACAGCGTGTCGCGACGGCAGCTCGTCTCGCGATCGACCGAATCGAGGACGCTCCCGCAGCGTTCGTGTCGTGCGAGGCCGAGGCAGGTCGCGAGACGGTTGCGGTCGACACCGCCGGCGCACTCCTTGTGACGGAGCTCCGCCTGCACCTCGCGGCCGAGCTCTTCCGCGCAGCTGTCGCGATTCACGAACGCGCGCCGCGAGCCGACGTTCTTGCATTGGATGGCACGATCACAGCGTGCGGTCATCACCTGCAGAGCGGCTTCGTCGTTCGAGACGTTCGAGGCGTTCGAGGCGTAGGGCGCCGACGTGAGCTCGAGGGTCGACGTCCGGCTCGATGTCGTGCTGCAGCTCGCGAGGACGAGCACGACGACCAGGCTGATCCGCACCTTCATTCTTGCCTCCGACTCGAAGCCGCGCATCGTGCATCGCTCGTACCGGCAATCAGTCGCTGCCGAGCCCGATGAGCCTGCGAACGAGCGCCATGAAGCGTTGCCACGGCAGCGGTTCCAGCACGGCAGGACCGACGGCGGACGACGGCGGCTTCGACTCGTCCTCGTCGGCCGGAAGCGTGGCGAGCAAGCCTGCGCTCGTGCGCGGGACGAACACGCCTGCACACTCCTCGCAACGCAGCAGGTCCGCGCCCGTGGTCGTCGAGACCGACGTGCGGTCTCCGCCGGAGCCGCGGACGTCCGCCTTCACGACATAGCGCTCGATGGCGAGCTGACGCGTGCAGCGAGGGCACGCGCCGGTCGCGAAGGCTTCGTTGCGAAGGCTGCTCGTCTGCGGGATCGGACGCGACGCGCGCTCGGACTCGGTTGCGAGGACCTCGGTCGCGACGCGTTTCACTTCGCCGTCGAACCAGTCGACCCACATGCCGCCGCACGCACCGCAGACGTCGACCTCGGCCTCGGCGAGCATCTCGACGGTCATCGGCTCGGCGCACCCCGGGCAGCGAACGGCCGCACCGCGATACCCCTGCGCGCGGCCGCTCAGATCCACCACATCACGCTCTCGTCTGGTACCCGTGCGAAGCACGGTTCGCCGAAGCCGAGTCGGTCGCCGTCATTCAGTGCTGTGCGTGCTCGCGCGTGAGGCCGGGATGCGTCGGATCGCCGGGCTCGTGCCGCGGGTTCGCGGTCTCGCGGCTGCCGTCGCGAGCCGTCATGCCGAGGAGGAGGTCCTTCGTGTAGATGAACTGATCGCGCGAGTCGTAGGGTGCCGCGTGCACGCCGGTGTCCATGCGGATGGCGTCGCACGGACAAGCCTCGACGCAGAACCCGCAGAAGATGCAGCGCAGCTCGTCGATGACGAACTTCACCGGATAGCGCTCGTAGCCGCGGCGCTTGTCGCCTTCGGGATACTCGCCCGCTTCGATGTAGATGCATTGCGCGGGGCACGCCGTCGAGCAGCACAGGCACGCGACGCAGCGCACGCTCTTGTCGTCGCGCGTGGTGAGGCGGTGCACGCCGCGAAAGCGCTCCGGGTACGGGCGCTTCTGCTCCGGATAGCTGATCGTCGTGATGCCTTCGGCCCAGCGGTCCGTGACGGGATCGGGACGCGTGCCGCGGATCATGTCGCGGGTGTTCTTGAAGAAGTGGCTCATCGTCGCGCCGAGGCCGTTGAAGATCTCGGGGAGATACGACTGCACGGCGGCGGTCCTCTCGGCGTACGCGAGCGGTGTCGCGTTGAGAGGAGCGGGCGGCTTCTTCGGAAATGCGCGAGCCATTTGGGGGCCACTCTACCCCAGAACCGCTCAAAGAAAAGCCCCTCTCCCGCTTCGGGAGAGGGGCTTTGGTGAGGTTGAGAGGGGTTGGGGTGAGGTTGCTCAGACCGCCTGGGACTTGCCCGTCACACCATTGCTGAGGCCATTCTTGTACTCCTGGCCTTTGTCCTGGCTCTGGCCCTGCTGGCCCTGCTTGTCGTCCTGGCCCTGGCCCTGCTGAGCCGACGTCAGCTGGCCGACCGCCTCTTCGGCGCGATGGATCGCCTGGCCCGCCATGCCTTCGGCGCGGTTCAGCAGGCGGTCCTTCGTGTCGCCCATCCAGTCGTCCTCGACGCGCGTGTGCGGGAGCGCGAGGCCGATCGCTGCACCGATCGCGATCGCGACGGCGCCGATGGCGAGCGGGTTCTCGCGGAGCGTCGACTCGACGGTCTGCTCCGCACGGCGGATCTGACGACCCGCGCCGCGCACCACCCGACGGCCGCGCATGCGCGCGTCGCCGGCGAAGTGCACCGCGGCATCGCGTGCGCCGCCGGCGAGCTCCTCGACGCGATGCTCGGCATCGTGCGCGAGGTGGCTCACCTTCTGACCCACGTCGTGGGCCGTCTGCTGTGCGCCTTCGGCGAGATGGCTCGCGCCTTCTTGCACGCGATGACCGACGTTCGAGACCCCCTCGCCCGCCGAGTGCATCGCGTCGTCGACCGCGCGCTGGCCCCGGCGCATCGCGCGACGCGGACCACGGCCGAAGCTCTCTTCGTCACGGCCCTCCGCGTAGCCGTAGCTCGCGTCGTAGCCGTAGCCGTAGCGCTCGTTGCTCCCGCCTCCCGAAAGCCGGTAGGGACGCATGGTGCGCTCCGAAGAGCCACTGTTGCGTGCGCCGAAGATCAGCCAGCCGAGGCCGACGCCGATGAGCGCCGCCGGGATCGGGTTGGCTTTGATCGTGTCGAGGACGCTCGACCCTGCATCGGTGACCGTATCGCGTGCATCGTGAACCATGTGCTCAACCCTTCCGACAGTGGCATCGTGGACCGCGGTCCGCGCATGCGTGATTTCATCCGAGACCATGTGCTTCGCGCCGCGAAGCTCGCGCCCGAGGTCGTCCTTCAAGTGGTCCTTCGTCTCGTGGTAATTCCCGATGACGGACTCCTTGAGGTCGGCGACCTTCTGCTCGATGTCCTGTTTGACGCCCGACGTGACGTTCGCGACCTGCTCTTTGAGGTGAGCCGGGCTGAGGCGCTCCTCGATCTCGTTCACCGTGCGGGACATGTCCCCGCGCGTGCGCTCGATATCGCCACGGATCGCTGCAGTCTGATCGATTGCGGGACTCCCGTTCGGCGCGGTCAACGACTCACTTGTTCTCTTAGCCATCGCTTGTCCTCCTCCAGAGTCTCGATTGTTTGGCGCGGGGCCGCGTCGAGGCCCTTGAACGCGCGAATGCCCATGGCGACGAGCACGCCGCCGATGATGGTGACCATTGCCCCGACGATGAGCGCGGAGGCCCACAGGGGGATCAAGGTTCCGAGCGCGAGGATCAGGGCGCCCATCAACGCCATGGCGCCGAGCGCCACGATCGATCCTCCACCAGCGACGAGAGCGGCGTCGCGGCCCGCGACCTTCGCCTTGGCGGTCATCTCGACTTTCGCGAGCTCGACCTCCTTGCGGACGAGGGTGCCGGTCTCCTGAGCGAGCTCCGAGAAGAGCTCGCCCAGGGAACGCTGGCCGGTGACCATCACCTCCTGCATCACACGCTTCCCTGGCTACCGCCGCTGCCGCTCTTGCTCACGCCGTTCGGCGTGGAGCCGGGCGTCGAGCCGCCGGTGCTCGTGATGGAAGGTGTCGCGGAGGTACCGGACCCGGACGGCGTGGTCGAAGCCTGCGCCGTCGAGCCCTGCGACGTGCCGAACGAGCCGCCGTACGTGCTCTGCGAAGAGCCGTACGAGCCCTGCGACGCGCCGTAGGAGCTACCGCTGCTCTGGGATCCGCTGAAGGAACGCGACCCCTGAGGCTGGGTGATGCGGCCTGCGCGCTGCTGCTGCTGCTCGAAGCGGTACGACTCGACGTCGTCCTCGAGATCGTCGTCCGACAGGAAGCTGTCGTCGTAGGTGCCCTCGCCGTACGACGAGCCGTAGGCCTCTCCGTAGCGGTCGTAGCTCATGCCGCTCACGCTGCCGCCCGCGGCCCCGCGCGCGTCGGGGCCCGCGTCGCTCCGGCGCGGTGCCGAGCTCTTCAGGAACCGACCGCCGATGAGGCCGAGCGCGAACGCCGCACCGAGGAAGAGCGCCGGCTCGCGGCGAGCGAACCGCTCGACGTCGCGGACGACTTCGCCGATCTGCTTGCCCTCGAAGAACTGGGCGACGTTCTCGATGCTGTCCGCGGCGCGCCCTGCGACGTCGCCGAGCGGGCCGACGCCCTTGAGCTTGTCGCTGGTCTCGCGGATCGCGGACGCGACGTTACCCATCGTCTGGACGGCCTTGTCTTTGCGCGTGTCGAACTGAGTGTTGACCTGCTCGCGCGCCTGCTCGGCGACGTTGCTGGCAACGTGGGTGACGGCCTGCTTGGCCTGGTCCACGATCTTGCCGTCCTGCTCGCTCTGCGCGCGCGTGGACGACGAACTGTTCGTGCTCGACTTGTTCATCGGCGTTCCTTCCGTTCTGGAATGAGGATCACGCCGCACTATGCGAAGGGCGTACCGAAGCGCTCGAACGCGCGACAGCTCACGTCCCGTCGATCTACAAGGGCCGAACGCCGCAAGGAGCGCGCACCGCCGCGCTTGCTTCGTGTGCGTCAGCGCACGCTGGGCAGCTCATCGAGGCCTCGCGCTACGCGGCGCAGCTACGGCCTCGTTCTTCTGCGAAACGACGAGCTATCAGGCCTGCATCGGGGACGTCTTCGTTCCGCCGGCGGCCGACGCGAACTTCGCGCTCGACCCGACGATCTGCTCGCGGAGCAGACGCGTGCGGAGCAGCCCGACGACGATCCAGATGAGGAGGGCGGTGATCGCGAGGGCCACGATGCCCTGCGTGACGTCGCCGGCGACCTTCATGAAGGACGCGGCGTTGTCACCGCCACGCTGCAGCGCGAGCCACACGATGCCGGTCGCGAAGATGTTCGCGAGCGACGCGGGCAGGAGCACCGTCCAGCCGAGCTTCATGAGCTGGTCGTACCGGAAGCGCGGCAAGCTCCAGCGGATGAACGCCTGGATCCAGCACAGGAACAGCGTCTTCCCGAAGAACGCGACGACCCCGAAGATGAGGACCCAGATGTGCGGCAGGCGCGTCGCGAGCAGGACCGTGTCGCCGAACGCGATGTGCAGGCCGTCGCGATGGAGGAACGGCAGCTGCCATCCGCCGAGGAAGATCGTGACGAGCAGCATCGAGCTCGTGACGACCTCCATGTACTCGGCGAAGTAGAACATGCCGAACTTCATGCCCGAGTACTCGGTGAAGTAGCCCGACACGAGCTCGCTCTCGGCCTCGGGGAGGTCGAAGGGGATGCGCTTGCTCTCGGCGATCGCGGCGGCGAAGAAGAGGAAGAACGCGAGCGGCTGCACGAAGATGCCCCACGCGTTGTCGCCCTGCCAGCGGACCATGTCGTCGAGGCGGAGCGATCCGTAGACCATCATCGCGCCGATCAGCGTGAGGCCCATCGTGACCTCGTAGCTGACCATCTGGCTCGCGGCGCGGAGCGCGCCCATGAGCGAGAACTTGTTGTCGCTCGACCAGCCTGCGATCGCCGCGCCGACGATGCCTTGCCCTGCCATCGCGAAGACGAAGAGCACGCCGACGTTGAGCGACGTCACGACGAGATCGACGGGCTGCGAGCCCATGCTGATGCCGAAGCGCTGCGCCGCCGGGAAGACCGTCGACATCGTGTAGCCGGCCTGGCACGCGCCGTTGACCGGCAGCATCGCCGGGCCGCCGCCGCCGTCCTTGAAGCAGATGTGCTTCCAGAGAAGGTCGGTGCTGATCGTGTCGCCGAACGGGATGACCGCGAGGAGCACGAGCACCGGGATCATCGCGAGCATCGGCGCGAGGCTGAAGAGGAGCTTGTCCGCCTTGGGCGGCATGAAGTCCTCCTTCGTGAAGAACTTCACGCCGTCGGCCGCCGTGTGGAGCAGACCGGCGATGCGAAGCTCGAAGCCGAAGATCTTGATGCTGGCGCGGTTCGGACCGATGCGGTCCTGCATCATCGCGCCGCCGCGGCGGTCGTACCAGGTCAAGAGGCCGGCGACGTTGAAGACGAAGCCGACCATGACGGCGATCTTCACGACAGTCCAGATGAGGCTCGTGATCGTCATGTTCTCAGGGTGCTCCGGTGCCGGCCGCGGTCGTGCGCGCGTCGTGGGTCGCTGCGCTGACGTCGCGCGTGCTCGCCGCGGCGCCCACCAGATGGCCGCGGATGTCCTTCATCTTCCCGAAGCCGAGGTCGACGCCGAGCGCCGCCGCGAGCAGCTTGATGAGCTCCCACGCGGGCTTCGACGCTCCCTGCGCCTGCAGGCCCTTGTCCGCGACCTGGCGGATGCCCTGCTTGTTCACGTACGTGCCGGAGTGCTCCGCCCACGACGTCGCGGGGAGAACGACGTGCGCGGCGTCGGTGATGGCGCCTTCGTGGGCGGCGATGACGACGAGCGTGCCGAGCATGCCGAGCGCCGTCGCGTCCTCGGGATCGTTCCGCGGCGCGACGCCGCCGAGCGCGACCACGTGCGAGACGCGGCCCGAGCGCATGTCGTCGAGGAGCTGCGAGTAGCTCTTGGCGGCCGGGACGAGCTCCTTCACACCAGCGGTGTTCGGGTTCTTGTCCGCGCTGATGAGGATGTCGTCGGCGTAGCCGGTGCCGGCGCCGGCCGTGTACACGACCTGCGAGCCGAGCACGCGCGCGAGCTCGCGCATCGCCCAGTTGTCCTCGAGGGAGTGCTGTGCCGAGAAGACGACGGCGATCGCTTCCTTCTGCACGTCGCCGAGGCGCTTCTTCGCTTCCTTGAGCGCGGCTTCGATGCCGGCCTTCTTGCGACCGATGCGCGCCTCGATCACGCGGCCCTCGTGCGCCGCGCGGTACGAGAGCATGCCCTCGTCGCACATCCAGTACTTGTTGACCGCCTCGTTGTCGCGCGGTCGATAGCGATACGCCTTGTTCGAACGCGGATCGAAGTCGAGATGCGCGTTGCAGCCGGTCGCGCAGCCCTGGCACACGCTCTTCGCGGTGCGGAGGAACCAGACGCGCGCCTTGAAGCGGAAGTCCTTCGTGGTGAGCGCGCCGACCGGGCACACGTGCTCGGTCATGAACGTGTAGTGGCCTTCGAGCTGCCGCCCCGGGGCGACGAAGATCTCGTTCAGGTTGCCGCGCTCGCGCATGTCGAGGACGGGATCCTTCGCGACTTCATCCATGAAGCGGATGCAGCGCGTGCACATGACGCAGCGCTCGGCGTCGTAGACGATCGTGGGTCCGAAGACGACGGCCTTCGGCTTGTGGATCGGCTCGTCGTGCATCCGCTTCGGCGTCTTCTGGTGCTCGAGCCAGTAGTCCTGGAGCTTGCACTCGCCGGACTGATCGCAGATCGGGCAGTCGACCGGGTGATTGAGGAGGAGGAACTCCTGCACGCCGGCGCGCGCCTCGAGGACATGCTTGCTCGTGTCCGCGAGGACCTCTTGGTTCTCCGTCGCGGGATACTGGCAAGCCGGCTGGAGCTTCGGCTTCTGGACGTTCTTGTAGTCCTGGAGGACCGGATCCCATTCGACGATGTCGAGCATCATCGCGCGCTGGTTCGCGGCGGGCTTCAGCTCGACGAGACACATGCGGCAGTTCGCCGGCGCGGAGAGGCCGGCGTGCCAGCAGTAGTGCGGGATCTCGATGCCTTGGCGGTAGGCAGCCTTGATGATGCTGTCCCCCGGCTCGAAGGGGATGTCCTTGCCGTCAAGCTTGAAGGTGGGCATGCGTGCGCCCGATTTACTAAGGATCGTGCGAGGATTCCAGCAGTTTCAGCGGAGCGCGACGATCCCGAGGCGGCGCAGCCGTTCGAGGATTTCCTGGACCTCTTCTTCGGGCATTCCGGCGATGTCGACGAGGCCCTGGACGGTCGTGACCCCGTCGATATGGGCGATCAGGAAGCCGGCGCGATGATCGATCGGCGCGGCCGCGATTTCGGCCCTCGTCTTGACGAGCTTCGGCGTCATCCGCGTCGCCACGCCGACGGCGTCCGCGGCGCGCGTGGCGGCGACGCCGACGTTGTCCTCGCGGATCGACATGCGGTTCGATCGGGCGATCGGCCGGCGGCCGGTCGGGATCTCCTCGGCCGCGAAGCGGCTCGCATCGGGGCGCTGCGGCTCGGCCGCGCGGCTGTTCGGCGGCCGGCTGTTCGGCTTGGTCGGCGGGCGGCTCACCGGCGGCGGCTTCGGCGTCGTCTGCTTCGGGATGCGCTTGGTGTCGACCTGCGTGACCTCGATCGGCGTCCGACGGCCGCGCTCGCTGCGCGGACTTCCCTCGTCATCCGGCTCGAGGCGCGCGTCGTGCGGCGGCTTGCTGGCCTTCTTCTCGACCGGCGGCGTGCTCTCGAGCGCGCGCGTCATCGTGCGCGGCACGCCGCGGCTCTCCGGCGGCGGTCCGCTCGGTGGCGGCGCGCTGATCGGCGGCGCGCTCGCCGGCGGGACACTGCCGGGGGCGGCGCCGGCGCTCGTCTCGCCGATGCGCTCGCGCATCGTCGTGCGCCGCGGCTCGGTGCCCGGGACCTTCCCGAGACCGGGCTCGGTCATCGTCCGTTTTTCGCTGCGCGGCTTGGTGGACATGCTCGAGCGTGGACCCCGTCCTGCAGCATCGCGCTGCGGCAGCGGGCGTCAATACGCGGTTTCCGCCAGTGCCCGATGTGCGGCGACGTAGGCGCTCGAAGCAGCGGGGTTTTGTGCGGAAATCGCGCCTCGTCAGGGCAGCGAGATGATGCCGAGCCGCGCGAGCCGCTCGGGCCTCGAGGGCTGTCGAGCTAGGATGCGCGCCCTTGGTCGGCACGGGCACCGCGCGAAGAGAGCGAAGCGAGCTCGAGACGATCGCGCGGCTGGCGCTGCCGATCGCGCTCGCGCAGTTCGGGCTCACGCTGCTCGGGCTCGTCGACGTCGCGGTGCTCGGTCACGTCTCTGCGACGGAGCTCGGCGGCGCGTCGATCGGCCGCTCGATCGGCTTCGCCGGCCTCGCGCTCGGGATCGGCGCGGCGGCCGCGCTCGAGCCGCTGGCCGCGCAGGCGATCGGCGCCGACGAACCGCACGTCGCGTGGCGCGCGTTCGTCGCGAC
>JAQBQJ010000553.1 GCA_028287065.1 Labilithrix sp. | reverse complement strand
CCTCACTCCCCCGGCGTCAGCACGATCGGATACGTCACCGTCGCGATGCCGCCCTCCGGCGCCGGGAACGACAGCCCGTTGAAGCTCCGCACCACGCACGCCACCACGTTCTGGTCCGGAAGATCCGAGCCCGCGTCCGACGACTGCATCACCGCGCCGTCGCGACCGATGACGAACTTCGTCGCGATGCGGCCCGACAGGCCCGGGTTGCCGCGGAGGCCCGACTCGTAGCAGAGCCGGAAGCGGCCGAAGTTCTGACGGACGATGCGCTGGATGACCTCGGCCGGAAGACGGCCGTTCGACTCGATCTTCGGGTTGCGGATGCTCGGCGCCTTCGCGACGTGACCGCCCTGGCCGGGGCCGTGGCCGATGCCCATGCCGCTCTTGTCGCCGGGGCCGAGGCCCGAAGGACCCGCGCCGCCACCGCCGCCGCCGATCGTGCGCACGTGATCGAGACCGACGCCCGCGCCGTCGCCGCCGCCGCCTTCGCCGTTGCCGGAGAGGCCGAGGCCGGTGCCGGTCGCGTCGTCGATCGACGTGCTGAACATGTCACCCATCGCGGACTTCACCGAAGAGCCCTTCAGGATCTCCTTCGACCACGGTGATGCCGGCGCGTTCGGGTCGGTCGGCATCGACGACGCGATGAGGCCCGCCATGCCGAAGGCCTGCGCGGTCTGGAGCTCCTCGCGCCGCGAGAGCTGCGACTTGTCTTCGTTGCCCTTGATCGCCATGTGGCCCGGCTTCTCGACGGGCTTGTTCGTTCCGGCCGCGCCTTCGGGCCCCTTGTGCTTCTCGCCCGTGCTCCCGCCGCCCGCCGGGTCGGTCGACGCCGCGGTGTCGCGCGGCTGCTGCTCGGCCTCGCGCTCGGCCGACGCGCTGAGGAACTTCTGCATCAGCATCATCTGATCGCGATCCATCGCGTCGCTGTCGTCCGTCGCCATCTTCGGCATGAACATCGCGAGGGACGCGACGATGGCCGCGTGACCGAGGAACGAGAGACCGACGAACCCCGTCGCGCCGCCCGCGAGCGCCGCGAGGAACGAGACCGGGGCGACCTTGCCCGCGCGGACGGTGCCGATCTCGAACGTGACCGGCTCGCCGATCGTGCCGTCGGCGCGCTCGGCGCCGACCTCGAGCGTGACCGACATACCGTGCGCGAGCGACAGCTCGGTCGCGCCGGGGAGCTCGCTCGACGCCTGCATCGCGCCGCGCGCCGCGAGAGACGCGAACGTCTCGCTGTTGCCGTCGCGCATGCTGACGTTGCCGCGCGCACCGTGCGGGACGACGACGTACGTGCCCGCGCCGCGAGCGACGACGATCGGAGCGCGCGACGCGCCGAGCACGTCCTCGGGGAGCGCGAGGTCGGCGTCGTCTCCGACGTAGAAGCTCTTGCCGCTCGCGAGGTGCGCGACGCGGAGCACCTGGCTACCCCAGCGCACCGTCACCTCGACCGCGTCCACGTGCGACTCGACCTCGTCCGACGGGACGGGCGGGCCGTTCTTCACGAGCGCGAACGACGGCTCGCCTGCATCCGCGATCGTGTCCTCCGCGAGAGCGTCGCGCGACGGCATGAAGATGTTCGAGAGGTCGAAACGGGGTGCGAAGGCGTGGGTGGTCATGGCTTTTGCGAGCTCTTTGCGCGACGTCCGGACGGACGCCTGGTCACGGTTTGGGGTGTGGAGACCGATCCGGCGCTCAGCCCTGTTTTCCAGGGCTGTCAGCGTTCCCGCATCGTGTCTCGCCGTGAATGACAGGCCTGGCGAGGAAAGGTTCCCCGGATGGACATCGAGAAGAGCGTCCCCCGATTGGATGACCAGTACTTAAGCTTTGACTAATTTAAGTGTCGGCTACATAAAGGCCGCGTGGAGACCTTCACGGCCCTTGCCGACCCGAAGCGACGTCGCATCGTCGAGCTGCTCGCCACCGGCGAGATGGCCGCTGGCGACATCAACAGACACTTCCACGTGACGGGCCCGGCGATCTCGCAGCATCTCAAGATCCTGCGCGACGCCCATCTCGTCCGCGTGCGCGTCGATGCGCAGCGTCGCCTCTACTCGCTCGATCCAAAGGGCCTCGACGAGCTCGAGGCGTGGATCTCGAGCGTCCGCAAATTCTGGAACCACCGGCTCGACGCGCTGGAGCGCGTCCTGCTCAGCGACACGACGCACCCCGACAAGAAGAAGAGGAAGCCATGAACGAAGCGAGCAAGAAGGGCACCCTGATCGAGCCGACCACGCTGCGCTTCGAGCGCACGCTGCCCGGCCCCATCGATCGCGTCTGGGATCACCTCACGAAGCCCGAGCTTCTCTCCACGTGGCTCGCTGTGGCCGCGTCGATGGACCTGCGCCAGGGCGGCAGGGTCGAGCTGACGATGGATCACGGGCAGGACGACGGCGGCCTGCCGGACGCGATCAAGGACAAGATCGTCGACGGCGACAAGGTGAAGCCGGGCGTCCACGGCACGATCACGCGCCTCGAGCCGAAGCGCGTGCTCGCGTACACGTGGGAGGACGCGGTGCTCGGCGCGACGGCGGCGAAATCCGAGATCACCTTCGAGCTCGAGCCGCGCGGTGACGACGTGCTCCTCACGTTCACGCACCGGCGCATCGATCCGAAGTACCTGCCGCAGACGTTCGCCGGCTGGCACACGCTGCTCGACGGGCTCGCGTCGCGCATGAGCGGCGAGGCGAAGTTCGCGTTCTTCGAACACTTCGAAGCGAACCTGGCTCTCTATACTGCGAGCGCGTGAAGAAGATCATCCTCGGCGAGAACCTCGAGGCGCTCGCGTCGCTCCCCGACGCGTTCGCTTCGGTGATCTACGTCGATCCCCCGTTCAACACCGGCAAGGTCCAGAAGCGCGATCGCATCAAGGCGACGAGGACGACCGGCGAGGACGGCGGCGACCGCGGCGGGTTCGGCGGACGCCGCTACGACGTGGAGCACATCGCGAGCAGCACCTACGCCGACTCGTACGACGACTTCGAGGCTTTCCTCATGCCGCGCATCGAGGCGTCGCTCCGTTGCCTCACCGAGAACGGGTCGCTCTTCGTGCACCTCGATTACCGCGAGGTCCACTACATCAAGGTCGCGCTCGATCGCCTGATCGGCCGCGATCGCTTCGTGAACGAGATCATCTGGGCGTACGACTACGGCGGCCGTCCGAAGAACCGCTGGCCGGCGAAGCACGACACGATCCTCTGGTACGCGCTCGATCCGGACGACTACGTCTTCGACTACGACGCGATCGATCGGATCCCGTACATGGCGCCCGGCCTCGTCGGCGCGGAGAAGGCGGCGATCGGCAAGACGCCCACGGACGTGTGGTGGCACACCGTCGTGCCCACGAGCGGGAAAGAGAAGACCGGTTATCCGACCCAGAAGCCGCTCGGCGTTCTCTCGCGTCTCCTCAAGGTGCACTCGCGCGCGGGTGACGTGGTCCTCGACTTCTTCGCGGGCAGCGGCACGACCGGCGAGGCCGCCGCGAGGAACGATCGCGGCTTCGTGCTGATCGATCGCAATCCGGACGCCGCCGCCATCATGGCGAAGCGTCTCGCGTCGTTCGAGCCCGAGCTCGTCGGCTTCACGCGAGCCGGCGACGGAGACACCGCAGCTACGGCCGGCTGACGCGCCCGATCTCGACGCGGCCGTACACGTACGTCACGTCGCGGCCGAAGGTGCCGTTCGGATCGAGGCCGCGGATGCGGAGGTGACGTGCGTCGCCGATGCGCGCGACGTCGGGGAGCGCGCTCGCGTGGCCGACGTCCTCGGAGGCGACGAGCGAGGCGCGGCCGTCGAGCGTGCGGCCGACAGCGAGGGCGCACGTGGGCGCGCCGACGGTGTTGCAGCCGAGGATCATGACGAGCTCCTCGTTCGCGACGGGCGACCACTTCCACGCGCGCGCGAAGTGGTTCGCGGCGGTGCCGATCGCGGGCCGCAGCACGGGCTCCCAGGCGTCGTGCAGCTCCTCGGGATTGCCGACGCTCTGCAGACCGGGCGTGCCCTTCACGGTGATCTGCACCGTGGCCTCGTTGCGCGCGCCGGCGCAGCAGCGAAGGCCCATGGTGGGAGACCTCTTTCCGGTGGGGCGACCGATGGCGTTGGCGCAGCGCGCGACGAGCTCGCCGGCGACGGCGTTGCCGCCCCGCAGCACGCCGAGAGACTTGTCCTTCGAAGTGCTCCGCGCCCACGGGCTGTCGGTCCATTCCCACACGCCGCCGTGCATGTCGGCGACGCCGAAGCCGCTCTTGCAGGCTGCGTGCTCGCCGCTGGGGCGGCGCGCGGCCTCCTCGGACGACACCCCGGTGCCGCACGACGCTGCGCGATACGCGTCGCCGTACTCGTACGAGACGTTGTCGGGCCCCTTGCACGAGCGCTCCCATTCGAGCTCGGTGCAGAGGCGCTTGCCCTTCGAGGTGCAGAGCTGCTCGGCCTCGTCGCGGGTCACGTTGGTGGTGGGGATGGCGCCGGGCTCGTTCGGGTAGGGCAGGAGATCGATGTAGAATCCACCCATCTCGGCGGGCGTTCCCGCGGGCTCCTCGTCGGCGACACGCGGGACGCGATCCGCGGGCGTGCCGACGCGCAGCGTGCCGGGCGGGATCCACGCCATCCCCGGTCGGGGCACGCCGGAGTCACCTGCCGCGGACGCGGGACGGATGACGATGGCGCCCGACGTCGCGGCGCCGGAGTCCTGAGCCGCGCTGGGATCGGGCGCGCGACGACACGACGAGCAGCCTGCGCTCGTGCCGGCGATCGTGAGAGCGACGACGAGCAGGGCGGGCTTCAATCGCCCTTCTCGCCGATTCCCTCGCGGAGCCCGAGCTCCTTCATCTTCAGCTGCAACCCCTTGCGAGAGATCTTGAGGAGGCGCGCCGCGTGCGTGACGTTACCGCTGGTCTGCTTGAGCGCGCGGCTGACGAGATCGCGCTCGAGGCGGCTCATCGCGACCTTCACGTGCTCCTTCAGGCCGCCTTCGCCGGAGAGCGGCATCTCCGCGCCACCGGACGCATCGGACGTGGGCGGCGCTACCGAGCCTGCGCTGCCGCGGAGCTCGCCGGGCAGATCCTCGACGCGGAGCTTCTGCGCATCGCAGAAGAGCACCGAGCGCTCCATGACGTTCTCGAGCTCGCGGATGTTGCCGGGCCATCCGTACGCCGAGAGGATGTCGAGCGCCTCGGGCTCGACGCCCGTGACCTGCTTCTTCAGCCGCTCGTTGAACTTCGCGAGGAAGTGCTCGACGAGGAGCGGGATGTCCGTGTCGCGCTCGCGCAGCGCGGGCAGGCGGATCGAGACGACGTTCAAGCGATAGAACAGGTCCTCGCGGAACGCGTTCGCCGCGATGAGCTTCTTGAGATCGCGGTTCGTGGCCGCGACGAGGCGCACGTCGACGTGGATCGTCTTGATGCCGCCGACGCGCTCGAACTCGCTCTCCTGCAGCGCGCGCAGGAGCTTGACCTGCATCTCGACGGGGATCTCGCCGACCTCGTCGAGGAACAGCGTGCCGCCGTTGGCGAGCTCGAAGCGACCGGGCTTGCTCGACACGGCGCCGGTGAACGCGCCGCGTTCGTAGCCGAAGAGCTCGCTCTCGATGAGCTCCTTCGGGATCGCCGCGCAGTTCACCTTGATGAACGGCTTGTCCTTGCGGGTCGAGTGCTCGTGGAGCGCGCGTGCGACGAGCTCTTTGCCGGTGCCGCTCTCGCCGGTGATGAGCACCGTGGTGGGGCTGTCGGCGACGCGCTCGAGGACCGCGTAGAGATCGGTGAGGCCGGGCGACGCGCCGATGATCCCGAAGCGTGCGCCGGTCGCGCTCGTCGGCGATCCGACGCCGACGGGATCGGTCGTCGCCTCTTCCTGGGCGAGCGCTCGCGTGCGGAGCGCCTTCGCGACGACCTGCCGGACCTCGTCCTTGTCGAACGGCTTGGTGAGGTAGTCGAACGCGCCGAGCTTGAGCGCCTCGACCGCGGTGTCGACCGTGCCGTGCGCCGTGATCATCACGATCGGGAGGTCGGGCGACTCGCGCAGCGCCTCGCGCAGCAGCGTCATCCCATCGACCTTCGGCATCTTGAGGTCGGTGACCACGAGATCGATGTGGTTCTCGCGGAGCATGGTGAGGCCCTGCTCGCCGTCTTCGGCGACCATGACGTCGTAGCCGTCGCGCGAGAGCTGGGCGGCGAGGATCTTTCGCAGGTTCGGCTCGTCGTCGACGATCAGCACCTGCTTCTTCTCGGGCAGCACGGGGTGCATGCTAGCACTGTTCGGCCGGGCTTCGGGACGTGGTAGGAGGCCTCCGTGTCGAGATCCGACGGTGCGGTGCGGGTGCTCCGGGGCATCGCGTACGCCCTTGGGGCAACGCTCGGGCTCTTGTCGGTCTGGGTCGTGATCGCCCGTCTCCGGTACCCGATCGACGCCGAGTGGATGACCGGTGCCGTGCGCGACGGCGTCGAGCGCGTCCGTGACGGCAAGCAGCTCTACGTGGCGCCGTCGGCCGGGTTCATCCCGTTCGTGTATCCGCCGCTGTACTTCTGGATCTCGGGCTTGCTCGCGAAGGTCTGCTCGTCGTTCGTCGCGTGCAAGGTCGTGTCGATCGCGGGGACGATCGCGGCGGGCTGGGGCGTGCATCGCATCGCGCGTGCGCTCGGCGCGACGCCGACCTGGAGTCGGATGGCGCTCCTGTTGTTCGTCGCGACGTATCCGCTGACGATCCTCTTCTACGATCTGGAGCGCGTCGACGGGTTGTATGCGGGGATCGTCCTCGTTGGCGTCGCCGTGCTGCTGTCGGGCGACGAGCCGAAGGCGGTGCGCTCGAGCGCCATCGCCGGCGCGCTGCTCGGGCTCTCGTTCTTCGCGAAGCAAGCGGGCCTGCTGGTGTTCGCGGTGGCGGTCGTCGGTCTCGCGATCGCCGGCGAGCGCAAGCGCGCCGGTCTCGTGCTGGCGGCCGGTCTCGTGGTGCTCGTCGCGTTCGGTACGTACCTGTTCGGAACGACCGACGGCTTCTTCGCCTACTACTGCCTGAAGCTGCCGGGCGCGCATGGCATCCGCGCCGAGCGCATCAGCACGTTCTTCATCGTCGACGCTCCGCGCGCGTTCGCGATCACCGCGGGCAGCGTGGCGCTGTGCGTCCCGGTCGTCATGGCCGTCGTGCGGAACCGGAAGAAGCCCGCTGCGATGCCGTGGCAGGAGGTCGTGCTCGCGGCGCTGGTCGGCGCGTCGATGGCCGCGGCGTTCTCGTTCCGCGCGCACGCGGGCGGCTGGCAGAACGTGCTCGTCGCGTGGCTACCGCTCGGATGTCCCGCATTCGCGATCGTCGCGACGCGCCTCGAGGCCTCCGCCGAGGGCACCCCGGCGGCGAAGACGGTCACGATGACGCTGCTCGCCGCCGTCGCTCTGCAGCTCCTCGGCGCGATGTTCGATCCGGCCGAGCTCGCGCCCGATGCCGAGGACACGAAGGAGCGCGATCGGCTCGTCGCGCTGATTCGCGATCTCGAGAAGCAAGGCGAGGTCATGGTGCTCCCGACCGGCAACCTCACCAAGCAGACGACGGCGCACACCGCGGCGCTCTACGACGTCCTCCGCGCCGGCGGCCATGCGCCGTCCGATCTGCTCGAGGGCCTCGCCGCGCGCCGCTGGACGGCGATCTTCGTCGACGCGCCCGTCGACTGCGATCTGGCCCAGTGCGACGAGCTCGAGATGGCGATCGCGCGCAGCTACTTCGTCGCGGGCCGTCGCCACGACCGTGTCCACACGGGCATGACGGGCTACGACGGCCGGCCGCGCTGGCTGTTGCGCCCTCGCACGATGCCGCTCCCATCCGACGCGACGAAGGACCAGCTCTTCGTCCGCCGCGGCATCGAGATGAGCCTCGCCCAGATGAAGAGCGCGCAGATGCCTTCGGATCAGGAGATCGTCCCGTCCGACGAGATCGAGAACGAAGCCGCCGCGCAGCTCGTCGTCCCGATGTTCCGCTGAGCGAGCTCTAGAGCGAGAGCTCGTACAGCTTCACGACGTCGTCGCGCGTGACGGCGCGCGGGTTCAGGCGATGGCAGGCGTCTTCCATCGCCTTGTCGGCGAGCTTCGGGATGTCGGCCTTCGTGATGCCCTCGGCGGCGAGGCCGTTCGGAAGGCCGATCTTCTCGCGCAGCGCGCGGAGGGCGTTCGACAGGCTCGTCGACGTGAGATCGACGATGCGTCGCACGCGCTCGATCCGGTCCGGCACGGCCGCGTTGTTGAAGTCGCAGACCGCGGGAAGGCAGAGCGCGTTCGCGAGCCCGTGATGGAGGTTCTTCTCCGAAGAGAGCGGATGCGCGAGCGAGTGGCACACGCCGAGGCCCTTCTGGAAAGCGACCGCACCCATCATCGCGGCCTTCATCATCGAGCCGCGCGCCACGAGGTCCGCGCCGGCTTCGACCGCACGCGGCAGGTGCTTCGCGCAGAGCTCGATGCCGGCGAGCGCGATGCCGTCGGCCATCGGGTGATCGCCCTGCGCGAGATAGGCCTCGATGCAGTGCGTGAGCGCATCGAAGCCCGTCGCCGCCGTGACGCGCGCGGGCATCGAGACCGTGAGCTCGGGATCGAGGATCGCCGCTTTCGCCATGAGGAACGGCGAGAAGATCACCGTCTTGCGACCGGTCGCCTCGAGGGTGACGACGCCGGAGCGACCGACCTCGCTGCCGGTGCCCGCCGTCGTGGGGATGTTGATGATCGGCGGAACGTTCGAGGTGATGAAGCGGTCGCCGCCGGTCGCGTCGTCGTACTCGGCGAGCGGCTTCTCGTGTGTGACCTTCAGCGCGACGAGCTTGCCGACGTCCAGCGGAGAGCCGCCGCCGACCGAGACGATCACGTCCGCGCCGTGCGAACGGAACGCCGCGACGCCGTCGATGACGTTCGGCTCGATGGGGTTGGGATCGACGCGATCGAAGACCGACGCCGGGACGCCCGCGCCTTCGAGGACCTTGCGGACGCGCTCCGCGATGCCGGCCTTCACCACGCCGGGATCACAGACGATCAGCGCGCGCGTCGCGCCGATTCGCTTGATGTGATCGCCGAGCGTGTTGATGCTGCCGTTGCCGAACACGACGGTGGTGGGGAAGCTCCAGGTGACGGTCGTCATGGGCCGACGAGGGTAGACCGCCGTCGCACCGGGACGCTAGTGGCGCCGCCGGGTCAAATCGACTCGAAGTATCGCCTGAGCTCCCATTCCGTCACGACCCGCTCGAACTGCCGCACCTCCCACTCACGCGTGATCACGTAGTGGTCGACGAACGCGTCGCCGAGGATCTCGCGCGCGCCCTTGCTCGCGGAGAGCCACGCCGTCGCTTCCTTGAGCGTTCGCGGGAGCGCCTTGAAGTCCTTGCTCGTCGACGTATCGCCCTTGCCGGCGGGCGGCGGCTCGAGCTTCCTCTCGATGCCGTACAGGCCGGCGGCGAGGCACGTCGCCATCGCGATGTACGGGTTGATGTCTGCCGCGGTCTGCCGGTACTCGAGGCGTGTGGAGCTCGCGCCGCCGGAGATCGTGCGGATCGCGCACGTGCGATTCTCGGGCCCCCACGACGCGGTGAGCGGCGCCCACACGCCCGGGACGTAACGCTTGTAGCTGTTCACGGTCGGCGAATAGAGCGCCGTGAGCTCCGGCATGAGCGCGAGCTGACCGGCGAGGTACTGGCGCGCGGTCGTCGACAGCCTCGCTTCCGCCTTCTCGTCGAAGAACACGTTCCGCCGCGGAACGCCGGCCTGGGGCATGCTCCAGAGCGACTGGTGCAGGTGACCGCTCGACCCGGGAAGGTCGTGGTTCCACTTGGCCATGAAGGTCACGGAAAGGCCGTGGCGCGTCGCGAGCGCCTTCATGTGCGTCTTGAAGAGCGCTGCCTTGTCCGCGGCACGGAGCGCCTGGTCGTAACCGATCGCGACCTCGTAGACGCCCGGGCCCGTCTCCGTGTGCAGGGCCTCGATCGCGATGTCCATCGCGGTCATCTCGTCGAGGATCGCGTGCACGAAGTCGCGGTTCTGATCCTCGCGCAGCCACGAGTACCCGAACATGCCCGGGCTGATCGGCTGGAGGTTGCGGAACCCCTTCTGATGGAGCGACTCGGGCGTCTCCTTGAAGACCCAGAACTCGAACTCGGAGCCGAACGACGCGGCGAACCCGAGGTCGGCGGCCTTCGCGAGGACACGCTTGAGGAGCGAGCGCGGGCAGGCCGGATGCGCGGTGCCGTCCTCGTTCACGAAGTCGACGAGGAACGTCGCGGTGTCGGGCTCGCCCGGGGGGAAGCGCAGCGTGGACGGATCGATCGTGGCGTGCGCGTCGGGATAGCCCGTGTCCCAGCCCGTGACCTTCGCGTTGTCGTAGAGGACGTCGCCGATGTCCCAACCGAAGATGACGTCGCAGAAGCCGAAGCCCTGGTCGACCATGTTCCAGAACTTGTCGAGCGAGACGAACTTGCCGCGGAGCACGCCGTCGATGTCGAAGCCACCGACCTTGACCTTGCGGATCTCGTGACCCGTCCGGACCTTGTGCTCGTCGAACTTCGCCTTGATCGCCGCAGCGTCCATGGCCCGAGAAGCTACACGAGGTCAGGCGGCCGGCGGTGCCGAGTCGTGCGAGTCGTCGAACAGGAGCGACAGCTTCATCGTCGTGGTGGGCGCTTCGGAGGTGAAGAGAAGGGACAGCTTCATGACGGACGCGCCCAACGCAATGGTCGTGCCGAAGCGCGGATCCGCCTTTTTTCATGCCGAACAGTGAGGGGCGTGCGTGCTTCGATCGCGGTGGCGGCGCGGTCGTGAGGATAGTGACGCGTGCGGGAACCCAAGCGGTCGGGCTCTGTCGGGTCCATCGGCGTTCCATGAGACCTTCGCGAGACCGAGCCGCCTCGTTCCTGGCCGTCGTGCCCGCGCTGCCCATGCTGCTCGTTGCGTGTGGCAAGCAAGCGTTCGAGGCGCCGCCGGCGGCGAAGCCCGTCGAGGTGGTCGTGGCCGATCCCGCGGCCGGGCCTCCGCCGGTCGTGCCGGCGGTCGCGCCGATCGTCCCGCCGATGCCCGAGGCCGACCCGGAGACGGAGCCCGAGCCGCTTCCGAAGACGTGGACCGGCCCGATCGTCCCCGGCCTCTCGTTCGACGACGCGCTCCGCAAGGCGCGCGGCGCACGCGACGGCTTCGAGCGCCTCGCCACGCCCTCGAGCAAAGCGAAGGAGGCGAGCATCAAGGCGTGGTTCGGCCAGGCGAACGGCCTCGTCGATCACGCGAGCCGGATGTACGCCGCGGCCTTCCACGCGCCGGACGCGCCGCGCGAAGGTCGCATCGACGCGATCGCCGAAGCGGCCGAGCTCGACATGACGATGGCGCGCAGCCTCGACGAGGCGGGGCTCGGCGCGATGCCCGCGGCGTGGCGTTCCGATCCCGCCGTCGCGATCACGTTCGAGGACGTCGCGGTCGGACCGACGCGTCGCTGGCGTGACGAAGCGCGGGTGCTCGCGCGGCAGTGCATCGGCGCGGCACGCGAGAGCGGCGTGGTGACCGATGCAGCGCGCCGCTGTACCGCGCTGCGCACGGGCGTACCGGTGAGGGCGCCGCGAAGGACCGCCGATGCGGGGGCCAGCGGCGCCGAATGCGCGTGCTCGGCAGGCGATCCGCTGTGCAGCGCGTCGCTCGGCGGATGGTGCTTCACCGCGCGCCCGTAGTCGCGAGAGCGCGCTATCCGTGACCGCGGAGCGCGGCGAGGAGCTCGACGAGGATCAGCACGACGATGATGATCTCGAGGAGCTGCGCGCGTGAGACCTCGACCTCGCCCTTGAGAAGCTGGTAGGCGCGGCCGATGAGCGCGAGCTTCGCCTCGACGCTCTCGCGCCAGTCGGCGACGCGAAAGCGGGCGATCGCCTTCAGGTAGACGCGCGAGAGATAGAAGTCGCCGACGGACTTGATCGAGTTGTCGACGCGCTCGGCGAACTCGGTGAGCTCCATGAAGCGACGGACGACGTCGCGCAGCAGCTTGCCGTACGGGCTCCTGAGAACGCGGGGAGGAGCCTTCTCGACGTACTCGTAGACGCGCGCGAGCTCGCGATCGAGGAGGCGGTCGTAGTAGCGGAACTCGAGGAGCTGCGAGGTCGCGAGCTCGAGGACGAACGGCACGATGCGCGAGCCGGTCGGCTCGACGACGAACGCGCTGTTCCAGTCGATGACGACGAGATCGTCGGCGAGATACGAGAACGCGTTGTTCAGCACGTCGTCACGTGTCGCGGCGCTGAGCGGCTTCTCGCTGGTCTCGCCGAGGAGGAGCCGGGCGACGGCCTCGGAGCGGGCGAGCTCCGCGACGGAGTGCGTGAGCTTCTCGACGAAGACGATGGTGTACGTCTCGCTCTCGGCCCAGTCGTGGGGCTTCTCGAT
>JAQBQJ010000550.1 GCA_028287065.1 Labilithrix sp. | reverse complement strand
AGCCGATCGCGCGCGTGTCGATCTCGGAGAGCGTGCTGGCGTACGTGATCGCATCTCGGTACTCGCGCGCCTGCACCCACGCGTTCATCTGCTGGCGGGGCTCGCCGCCGCTGTCGCCGAATCCGCGATGGTCGTAGAGGAGAACGGCGATCCCCGACGTACGGAACACCTCGGCGTACGCGTCCGCAGTCATGCCGCGCGTCGCGGAGAAGCCGTGCGCCATGATGACGAGCGGCCACCGCGCAGGCGCGTCGGGCACGTAGAGCCAGGCCGCGAGCTCGGCGCACTGCGAGCGAAACGTCAGGTCGCGTCTCATCGGCTCATCCTACGGGGCTCGTGGACGCTTCGCGCGGCCCGTGCGATGCCGCACGCGCGATGCTTGTTCGCGTGCGTACGCTCATCGGGCTCGTCGGGCTCGTCTTTGCGCTCGCGGCCTGCGAACGTCACGACGTCGACGTCGAGGTGGAGCGTCCGGCCGCTCTCTCGCGTGCGCAGCGGAGCGCCGTCCAGCAGACCGCCGATCTCGCCTTTCGGGACGCCCGCAAGCTGCTCCCCACGCTGCCCGCGCACATCTCGCTCGTCGTTCGTCACGGCAAGGACGTGATCCCGGAGACCGGCGAGAACGGCACGACGGCCTCCCCCGCGCAGGTGTTCTGGACCGTCGATCCCGACCGCGATCTCGCCTCTGTCGTTCGGCAGCAGCTCCGCGCGACGCTCTTCCACGAGCTCCATCACCTCGCGCGCGCGAACGCGATCGCGAGCGAGGGTCGCGCGCCGTCGCGTGCGCTCATGGATACCGTCGTCACCGAAGGCATGGCGACGGCCTTCGAGCGCGACTTCGGCGGCGTGACGCCGCCGTGGGCCGAGCCTCCGCCGGACCCCACGGCGTGGACGCGCGAGCTCCTCGCGCAACCCGCGACCGCGTCGCACGATCACTGGTTGTTCCGCCATCCCGACGGACGCCGCTGGATCGGCATGCGCGTCGGTACGTTCCTCGTCGATGGCGCCGCAAAGGCGTCCGGACGCACGTCCGCGCAGCTCGTCGCGACGTCGACCGACGAAGTGCTCCGGCTCGCGGACGTTCGCTAGACGACGAACGCCTGTGGGTGCCCACGACGGCACGTGAAGTCGCCCGAGCGGCGAGTCTCTTCACGCACGTTTCGCCCCGAGCGCCGTTAGCCGGCTAGCGGACCGAGCTCGGACGTGCCAAACCACGGGTACCGCAGGGCAGGCGGCCTCGGCGCGCGTCTTGCAGTTGCCGCGCGTCCCCTCCGATGACCGTCCTTCGCGCCTCTCGTTCCGCCACCCTCGGTCGCGTACTCGCTGCACTCGCCGCGTTCGCCGTCGCTGCGATGACGCTCACGATGCAGGCCTCGTGCGCGCGATCGGGCGGCTCCGAGGTCGATGCCGATCCCCTGCTCGCCCCGCCCGAGTCCAAGAACCCCGTTGCGCTCGCCGTGTGCGTGTCGACCGATTGCCCGGCCCCGTGGGCGACGTGTGGAGACGCAGGGCTCTGCAAGACGAACACGAGCCGTGACATCGAGCATTGCGGCGCGTGCGGGAACGCATGTCCGTCGATGCCGAAGTCGTTCCACGCGACGCCGGTGTGCTCGAAATCGACGTGCACCATCGCGTGCGACGAGCTCTCGGCCGACTGCAACCACGACGCCGCCGACGGCTGCGAGGTGTTCACCGGCGATGATCCGAAGAACTGCGGCGGCTGCGGCAACGTCTGCAAGGACGGCGAGCTCTGCTGGAAGGGCGCGTGCGGTTGTCCGAGCGGCTTCACGCAGTGTGGCAACGACTGCAAGAACCTCCAATCCGACGGGCTGAACTGCGGATCGTGCGGCAAGCATTGCGTCGCGCCGCCGAGCAACGACCCCGAGTGGATCTGCGGGCCGAGCGTCCAGCCCGACAACACCGGATGGGGCTGCGCCGGCGGCACGTGCAAGATCGCGTGCGAGCCGCTCTTCGGCGACTGCGACGCGAACCTGTGCAGCAACGGCTGCGAGACGGACCTCACGAACGATCCTCTGCACTGCGGCTCGTGCACGCGCGCATGTGGTGCGAACCAGCAGTGCGTGAACGGCACGTGCCTCTGCCCCTCGGGAACGACGCGCTGCGGGAACCGCTGCGTCGATCTGGGCAGCGACGCGAGCAACTGCGGCGCATGCGGGAATGGCTGCGACGGCGCCGAAGGCGGCGACGCGAACGGCATCCCGACGTGCACGAAGGGCCGCTGCGGTTACCTCTGTTATGCAGGGTTCGCCGATTGCGATCACCGCATCGACAACGGCTGCGAGGTCGAGATCGGCACCGACCCGCTCCACTGCGGGAGCTGCACGACGAAGTGCGACGGCGAGCGCGGCCAGCCGTGCGTCGAGGGCAAGTGTCTGACGAAACCGTGCGGACCGGGACCAGGTGTCTTTTGAGCGCTCGAACGACAGCATGTTGGCTCTCTCTCGTGGTCGCGTCGGTCGTCGCGCCGCTGCCGCTCCTTCATTGCGCCAACTCGGGCGAGGCGCCGAACGTCGACGCGGTCGATGCCGCGCCGGATGCCGCTCCGCCGGGCGACGACGAGGCGGGCGGCTTCGGCAACGACACTCCGCTGCCTCCGAACGACAAGGAGTGCGCCGAGACGACGAAGCAGATCTTCGTCCTCGCGACGGACAAGGCGCTCTATCGCTTCCATCCCGACAAGCTGCTGTTCGTCCGCGTCGGACAGGTCGCATGCCCCACGGACGCAGGCACGTTCTCGATGGCGATCGACCGGCGCGGCACCGCGTGGGTCGAGTACACGGACGGTCGGCTGTTCGCGGTCGACACGAGCAATGCGAGCTGCAAGCCGACGCCGTTCCGGCCGGGGCAGTCGGGGTTCGAGACCTTCGGCATGGGCTACGCGCTCAACGACGATGCGACCGGCGAGACGCTGTACGTCGCGGGCGTCGGGCTCGCATCGCTCGACACGAAGACGTTCGACCTCACCTTCCGCGGCTCGCTCACCTATGGGCGCACCGAGCTCACGAGCCGCGACAAGCAGCTCTTCGCGTTCAGCGTCGGCTCGGGCGTCATCGCCGGTCTGAACAAGACGACGGGCGCGACCGAGGTCACGTATCGAACGTCGGCCGTTGCCGACCGCGCCGCGTTCGCGTTCGCGCAATGGGGCGGAGACTTCTACGTGTTCACCGGCGACGCTCACTCGATCGTCACGCTCTATTCGCCGACCGAGAACACGTCGACCGTGGTGGTGCCGAACACGGGCATGCTGATCGTCGGCGCCGGGTCGTCGACGTGCGCGCCGACCGTGAAACAGCCGCGCTGATGGGTCCCTGACGCGTTCGGCAGCGGGCTGATGCGCTGGCGCTCAGCCGCGGAACATCGCGATGAACGTCTCGCGAGCGGCGTGCAGCTCGTCGAGCGCGACCCACTCGTCGGGGCCGTGCGCCTGCGCGATGTCGCCCGGTCCGAACACCACGGCGTCGATCCCCGCGGCGGTGAGCAGCGCGCCCTCCGTCCAGAAGCCGAGATCGATCGGCGTGCGTGCAGCGGCACCTAGCAGCGGCTCGAATGACGCGAGATCGCGCGTCGCGAACGGCGCGTTCTCGCGTGTGAAGTGGAGCGTCGTCGAAGGCGCGACGGCGCGCGCGATCGCCTCGAGCTCGGCGCGGATCGCCGCGATGTCCGCGCCCGGAGGCGCACGGAACGACACGACGAGGCGGGCGTGCGCTGGAATGACGTTGAACGCGACACCGCCGTCGAGCTTCGCAAGGTTCAGGCACATGCCTTCGAAGCCCTTCGGCCCGACGTCGCGGTGAGCGCGCGCCCAGTCGTCGAGCGCCACGGCGAGCCTCGCGAGGATCGCGATCGGCGAGGGCAGACGATCCGCGAGCGACGAGTGACCGCCCGGCCCCGTCGCCTCCACCTCGAACGAGGCGATGCCACGGTGGCGCGTACCCGCGCGGAGGTTCGTGGGCTCGCACACGATCGCGCGCTCGATGCCGATCCGGTGCGGGCTCGCGAGGAACGCCTTCATCGCCACGCTCGTCGACTCCTCGTCGCCGGAGAAGAGGATGCCCGTGTCGACGGGCCTCGCCTCCGCGAGCGCGGCGAGGATCGCCGCGGCGGCGCCTTTCGTGTCCGCGGCGCCGAGCGCGTAGAGCCGCCCGCCGTCGATCCGCGGGACGAACGGATCGGCGGACCAATCCGCGTTCGGAGGCACCGTGTCGAGATGGGCGTTCACGAGGACGCGCGGTCGGCCGAAGCGCGCATACACGTAGGACGCGGCTTTGCCCGTGGCGCGCGGAACGTCGGCGACGATCACGTCGTCGGCGCCGTACCCGCGGAGCATGCCGGCGAGGCGATCCGCGAGCGGCCGCTCGTGTCCCTCGACCACGTCGGTGCGGAAGGTCACGAGCTCGGAGAGGAGCGCGACGGGGTCGATGCGAGTGCCGATCACGAGACGAAGAGTATGCGATATCATCGACGCGGATGCCTTCGCGCGCGCATCCGCGAGCGACGACGAGACGCGCGCCCCGGTTGCCGCAGACGCGCGCCCGACCGAGCGATCGACAGACGAACATTTCGACCCGCGCATCCTTTCGCCGTCGCCAATCGTTTTCCTCGGAGAGGAACCGATGAAGCCGACCCCGCCGCACCCTCGGACCCCATCTGGTCCCTGCTCACGAGCGCCGAGGGTTTTCCCCGCTGGAGCTCGACCGTTCCGGCATGCGAAAATGCGTGATGCTAGCGTGACCTCGTGAACGAGCCTCCTGCCTCCCTGGCCCAGGCCCGCGAGCAATTCCTCGCGATCGTCGAAAGCGTACGGCCCGAGCTCCATCGTTATTGCGCGCGCCTCATGGGCTCGGTCATCGAGGGCGAGGACATCGTCCAGGAGACGCTCGCGAAGGCGTTCTATGCGCTCAGCCTCGAGGCCGAGATGCCGCCGCTGCGGCCGTGGCTCTTCCGGATCGCGCACAACCACGCGATGGATTTCTTGAAGAGCCACGGACAGAAGCTCACCGAGGTACGCGCCGATCTCGAGGACGTCGCCGGCTTCGACGACAAGCCGGATCCCGCCGTCGTGCGCTCCGCGCTCGCGCGCTTCCTGCAACTGCCGCTCACGCAACGGAGCGCCGTGATCTTGAAGGACGTCCTCGGTCACTCGCTCGAAGAGACCGCCGAGACGATGGGGACCACGGTCATGGCAGTGAAGGCAGCGCTCGTCCGAGGCCGCGCGAAGCTACGCGAGGAAGCGAGCGGGACGCTCGAGGCGAACGCCGCCTTGCGCGAGGAGCTGGACCGCTATGCATCGCTCTTCAACGCGCGCGACTGGAACGGCGTCCGCGCGCTCGTGGGAGACGATTGCCGACTCGATCTCGTCTCGAAGTCGCAGCGTCGCGGCAAGGCCGTGGGCATGTATTTCGGGCGCTACGAGAAGGAGGACGTGGCGCTGCGCGTCGTCCGGCTCGAAGGCCAGCTCGTCCTCGCCGCGTACGTCGCAGGGGCGGCCGCGCCGGCGTACTTCATCTTGCTCGCGTGGGACTCGGGGCGCGTGACGTCGATCCGCGACTTCCGTTACGTGCGTTACATCGCGAACGAGGCGGAATTCGAGCTCGCGACCTGAGCGCACTTCAGCGGACGAAGATCTCGCCTTGTTGGCCGAGCGTCCCGCCGCCCTGGTCGCAGTTGTCGTAACGCGTTCGGAAGCCGTCGGCGAAGAGCCCGTAGGTAACGCCGTCCGGATCTCGTTCGCCGCCGTTGTCGCGGAGGAAGTAGGCGTCGATGATGTTCGTGTAGCCGGCGTACCGGAGCATCTCCGGTCCCCCCGGCGGCGAGCATGTGCCGAGCACGGCCATCGGCTCGGTCGTGTACGGCGAGCTGGCGTACGTCTTCGCGAAGTCGGCTTTGACCTGCA
>JAQBQJ010000518.1 GCA_028287065.1 Labilithrix sp. | reverse complement strand
TTAATGCCGGGGGCCCGGGGTTACTCCGCTGCGGCTTCCGAAAGCTCGGGAGCAGCAAGGACTTCGGTAACGGGCAACGGGCTTGTGGACTTCTTCTTGATGGCCACCACGTCCCCCTCGATCACCTTCCGCGTCGGCACGTGCAAGTCCCACACGAGCCCCACCGCCGACAGCGCGCGCAGGACGTAATACGTCATGTCGATCTGCCACCAGTGGAAGCCCTGGCGCACCGAGCGCGGGTAGTAGTGGTGGTTGTTGTGCCAGCCCTCGCCCATCGTGACGACCGCGAGGACCGGGTTGTTCTTGCTGTCGTCCGTCGTCGAGTACACGCGCTTGCCCCAGATGTGCGAGAGCGAGTTGATGGTGAACGTGCCGTGCCAGAGCAGCGTCGTCGAGACGAAGAAGCCCCACACGAGCGCAGGCCAGCTGCCCACGAGGAAGAGCCCGACCGCGAGCACGACCGCAGGCACGACGTGGAACTTGTTGAGCCAGCGGAGCTCCGGGTACCGCGCCAGATCCGCGATCCGCGAGTAGTCCGTCTCTTCCGTCTCGTCGGAGAGGATCCAGCCGACGTGCGAGTACCAGAAGCCGTAGTCGCGGTACGAGTGCGGGTCCCTCGGCGTGTCCGAGTACTTGTGGTGATCGCGGTGATGGGCGGCCCACCAGAGCGCGCCCTTCTGCACGCTCGACTGCGCGAGGATCGCAAGCAAGAGCTGGAACGCGCGGCTCGTCCGGTAGGTCCGATGCGAGAAGTAGCGGTGGTAGCCGCCCGTGACTCCGAACATGCGCACGTAATAGAGAGCCACCGCCAGGGCGACGCCTTGCCAGGAGAACCCGACGAGCGCCACGCCCACCACTGCGGCAACGTGCACGGCGTAGAACGGAAGGCTCACGAGCCAGCCGAAATCGCGCTTCTTCATGCATTTACCCTACGCGGCGCTTCGTCACGGAACGGTCAGGATACGGACACATCTCGGTGGTCTGCCGGGCTAAAGTGGCGGCAATGACCCCCGCGGAAGGCGCCAATCGCGCGGATGGCTCGCGAACCGAGCCCGGTCCGCGCAGCCTGCGTCAGGCCCGCCTCGCCGAGCCTACCGACGCGGCACCGCACGGGCACGGCCCGACCGGCCCCCTCTCGACGCTCATCGTCGGCGCCGTCGGCATCGTCTTCGGCGACATCGGCACGAGCCCGCTCTACGCGTTCAAGGAGTGCATCTCCGGCGAGCACGGCATCGACGCGACGCGCGCCAACGTCCTCGGCGTGCTCTCGCTGATCGTCTGGTCGCTCACGCTCGTGGTCACGGTGAAGTACCTCGTCTTCGTCATGCGGGCCGACAACGAGGGCGAAGGCGGCATCCTCGCTCTGCTCGCGCTCGCTCCCGAGCGCATGCGTGGTCGAGGTCGCTCGATCGGCGTCGTCGCGCTTTTGGTGATCGCCGGTGCTTCGCTACTGTACGGCGACGGCATGATCACACCCGCCATCAGCGTCCTCTCCGCGGTCGAAGGCGTGGGTGCCGAGGCCGCGAGCCTCAAGCAGTACGTCGTTCCGATCACGTGCGTGATCCTGCTCGGGCTCTTCCTCGTCCAGAGCAGCGGCACCGAAAAGGTCGGGCGCTTCTTCGGGCCGGTCATGGTCGTGTGGTTCATCACGCTCGGCGGGCTCGGCCTCTACCACCTCACGAAGAACCCCGGCGTCTTCGCGGCGATCGATCCCCGAAACGCCGTCGCGTTCTTCGCCGAGCACAAGTTCCGTGGCATCGCGGTCCTCGGCTCCGTCGTGCTCACGATCACCGGTGGTGAAGCGCTCTACGCCGACATGGGCCACTTCGGTGCGCGACCGATCCGCCTCGCATGGATCGGCCTCGTGTTCCCGTCGCTCCTGCTCGCGTACTTCGGGATGGGCGCGATCGTCCTCGGCGATCCCGCGGCGGCCGCGAATCCGTTCTTCGCGATGGTGCCGCGCGGTCCCGCGACCTGGGCCATGATCGGGCTCGCCACGCTCGCGACGATCATCGCGTCACAGGCGCTGATCAGCGGCGCGTTCTCGCTCACCAACCAGGCCGTGCAGCTCGGCTTCTTCCCGCGCGTCACGATCAAGCACACGTCCGGCGCGGCCGAGGGACAGATCTACGTCCCCGAGATCAACTGGATCCTCGCGGTGGCGTGCATCGCGCTCGTCGCGTGGGCGGAGACCTCGTCGAAGCTCGCCGCCGCCTACGGCATCGCGGTCACGGGCACGATGGCGATCACCTCGATCGTGTTCTTCGTCGTCACGCGCACGACGTGGAAGTGGCCGCTCTGGAAGGCGCTGCCGCTCCTCGTCTTCTTCCTCACGTTCGACATCCCGTTCTTCGTCGCGAACGCCGCAAAGTTCCTCCACGGCGGCTACGTCCCGATCGTCATCGGCGCCGTCTTCTTCACCGTGATGGTGGTCTGGCGGCGCGGCCGCCGGATGCTCGCCGAGGCGCTCGCGAAGAACACGAAGCCCGTCGCGGAGTTCCTCGCGGAGTACGGAGGCGACGACGAGGCCTATCGCAGCGGCAAGCGCGGCCGCCTCCAGTGCCGGATCGACGGGACGGGCGTGATCATGTCGTCACACGGCGAAGGCGTGCCTGCGGTCGTCATCCACCACGTCGATCGCATGCGCGTCCTGCACGAGCAGGTGATCATCCTCACCATCGTCACCGCGCGCGTTCCGTTCGTGCCGGCCTCGAAGCGCGTCACGCTCGAGACGCTCGGCGGCGGCTTCTTCCGCGTCATCGGGACGTACGGCTTCATGGAGACCCCCGACGTGCCGGCGCTCCTCCGCGACGCGAAGCGCGCCGGGCTCGAGGCGGACATCGAGGACGTCACGTACTTCCTCGGTCGCGAGACGATGCTCGCCGGCCCAGGCGGTCAGATGGGCGAGATCGAGGAGACGATCTTCGCGTTCCTCACACGCAACTCGCGCCCCGCCACCATCCACTTCAAGCTGCCTCCTGCCAAGGTCATCGAGATCGGCACGCAGATCGACCTCTGATGAGCGACGCGGCAGAGGGCAGTGTACGCGCGCTGCTCGCCAATCGGCGATACGCGTTCTACCTGCTGTCGCGCGTGTCGCTGATCATCGCGACGCAGATGTTGTCGGTCGCCGTCGGCTGGCAGGTCTACGAGATCACCGGCCAGGCGCTCGCCCTCGGCTTCTCGGGGCTCGCGCTGTTTCTGCCCGGGTTCCTGCTCGCGCTCCCTGGCGGGCACGTCGCCGATCGCCGCGATCGACGGAAGATCCTGCTCGTCTGTCATCTCGGCGTCGCGTCGTGCGCGGCCACGCTCGCGATCATGGCCTTCCGCGGAGGGCGCAGCTTGCTGCCGATCTACGCCGTGCTCGGGCTGCTCGGGACGATCCGCGCGTTCAGCGGTCCCGCGGGGCAGGCGCTCATGCCCAACCTCGTCGATCGCAAGGACCTCGAGCGCGCGGTCGCATTCGGCTCGTCGTCGTGGCAGCTCGCGATGATCGCCGGACCGTCGATCGGCGGCGCGCTCTACGCAGCAACGGGCCGTGCAGGCGTCGTGTACACGGCGTGCGCGGTCATGACGCTGCTCGCGTTCGTGTCCGTCCTCGCGATCGGTCAGCCGCCCGTCGCGACGGAGCTGCGGAGGCGCGAGCCGGCGACGTGGTCGACGTTGCTCGCAGGCATCCGTTACGTGTGGTCGAACCGTCCCATCCTCGGCGCGATCTCGCTCGATCTCTTCGCGGTGCTGCTCGGTGGCGCGGTGGCGCTGCTTCCGATCTTCGCGCGCGATCTGCTGGGGATCGGGCCTTGGGGCCTCGGCATTCTGCGGAGCGCGCCGGCCATCGGCGCCGCCACGGTCGCGTTCGGTCTGTCGCTGTTCCCGCTTCGCCGCCGCGCGGGCGTCGTGATGCTCGCCGGCGTCCTCGTCTTCGGGATCGCGACGATCGTCTTCGGAATGTCGAGGAGCTTCGCGCTGTCGCTCGTCGCGCTCTTGGTGCTCGGCGCCGCCGACATGCTCAGCGTCGTCGTGCGCTCCACGCTCATCCAGACGCGCACGCCGGACGAGATGCGGGGTCGCGTCGGCGCGGTGAACCTCGTGTTCATCGGCGCCTCGAACGAGCTCGGCGAGTTCGAATCGGGCGTCACGGCGGCGTGGCTCGGACCCGAGACCGCCGTGCTGGTCGGCGGTCTCGGCACGTGCCTCGTCGTCGTGGTCTGGGCGCTGCTGTTCCCGTCGCTCCGGAAGATCGACCGCCTCGACGAGTGAGTCAGGGACACGCAGGGACGGCGTCGATGCCCGCGAAGAACTCGTCCTTCATCGCCGTCCATGCCTTCGCGTTCTCGGGCGGCCCGCACTTGAAGGGCTTCACCTTCGCGAGGTGACGTAGGGCTGCCCGCTGTTCGCGGTAGTAGCGAAGCGCGAGCTCGGCGGCGTACTCCATGACGCCGTTGCCGGGCACGAACGAGTAGTACGTGCCGCCGCGGACCATCGTCTCGTTCGGCGTGTACGGCGTGAGGCACGCCGTGTTGATGCCGCACTTGTGCGCGACGAAATCGAACACCTCGCCGAGCGCCTTGGGTGACCACCCGCCGTGCGCCGCATCGTTCAGGTGGAAGATCTCGTGGAACATCGTCTCGCGCACCGCGTCCGCCGAGATGTTGAGCGTCCCGACGAAGTTGTAGGCGACGTCCCAGTCGTGCGCGTACGCCGCCGGCGTGCGGGCGGGCGCGACGGAGCGCATGAAGCGCAGCGTGATCGGCTGGAACCGATACGGCTTCGGGCTCTTCGCGTTCGGCGTGAAGAGCACGGAGCGACCTTCGCCGCCGCGCGACTTCTCGAGCTCCCCGAAGAACGTGTCGAAGTCGCGGATCGCGCCGGCGACCCATTCGAGGTGATGGCGGTTCTCCCCGACGGGCACAGCGGGCCTTATCTCGATCATGCCGCGGTAGCCGCCATCCATCGTGTGCGGGACCTCGACGCCCGCCACGATGCGCCACTTGACGTAGAGCTCGAGCGCGATCGCAGCGGCCTTCGCGTCGCCCTTGTAACGCTCGTCGTAGAGGCATCGCACGCGCGCATCGCCGGGAAGGCTCACCGGACAGGCCGCGAGGATCGGCGCGGCGCTGGTCTTCTCGGCGAAGAGGACCCTGAGGATCTCGTCGAACCCCGGCGCGGGCTCTTCGGCGGGGACGTCCGCCGCCGCATCGTGCAGGTCGAGCTCCGTGGCCCCCGCGTCGACCGCCGCCGCCGCCCCGACGTTCGCGCTCGGTCCGGCGCTCGCGCTCGTTCCCGTGCCGGTTCCCGCGCGCGACGATGCATGCGGAGTACACGCAACCAGGCACGCCCCGAGCGCGACGACCGCGGTCGTTCTCATCCGTCAGCGTACGTGCCGCTGCGCGAGGTCGGGCTCCGAAGCCAGCTCGTCCTCGATCGGATCGCGCGGCTCGACGCGTACGTTCTGAGCGGCGCCCTCGGCGACGCGACTGCGCTGCTGTTGCGGAGCGGGCGCGTTGGGCGCCATCCGTCCCGGTGCCGCCGGTGCGTTCCGCTCCCAGTTGGCGGGGTTGGACGCGATGGCCCCCCAATGCGCGGCGGCGAAGCGATAGTAGATGACGCCGTTGTCGTCGACCTCGACGCTCACGTGGTCGGAGTCTTCCTTCGCCATCGCCGTGAGGATGTCGTCCGCTTCCTTCGGCGTCACGTTGATCGCGTGGGCGAGGTCGTTCGGCGTGACCATTCCGCCGCGTGTGTTCGCGAGCGCGAAGACCGCCTGCGTGCGCGTCGCCTTCTGCGTGTCGGTCCCGGATTGCTCGAGCTGCTTGCCGCCCTTCAGGAGGAAGTAGCTCAGGATCCATGTGGCGAGCGCGATCGGGATCGAGAGCACGTACGGCGCGGCCGCGGCCATCCCGACGATCGCTCCACACATCGCGAGCGAGCCCGCCGCGAGCAGCGTTCCGAAGACGAGGACGATCCAGCCGAAGACGCGCGTGATCTGCCCGCCGACCCTCGACGGCTGACCTGCGAGGTTCACCGAGCCGCTCGTGAGCGGGCTACGCGGCGCACCGCACGCGGTGCAGAAGGCGTTCACCCCGCGGTAGACGATCGGCGCGTTCTGTCGGCAGCGGGGGCACACGTCGGGTCCAAGATGCGCCCCGTACGCTGTGCGTCAAGGGTGACGAGGGCTTTGTCTACGGCTCGGTTCGGCGGCGGTCGGGAAAACGAGGGCCGGCCGGCTTGATCGGCCGGATCTTCGGCGGGTCGGTGCGGCGGCGAGGCTGCGGCGGCTCGTCGAAGTACGTCTCGCCGATCTCGGTCGGAGCGTCGTCGAACGAGAGCTCGGCGATCGGCGCAGGACGCATCGCGGTCGAGCTGGATTTGATGACCCCGAGCGGATGGGGTGCGGACTTGTCGGCCGCGCTCTTCGCGGGCGCCGAGATCATGATGACGGGGGCGATCGAAACCGCCGGCGTGCGCTCGTCGGACACGTTCGGCGCGACCGCGTCGTCGTCCTCGTCGTTCATCGCGATCTCGACGGCGTGCATCGGCTCGTCGTCCTCGCTCGGGCCGTCGACCTCGTAGCCCATCTTCGCGAACGCGCGCGCCGAGAGCGCGGTCGAAGGGCGGAACACGTTCGCGCTCGTCGCGTTCGCGTTCGCGTCGCCGCGCATCCCGAACGCCGGAAGGCGCGGCAGCGCGTACGGCGTGCGGTACGGCGGAGGGATGAACACGACCTGATCGGCGGCCATGCGCGCGTAGCGTCGCGAAGGGCGGCGCTGCCCCCGTCCGACCAGGAGCATCACGGCGACGAAGCCGACGATGCCGACGAACGCGCCGACCGTCAGCCCCGCCATGGCGGGCGTGATCGACTGTGGCAGCTCGATGGCGAGCGTGGAGAGCGAGCCGGGCATCGCATCGAAGGAAACCGAACCGAAGAAGGTCATCATCCGCCCGGGCAGTAGATACGGCGGCCTCGGGCCTTTCTTCCCTGCGCGGCGCGTCAAGCATGCAAGGTCACTGCCAGGCCAGGCAGATCGAGCGAGCGAAGCTTCGCGCTCCGCGTCAGATGCTGGTCTCGGCGGTCCTCGACGTCGGCGGGACGGGCCGTCCGCGCCAGCCCCCGCCGTTGCCGACGCGAACGAGCTGCACGGCGCGCTCGCGCATCGACCGGGCCTGGACGCGCAGATCGGCAGCCTGAACGCGCTCTTCGGCGGCCTGGGATCGGGAGAGCGACGCCCGCGAGGTCAGGTCGTCGGCGAGCGCGAGGATGCTCGAACGATCCGTCGAGGACACGAGCTGCGCCTGATTCCGCAGGATGCGCGCGCGGTTGGCGAAGGTCTCGGCATCGCGCTCGAAGGCGACGGCCTGACGTTCCCGCGACGACGCGGCGGTCTCGAGCTGCTGGGCGCGCTCGAAGAGCTCGGAGGCCTGGAACGAGACGTTCTGGACGACCGGCTTGCGTCGCGGAGGCTCGAATTCGCCGTTGTTGCCGACAGGGCACGCCATGGCCGCACCGGTCGACACCGTGATCGCAAGCGCCAGAGCACCGAAAATCCACGTCTTCATGGCCTTCTCCTGTTCACGCACGAGGAACGAGCAGCGGACCCGCTTCTTACGGCGCGGGACCGAAAAGGATCTTTCTTCGGTGCTAGGCTCGAAAACGTGAGCGAGGTTTGGGGTTTCGGCATCGTCCGAGCGAACGACTGGAGCGACGGCCGGACGCCTTTCGGCGAGCTGTGTCGCCTCGCCTCCGAAGCGGCGGGCGTCCGTTTCGAGCCGGTCATGACGTCCAGCTACGACGAGCTCGCCGTGGCCATCCGTGACGGCGAGGTCGGTCTCGCGTGGCTGCCTCCCGTGCCGACGATCGAGCTCGAGGCGCGTGGCGCGGCCTCCGTGCTCGCGATCCCGGCGAGGCGCGGCGCGACGACGTACCACGCAGCCTTCATCGTGCGCCGCGGCGGACCCAAGACGCTCGCCGAGCTGCGCGGCCGGCGCGCCGCGTGGGTCCAGCGAGACAGCGCGGCCGGGTATCTCGTGCCGCGCATGCATCTCGCGGCGCAGGGCTTCGATGTGCTGCGATTCTTCGCGCGCGAGCTGTTCGTGCACTCGCATTCGGGCATCGTCGATGCGGTCTTGTCCGGCGACGCCGACGTCGGCGCGACGTTCTGCAACGTCGACGTGCCCACCGGCAAGGTGGTGCGCAGCGCCTGGCAGGACGACAACGGCGTCAGCATCCGGCCGATCGAGGCGATCGCGACGATGGGGCCGATCCCGAACGACGCGCTCGTCGCGGCGACCGAGGTTCCGGCTGGCGCGCGGTCGTCACTCACGCGCTGGCTGCTGACCCTCGACGGTCGCGCGAAGGAGATCTTCGAGAAGCTCCTCGGCTCGGGCGACTTCCGCGTCCCGGCCCCGAACCACTACGAAATGCTCCGCCATGCCCTCCGCGCGGCCCATGCTCGCGGCCACGACTCCCTGCCGCCCGACTCCCGCATGCGCATGCGCGTAGGACGCTGAACGGCGAGCGAGACGATCGAGAAGTCCGAGAAAGTTTCGAAGGCGCGAAGGCGTCTGGCTTCCGATCCTTGCTGAAGCCTTACCGCCGTTCGCGAAACGTGGGGCGCGCTACGCCGCGCTTCGCGCGAGCTCCGCGCGCCCCACGTTTCGCTCACTTAATTGAGTCTCCGACCCGACCTGCCACCTCCATCCGCAATTTCGATCGTCGTCGCGAGACGCTCGAAATTGCGGATCGACCTGACAGGTGGGGTCGGAGACTCAATCCAGCGGGCGGAATTGCGCCGCGCCGATCACGCCGAAAGAGCGAGGCCTGGTGGCGCGGAGCAATTCCGACCGCAACCACGAGCTCACCCATCACGATCGAACCCAAACGCCTTCGCGCTTTCAAAATTTTCTCGGACTTCTCGAATCTACCGCTTGGCCCTTCGCCCGACGACGACCGCGCCCATCACGCCGCCGCCGATCAGCGCCGTCGCGGCGAGCGTGGCCCAGCCGAGCTCTTCGCCGCCGAGCGCCGCGCCCAGCAGCACCGCGATGAC
This sequence comes from Labilithrix sp., assembly GCA_028287065.1. Classification (GTDB taxonomy): domain Bacteria; phylum Myxococcota_A; class Polyangia; order Polyangiales; family Polyangiaceae; genus Labilithrix. The sequence goes on along the minus strand of JAQBQJ010000518.1, from coordinate 1,420 downwards.
CGGGTTCACGTACGCATAGCTCATCGCGACCGCGGGTCTCGAATGTGCGAGCAGCCAGCTGTACGCCGAGAACCCGACCAGCGAGCCGAACACGACGAGGTACCCCCACGCCGCCACGCTCTTCCACGCGATCTCCGCCGGCAGGTGCTCGCCGAGCACCCAGCTCGTGAGCAGCATCCACACGCCGCCCGCGATCATCTGCGCCCCCGCTGCGCCGAGCCCGCGCGCCGCGCCGCTCTCCTTCGCCGACTCGGCACGCGCGATCAGCGACCCGACCGCCCATCCGATCGGCGCGAGCAGCACGAGGAACGCGCGCCATCCCGCGACCGCGAGCGGTGACCCGATCCCGAGCAGCGCCACGCCGGCGATGCCGAGCACCATGCCGATGACCTCGACGCCGCGCGGCCTTTCCCCGCGCATCGCCGCGAGCCCCGACGCGACGAGGGGCGTGGTCGCGCACACGACCGCCGCGACGCTCGACGGCAGCGTCTGCTCCGCCACCACCACCAGTCCGTTGCCGCACAAGAAGAGGAGCGCGCCGACCGGAATGGCCACGAGCCATGCGCGCCGGCTCGGCATCGTCTCGCCCCGCGCGCGCACGATCACGAGGAGCGCCGCGCCCGCGAGCACGAAGCGCGTCCCCGCCATGCCGAACGCCGGCAGCCCCGCAACGGCGACGCGCATCGCGAGATACGTCGACCCCCAGATCAGCCACACCGCCGCCAGGGCAACGACGAGGCGAACATCCAAACGCGCGCGGGCCGGAGGAAACATCAGCGTCGTCGTCGAAGGAGAGGAAGCGCTCATGGGCCTCCAGCATGAGGCGCGGCGCGCCACCGGTACAGAGTCACACACCGCGAGCCCACACCAGCACAGAATCGATCTGTTCCGGCATGCGAGCATCAATCTGTACTGGTCGATGGGTCCGACCCAACCGTACACTTCGAGGATGCGCCATGCGATGCGAACACGCGAAGACGGCACCGCGCCCGGCGCCGAGGGTGCCGACGCGTTCCTCTACGAGCGCGTCGCGGACGAGCTCGGCGGCATGGTGGCGCGCGGCGCGCTTCGTCCCGGCGATCGACTGCCGAGCGTGAGGCGCCTGAGCGAGGAGCGGGGCGTGAGCATCGCCACGGTGCTCGCTGCGTATCTGCTCCTCGAGGGCCGCGGACTCGCGGAGGCTCGCCCGAAGTCCGGCCACTACGTCCGCGCACGCCGGAGCGAGGATCCGCCCGTCCCGAACGTTCCACGCCGCGCTCCTTCGCCGGCGCGCGTGTCCATCGCCGCCGGCGCCGACGATCTCATCCGCGCCATGATCCAGGACCGTGGGCTCGTTCCGCTCGGCACCGCGTACGTCGCCGCCGAGCTGCTGCCCCTCCGAAAGCTCAATGCCGCGCTCGCCGCCGTCGCGCGCGAAGGC
>JAQBQJ010000486.1 GCA_028287065.1 Labilithrix sp. | reverse complement strand
GATGCTTGGATCGACGGTCGATGGGGCGGGACACGTTGTCGGTCGGGTCAGGAGAGGTAAATCTCGCGAGCAAACGACGAGGCTACAATCCGGAATAGCAGCGTCACGTTCTGGTCTCGTGGCGTCGCTGCGTCTTCGTCTCCCCTTGGCGTCGAATTTTCTCGTCTCGCCCGCGCGTTCACTTCTTCCCGGCAAAGAACGCCTTCAGCGGCGGTGGATGGCGTCCCGTTTCGAACCTTGGTTCGTTTTTGAGGCGTCGTCGAACCCTCGACGCGACGATCGCCGCCGTCGCCGTGAACCTGTGGTCGGGCGTGATGACCGCGCCGCTCTTCTCGGGCTGATCCGGGCGGATCGGCCTGATTTAGGGCGGGTCGCGACGCTTCGCACGTCGGGCCGCTGGCGGACGCAACCCCGCGAGCGTGACCTGCACGAGGCGGCGCACCGCTGCCTTCGAAGGCAAGCTGCTCGCCACCGTCAGCGCGTGGAGGCAGTAGCTCGCGAGCTCGGCCGGCGCGACGTCGTCCCGGAGCTCTCCTTTCGCCGCGCCCTCGGCGAGGAGGTCTCGAACGAGCTCGTTGAGGTGCTCCTGCGCTCGGACGACGTGCTCGCCTAGATGGAGCACGCCCGCGAGCAGTTACGACGCTGTCGAGCGGCGATCTCCGTGAGCTGCGGATCCAGCTCGTCGTCGATGCCGGTGCTGCATTGTTCGTATTGCTCGTCGCGACGACGCTCGCGGTCGTCAAGCCGCGCGGCGTGACCCGCGTATAGGGTCAAGCGAGGTCACGCGCGCGATTTCTCCGCGCGGCGCGACTCGTAGCCGGCATCGCCGAGCGCAGCGATCATCGCGTCGATCGGCGGGCCCGCGTCATCGTGGTCTACGACGACCTGGTGCTGCTGGAGATCCACGTTGACTCCGCGGATGCCTTCGAGTGCGCGGAGCGCGCTCTCGACATGACGTACACACGACGAGCACGTCATACCGTCGACGTCGATGATCGTTTGCTTCGTGCTCATGACTTTCGGTCCTTTCTTCCGAGCGCGCTGCGCTCTCACGCTCTCAGACGCAGGAAGCGCTCCGCCATTACGCTTTCGGACGGCTGCACGTGCAGTTCAAGCACCCGTGATCGGCGCACGAGCCGCACGACTCGACCACGCGCTTGCGGAGTGCGTCGCGCGCGCGGAACACGCGAACCGCCGCGTTGTTCGACGAGATCCCACACCGCTCGGCGAACGCGGACACCGGCATCCCATCGACCTCGATGGATGCGAGAGCGTCGGCGTATTCCGGCTTCAACGTCTCCGCCAATCGGATGACGCACTGGCAGACCACGGACCGCACCTCTTCAGGAGGCTCGACGTGATCATCGAGCTCTGCGGCGAACGCCTCCAAAGCCTTCTCCGAGACGTGCTGCCGGCGATGATGGTCGATCACGGCGTTGCGGAGCGCGCGGTAGAACCAGGCCGTCGCCGACTCCGAGCTGCGAAGCGACTCGATCTTGTCGATGCCGCGCGCGAACGCCTCCTGCACGATCTCCTTCGCGAGGTCGCGATTGCCCACACGCGACTCGACGAACCGCAGGAATTCGCGGTGATTGTCGACGAGCGAACGGATGACGTCGGCGTTCATCGGCTTCATCGTTTCATCCGTCGCGCTCATGCGGACCGTCTAGCAAAGCCGCGCAGACGGAGCGAGCTTGCCAGCACCGACACGCTCGAGAGCGACATCGCCGCGCTCGCGAGAACCGGCGAGAGCTGCCATCCCGTCCACGGATAGAGCAGTCCTGCGGCGATCGGGACGCCGATGACGTTGTAGACGAACGCCCAGAACAGGTTGAGACGGATCGTTCGCAGCGTCGCGCGGCCGAGACGAAGCGCCGTGGGTAGGCTGCCGATACCGCCGCGCAGAAGCGCCACGTCGGCAGCCGCGACCGCTACGTCCGCGCCCGTGCCGATCGCGATGCCGACGTGCGCACCGGCGAGCGCCGGCGCGTCGTTGATGCCGTCACCGACCATGGCCACGACGCGGCCCTTTGCCCGCTGCTCTTTGACGATGCGAGCCTTCTCCTCGGGCTTCACCTCGGCGAAGACGTCGTCGATCCCGAGCTCGGACGCGATCGCTCGCGCCGTCCGCGCTCGGTCGCCCGTGACCATCGCGACACCAATTCCCAGGTCGCGCAGCTCGAGCACGACGCTGCGTGCCTCCGGCGAGACGCGGTCTGCGACGGCGACCAGCCCGGCGAGGACGTCGTCGATCGCGACGAAGAACGGCGTCGCTCCGCGGCTGGCGAGGCGCTCCGCGTCTGCCTCGAGCGCGGTGCTGTCGACGCCCGTGAGGCGCAGCCAGCTCGGTGTACCGACTCGAAGCGTGCGGCCGGACACGCGCGCCTCGATGCCGTTGCCGGCGACGCTGCGGAACTCATCTGCCGCGCTCAGCGCGAGGCCGCGCTCTTTGGCGCCGGCCACGACCGCGCGTGCAAGTGGGTGCTCGCTCGGATGCTCCGCGCTCGCGACCAGCGCAAGGAGCGCGTCTTCACCTTCACCGCTGATGTCGATGACGTCGGTGAGCGCAGGCTTGCCGACGGTGAGCGTGCCGGTCTTGTCGAACAGAACGAGGTTCACGCGGCTCGCCGCTTCGAGCGCTGCGCCGCCCTTGACCAGGATGCCGAGCTCCGCGCCGCGACCGGTGCCGACGGCCACGGCAGCGGGCGTCGCGAGCCCGAGCGCACAAGGGCACGCGATGACGAGCACTGCGACGAAGCGCTCGACGGCGCTCGCAAGACCATCGGCCGAGTGGTCGATCGCCGTCCAGGCGATGAGCGTCGTGAATGCGACCGCCAGCACGACGGGCACGAAGATCCCGCTCACGACGTCCGCGAGCCGCGCGATCGGCGCCTTCGAGCCCTGCGCCTGTTCGACCGCTTCCACGATGCGCGACAGCGTGCTGCCCTTGCCCGCGGTCGCGACGCGAAACGTGAGCGCTCCGCTCTGGTTCAGCGTCCCGCCGTACACCGTGTCGCCGGTGCCCTTGTCGACGGGAAGGCTCTCGCCCGTGAGCATCGCCTCGTCGACGGCTGACGTCCCGCTGACCACCGTGCCGTCCGCAGGCAGCCTCTCACCGGGGCGAACGACGACGAGATCACCGGCGACGAGCGCCGCGATGCTCACTTCCTGCTCCGTTCGAGCCCGAAGCCGGCGCGCGACCTTCGGCTGAAGCGCGACGAGCCCCCGCACGGCATCGGCGAGGCGCTTGCGTGCCCGGGCCTCGAGCGTCTTGCCGAGGAGCACGAACGTCACGACCGGGGCCGCCACTTCGAAGTAGAGATGAGGCAGACGGCCGTGCGCGGCGTGGGGGAAGAGGCCCGGCGCGACCAGCGCGACCGTCGAGTAGAGCCACGCCGCGCCGGTCCCGATCGCGATGAGCGTGTTCATGTCGGCCGCGCGATGCTTGGCCGCCGACCAGGCCAGGCGAACGAACCTCCAGCCGGGGCCGAAGAGCACGGGCGTCGCGAGCGCGAGCTGGAGCCAGCGACCGAACGTCGTCTCGGTCCACGCGACGAGACCGTGAGACATGGCGACGGCGAGGAGCGGAACGGTGAGCGCGGCCGCGATCGCGAGATCGCGACGTAGCGAGTGCTGCTCGCGATCCTCGGCCTGTTCGAGAGCGAGCGCGCGGTCCGCGCCGGCGTCCGTCCCAGCTTGGTCGCGGACCGGCTCGTAGCCCGCCGTCTCGATCGCCGCGGCGATGTCTTCCACGGTTGCCGTTTCGGGATCGACGGTCAGTGTCGCTCGATGCGTGACCAGGTTGACCCGAGCGTCGACGACGCCGGGGACGCGGCGAACCGCGTTCTCGATGCGCCGTACGCACGCGCCGCACGTCATACCGAGCACGCCGAGCTCGATCGTCTTCCGTTCGACGCCGAGCTCAGCGCCGTTCCTCGAGGTTGCAGCCATCGTGGCCTCCAGACCTTGCAGACGCACGACCGACGATTCGATTACGCCCAGCGCCACTCTTCGGCGGTGGTGGGCGCTCGCACGTCGGCGACCTGCGGCTTCGGGTCGAGCTTCATGTGGCACTTCGGACAGAAGCCCGGCGCGTCCGAGACGACGTCCGGGTGCATCGGGCAGACGTAGACGATGGCCGCAAACATCCAGGAAAGAGCACGGTTCAACATGATTCGGACCTCCCGCCGGATCGTGTCCCGGCGCCTGGAGGAGACGCAGGCCCCGTCGGCGCATTACACCTGATGGCGGACCGCTCGACGCGGGAGCATTCCGATCACTTCGCGACCACGGTCACGACCTTCTCCGCCGACCCATGCCGCTGATCCGAGGCAACCACCTCGACGCGCACAACGAGCTTCTTGTCGCGCGCGGTCGGTGCGGTCAGAACCCGTTCAGGTCCGCGAGATACGGGAACGTGCTCGCGCTCTTCTGCGTCGCCTGATCGACGCCGTCGCT
>JAQBQJ010000479.1 GCA_028287065.1 Labilithrix sp. | reverse complement strand
AGGATTGCGCCGACGGCGCGAACGGCTGGCAGTACGACGCGTCGAAGAAGAACATCCTGCTGTGCGGCGATGCGTGCACGGCTGCACGTGGCAACACCGGCACGAAGGTCACCGTCGAGTTCGGGTGTGAGACGAAGGTGAAGTGAAGACCAGAGAAGCCTGAGAAAAGCGCCAAAGCGCGAAGATTTCTTGGCTGCCGATCGCCGCTATCGGCTCCCCGGAAGCTCGAGGCCGCGCAGCACGACTCGCGTGCGCATGCGGAGGACGTCGAGCAGAGCGCGCGGATGCGGCAGGTCGGCGAGGCGTGCCCAGCCGAAGCGGCCCAGCGGCTCGCGCGCGTAGAAGATCACCGAGTCGCGCTCCGCGTCGACGCGTGAGAGGTGCTTCCAACCGAGGCTCTGGCCATGGAGCACGATGCCGTCGAGCTCGAGGACGAGCGGGCCGAAGACGAGCGGCTCGCCGCGCGAGAGCGCCTCTTTCGCACGGACCGTGATTGGCCACGTCACTGTGCGATCGATCGCTTCGACGATGCGGTCGAGACCTCGCACGTCGCTCGGGATCTCGTACGAGGTCCCTTCGAACGTGCGCAGGACGACGTTCGGCGGTCGCGGGAGGAGACCGTCGAACGCGAAGTAGACAGCGTCTATCTCCTCGAACGGCAGCTCCACGCGTCCGGCCGTCGCGTCACGCAGCGCGAGCCCGCTGTCGTGCAGGTCGATCTCGGTCAAGCCGCCCACCGCGGTCGCGACCACGCTGCGCGTCGCGGCACGCGGATGAGAAGAGCGCAGCCCGCCGAGGTCGACGGGCTCCGCGGCGGCGATCGCGTCGCGCGCCGGCTCGCCCGGTGTCCGGTACGGGCCGCTCACACGTTCAGGGCGCGGTGAAGACCAGCATCGTCGCGCTCATCGGCGGCGCGGCGTAGGCGTAGGCGTTGAGCTTCGTCACCGAGTCCGTCGCAGCGAGGTACGGGCTCTGGTGCGCGGCGTCGATCCGGTACATCGCGACGCTCGTGAGGCGATCGGTGTTGTAGGCGCGGACGCCGACCTTGCGGACCGCGTTCGTCTTGTTGATGACGAGCACGGTCACGCGCTTCGTCGTGTCGGCGCCGGCATACACGGACGTCTGCACCTTCTCCGGGTGCTCGACGCGCACGACGGTGTCGGCGAACTTCAGGCCGTTGCCGTCGGCGTTGCGAAGCAGCTTCAGGCCTCCGTACGCGTACTCGAGGCCTCCGTAGACGGGCCACATCGCCGCGACGTTGACGCCCATGCGCGCGAACACGCCGAGCGAGTCCGCGACCGCGAGGCCGCTCGAGATGTGGCTGCGTCCGCCCGGGAAGTACTCGGTGACGCCGATCTTCGTGCCGGGATATCCCGCCTCGAGGCGCGGGATGAGCCGGTTCAGGATGTTCGCGGGCGCGCCGAGGTGATCGGTCGACGTGATCCACGACTGCTCGTCGTACGTATCGTCCCAGTAGCTGCGCGGGCCCTGGACGACGGCGTCGATCTCGGCCTGCGTCATCGCGCGCGACGCGTTGTCGAGCGCCCACACGTACGTGCCGTTGATGACGCCCTGCGGATACCAGTGGAAGTCCCACGTATCGAGGAGGCGCTTGCCCGCTTGCTGGCTCGCGGTGTTCACGGACGCGAGGAAGTCGTCCATGTACCAGTGACCCTTGTCCTGGAACTGCGCGTCCTGCCACTGGTGCCACGCGGTGAAGCCGTCGAAGTGGTAGTGGCTCGGGCCGATGACATGCGCCGACGCCGAGATCTCCTTCGCGCGCTTCGCGAACTTGATCGTGCGCGCCGTGAACTCCTCGGCGGTGACGCGCGTTCCGACCTGCACGCCGTTCGAGGCGTAGATCGGCGCGCCGAGCCCGGCCTGGAGCATCGGGAAGTTGTAGTGATAGAGGTCCGGCTCGTTGTCGATGCCGACGAGGACCTGCGAAGGACCAGGCGCGTAGATGTCCGTCGCGAACTGGTTCTTCATGAACGCCATGTGCTCGTCCGTGTAGACGATGCCGTCGTTCAGATCGGGCGTGGCGAGGAACGGGCTCGGCTTGACGAGCTCGACCTTGCGGAAATACGCGCTGCGGTTCCATCCGGCGGTCGACCACGGGATGTTCGACGCGACCGGGCCGGAGACGTAGTCGTTCAGGACGAACGGCACCATCGTCGCGCGGCCGTCGGTGCGACCGCGGTTGATGTTCGCGAGATCGGGCGCGGCGGGGGCGTTCGGCGTAGGCCCGACGGCGAGTGACGTGTCGTTCGCGAAGTCGTTGTTGTACGAGCCGTTGGAGATGTTGGTCTCCCAGTTGTACGAGTTGCCGCGATCGCCGCCGCGACGGAGCAGCGTGGCCGCACGAAGCACGTCGGCGGGGAAGCCGTCGGTGACGACGCCGTTGAGGCCGTAAATCAGGGGCGAAATGGGCTTCCGGTCGACCGCGGTACGCACGATCGAGACCACGTCGGCCTCACCGGCGGCGAACAGATCGGGATCGGTGCCGGGCGGCGGCGGAGGAGGCGGAGGCGCCGTGCGAAGCGGCGGCGGCGTGTGATCGAGCTGGAACCGGACCTGATCGACATAGAAGGAGTAGAGCGACGTCGATTCGTTCTTGAAGCAGACGTGGCGATAGCTGCCGGCGACGAGATCGGACGCGCGGATCGTCACGCGATGCCAGGTGTTCGCCTTCAGGCCGCCAGGAACGAAGTCGGAGAGCTTCCTCGTGGGGGCGCTGTCGAGGCCGATGTAGAGCTGGCCGATCGCCGCGGGCAGCGTCGTGCCCGGCGAGATGTCGAACGACACCGTCGTGAAGGTGCCGGCCGGGAACTCCGGCTGGTTCCAGTCGTAGACGAGATCGAGCGCGCCCCACGATGCGGTGTACGTGGCCTTGAGGCTGTTCGCGCCGGTCGTGCGGAACGGATCCGGTGCGCTCGTCTCCGACCATCCGCCCACGATGAAGCTCGGTCCGGCGGTATCGGTGTAGACTGCACGTTCCGTGGGCGCGGCGTCCGTCCAGCTCAGTCGGATGTCGTCCACGAGGAACGAGACGTTCGAGAGCGTGCTGCGGTTCGCGATGACCACGCGGCGGATCGCGCGCGCGCTCGGGTTGAGCACGCTCATCGGGATCGAGGCGGAGTACCACGTGTTCGCGGCGACGGTGCCGGACGTGAGGTACGGCTGCAGCGTGACGTAGGTGAGGGGAGTGGCCGGATCGTCGTCGTCGACGGCGACCGCGAGCGACGCGATTCCGGCGCTGACGCTCGCCCCGGCGTTGAACGAGAACGTGAGCTCGGTCTGCGAAGCGGCGTCGTACGTCTGCTCGGCCGACGTGATCGATGCGGCGTACTCCGACGTGGGCGTCTGGAGGTTGATCGCGAGCGACGTCGTGCCCTCGGACTTCGTGGTCGTGTTCGGCGTGACGGTCACGGCCGATCCGGTCTGCACGAACGGCGCGACGTAGCTGTCGGCGAAGACCTTCGACACGCGCGCCGGCGGTCGCGGCAGCACGATCCAGTTCGTTCCGTTCGGCGTCGTCAGCGCGCTGTCGGCGACGCCGACCGGCTCGGCGTCTTCCGCTTCCGAGCTGCATCGCGTCGTGGCGATCGCGAGCAGCGCGCCGCACAGGATCCACTTCGAACGGTGAGGTCCACGCGCAGCGAATCGCGCGGAAAACGAGGCAGCGGGCATTGTCGGTCATCCTAGTACAAGACGGCCTCAGCGCCCGTCCAACGGGCCTTTTTGCCTCGATTTTGCGACGCGCCTTGCTCGCGCCTCGTATGCGCCTCGCATGCGTGCGGGAGTCTGCAGCAACGGCTCCCAAGAGATCTGCAAGGTTCCCGTGATCCACCCCCCCTGCTCTCCGGAAGTGCGGTGCGGCATCGGTTCTGCATCCGGTGTGCGGTGAGGGCCGCGATGGCGAAGAAGAGCAAGAAGCAGCGGGAGAGAGCCCGCAAGCGGGCGGCGAGCTCGGCACCCGCGCCGGCGATGGAGAGCAAGGCCACGGCGGAGGAGCACGTCTCCGAGGTTCGCCTGATGACGCCGCCGGCGCCCGTCGCCGTCGCCGACGAGCATCGCGCGTCGAAGCGCATCTCGCTCGCCGTCGAGCTCCATCTCGCGAGCGAGTCCCATTTCTTCTCCGGCCTGTCGGGCGACATCTCCGAGGGCGGCGTGTTCGTGTCGACCTACCGCGCGCTCGCGATGGGGAGCCTCGTCGACGTCGAGTTCTCGCTGCCCGGCTCGGAGCGCACCATCCATGCGCGCGGCGAGGTCCGATGGCATCGCGACGCATCGCCGGGCGCGACGCCGGGCGTCGGCATCGCGTTCGACGAGCTCGCCGAGGAGGACCGCTCGGTCATCCACCGCTTCTGCACGATGCGTCCGCCGCTCTACTACGACGACGTCGGGTAGTCCGAAGACGTCAGCGCTCGTCGCGCGCGCGGAACGACAGCCGCTCGAGCTGGCGCTTCTGCGGCTCGGACAAGGTCGCGCTTCGGAGCGTATCGAGCAGCGCGCTCGCGTCGCTGCGGCGCCCTGCATCGAGCAGCGCCTCGGCGCGCTCGAGCATCGCGCGCTCGCGGTACGGCGCAGGCGGCGACGTCGCGAGATAGCGAGCCCATGCCTCGCTTCGCGCCGCCGCGTTCGGCTCCGAGCGGGCGAGCAGCGTCGCGGCGTCGGCCGCGAGCCTCACGTCGGGACACGCCGCGAGCTCGCGGAGGCGCGCGCGCCCCTTGTTGCGGTCCGCGGGATCTCCGCCGGCCATCTCGATCTCGGCGAGCGTGAACGCGGCACGTCGGGCGACGACGGCATCGTGCGAGCGAGCAAGCGTCTCGAGCTCGGAGCGGGCACCCGACGCATCGCCGTCGTGGAACCGCGCGCGTGCGCTGGCCACCGCACCGATGCTCTCCTCCGATGCACGCGCGGATGCGGGTGCATCGCCAGCGGCCGCGGCCGAGCGAGCCGCGGCGGCCGAGCGAGGCGCGGGAGCGTCGGCTGTCACCGCAGCCGCGGTGCGCGCGGGCGCAGGCGTCGCGATCGGCGCGACCTCGAACGTCGCGCCGGCCTCGAGCGACTTCGCGTCGGTCGTGGAAGCCGCGGTCACGACGACGCGGCCCTTCTCGACCGACACGCGCGCGATGCCGCGAGCGTCGATGCGCACGGTGAACGTGGCGCCGTCGCCGACGACGCGACCGCCGGGGAACGAAACGGCGATGTCGTGCAGCCCGCGGAACCGTGCGACGCCGCGCTCGATCGCGATCGTCCGATCGTCCGGCGTGCTCGCGACGGCGGGACCTTCGACATCGACGCCGACCGCCGGATCGACGTACGTGCGCGCGGGGGCCGAGGGAGTTGCTCGGACGCCGCCGTTCGGGGGGCTCGCGTCGATCGAGGTGGGCAACGCGAACCCGAGCGAGACCC
>JAQBQJ010000464.1 GCA_028287065.1 Labilithrix sp. | reverse complement strand
TGCTCTTCCGATCTCCCAGCCGGCAGCGGCGCCACGGACGACGCGAACGCGGCCGCGGCTCGGACATCGGACGCGGCGGGCACGCAGGCGAAGACGACGAAGGTCACCGTGCGCGCCACCCCCGCAGGCGCGTCGTTCTTCCTCGACGGCGAGCCGGTCGTCCCGGCGGCCGACGGCACGATCGAGCGCCCCTCCGGCGAGACCCACAAGCTCCGCGTCGAGGCTGCGGGGTTCACGACCGACGAGCGGTCGATCACGTTCGACGCGGATCGCGTGCTCGACGTACGGCTGGTTCGAGGCGGAAAGAGCTCCGTCACGACGGGCGCCGGCGGCGGCGGACCGAAGCCCGCGGGCTCGGCGCGTCCGACGGGCACGAAGCAGCCTGCCGATCCGAGCGAAGTCCTCGGTTATTAGGCAATCACGCGATCGCGCTACTTGGATATCGCGCGTATTTCGATATCAAAACGAGCCGACGACTCCCGCCGACGTCATATCGAAATACGGCCGCGCGACGAGCTTGGCGGGCGCCGCCACCTTCGCCGTCGTGGCGCGCGGGCTCGCGGTGAAGAACAGCACGCCGCCGACGATGAGCGCTGCCGCGCCCGCGCCGAACGCGATCGTCGAGATCGTGCCGGCGCTCTTCGCGGAGTCGAGGTTGTCCTGCTGCGTCGTGCGGCACGCGTTGTTCGGGCACTCCTTCGCGAGGTCGTTCTTCTTCGACAGCGCGGTGAGACCGAACACCGTCCCCACGCCGACCCCCACGACGCCGACGCCGAGAACGACGTACGCGAGCGTGCGGTTCGGGCTGCCTTCGGCCGGCGGGGTGACCGGCTTCGCGGTCGTCGTATCGGCTCCGGCGGGTGACGCGACGACAGGGGCCGCCTTCGCCGCGTTCGGGTCGACGGCGAGCGTGAGCGTCACCTCCTCGGTCCCGCCCTCGCGCAGGTTGATCGCGCTGCTCGCGGTGAGGTACCCGGGCGCGGTCGCTTCGACGAGGTGCGGTCCCGGATCGAGCGCGCGGTCCTCGCCGACGTTTGCCGCGGGGACGGGCACCGAGTCGACGGCGACGGCGAACGTCACGCCGGGCGGCGCCTTCACGACGATCTTGGCGTGGGCGAGCTTGGGCATCGCGGCCGCGAGCGCCTTCTTCGCGCGGGCTCGCGCAGCCACGAACGCCGGCGGCGCGTTCGGCGCGAGCTCCTCGCGGGCGGCGCGTCCGAGGTTCTCGGTGCCCTCGACGACCTTTCCGAGCTGCACCTGGCATTCGCCGAGCCGGCCGAGCGTCGTGGGGGCGTGAAACAGCTTCTCGGCGCGGGCGAGCTTGTCGACGGCGCCCGCGCAATTGCCCTTGTCGGCCTGCGTGATGCCCTCGAATCCGAGCTTTCGGGCCGAAGCGATGTCCGCGGCGCTCGGCTCGTCCGCGCGCGCAGTGCTCGGCGCGAGGACGCCCAGCGAGGCGACCGCAACGACCGAAACCCAATTCATGACCGATGCCAGGACGACGGCGCGCACCGCGGGAAAGCATACACGAAGGGCGGGCCGTCCCACCAAAGGCCGGCTGAGTTGACACTGAAGAGCGCGGCGGCCTACGGTTTTCTTGATGTCCGGTCGGCGCGTCGTATTCCTGCTCGTGGCCGCATGCGCGGGCGTCGGGATCGCGTGCAATTCGCTGCTCGGCCTCACCGACTTCGAGATCACGCCCGACGGGCCTGCCGACGCCTCGGACGAGACGCCCCTCGTCTCCGAAGGCGGCGCCGGATGCGCGGACGGCGGGACGTCCGACGCCGATCTCACGAAGGAGTGTTACCCGTGCGCGCCGCTCTCGAACGAGCAGCTGCTCAACGGATGTACGGGCGCGCAGTGCATTCCGTTCGACCGCGCGCGCCTGACCAACCTCTTGCCGGACGGCGGGCTCCCTGCCCTTCCGCCCGATCCGGATGGGGGCATGTGACCATGCGATCGTCTCTCGGCCTCCTCGTCTCCACGACCCTCGCCGCCGCCACGCTGCTCGCCGCGAGCGACGCGGGTGCGGCGATGAATTGCGATTCCATCACGCGCCTGAAGGGCGGCGCGCCCGCCGGCCCGGTCGTCTACGTCTCCGGCGGTCTCCAGCCGCTGATCGCGGAGCTCGCGAAGGTGCTCTTCGCCGACCCGGTCGCGCCCATCACGATCGTCCAGAAGGTCCAGGGCTCGTGCATCGGCCTCGGCGCGCTCCTCGAGGGCACGCCGCCGCTGAGCGGCACGGCCAATTACTGGGATCCGGACAGCACGAGCACCGCGCCGACGTCCAAGCAGGAGAACTGCACGCTCCCCGGCGGCGAAGCAGGCACGCCCGCGAACGTCGATATCGCGATATCGGACGTGTTCCCGGCGTCGTGCCGCCCGACGCTCGCCGCCCTGCCCGCGCCGTTCGCCGATTTCTTCGGCCCGATCCAGATGTACAACTTCGTCGTCCCTGCCGCGTCGCAGCAGCAGTCGATCAGCGCGGAGGCCGCCTACTTCGTCTTCGGATTCGGCTCCGGCTCCGGCGTCGCGCCGTGGATCGACAACAACTTCATCGTTCGTCGCAATGCCGGTTCGGGGACGCAGGTCCTGCTCGGGACCGCGATCGCCGTGCCTGCCGCGCGCTGGGCAGGCATCGACGGGGGCTCGAGCGACGGCGTGCTCGGCAAGCTCACGAGCTTCACGTCCGCCGAGGACGTCAACAAGGCGATCGGAATCGTCGCCGGCGATTACTCGGTACGGCCCGGCCTCCGCCAGCTCGCGTATCAGCACTACGGGCAGCGCTGCGCCTATCTCCCGGACGTGAAGCCGGGCGACAAGCGCAACGTGCGTGACGGCCATTACCCACTATGGGGTCCGGTCCATCTGCTCACGCGCATCGATCCGGCCACCGGCCTCGCCGTGAATCCCAACGTGCGCCGCGTGATTGCCTATCTCACGGGCGTCACGCCGCCGCCGCAGGGGCTCGATCTCATCAGCGTCGAGGCGCGCCAGCAGTTCGTCTCGCCGTGCGCGATGTCCGTGTCGCGCAAGACCGAGATGGGCCCGATGTCGCCGTACACGCCGCCGCGAAGCTGCAAGTGCGCATTCGACAACGCGACGGCAGGAACGTCGTGCACGCCGTGCACGCAGAACGCGCAGTGTCCCGCGACGGCGCCTAGCTGCAATTTCGGTTACTGCGAACCGCAGTGAAGCGGCGGCCAAGAGCTCAGCGCGAGAATCCCGCTGCAAAGCCCATCGAGTAGCGCGCGTTGATCTCGCTGCGGACCTGCAGCGCGACGCGGTCGCCTTCGCCGCGATACGTGTACGCGTCGACGCCGAACGGACCGAAGTAGCCCTCGCGCGTCAGAGCGGCAGAGGCGCGCTCGGCCTCCGCCGCGAGCGCATCGGAGATCGCGAGCTCACCGGGCGTCGGTGACGCGACCGCGACGGTCGACACCCACGCGCCGCGCGCATCGCATTGCTGGCGAACGAGACGTCCGAGGGCGAGCGAGCCGCGCTCGTCCAGCATCCCGTGGACGGCGTACTCGGCGACGATCGCGACGTTCGGCTCGATCTGCACGCCGCCCTCCGCGAGGCCGGCGCGCACGAACGCGAGATCCGCGTCCGAGACGCTCGTCGCCGCGCGCACGACGCGCTGGCCACGCCCGGTCATTCCGAAGTTGCGTTTGATCCGCCAGCCGTCCCCGAGCGGCGGCGCACCCGCGAGCTTCGCGCGTGCGGCGTCGAGCTCGGTCACGAACGCGGCCGCCGGAAGCGTCTCGCCGAGCGACGCCGCGAACGCCCTGGAATTCACGCGACGGAGCACGTCGACGCTGGGATGCGGCTCGGGCAATGCGCCGGCCCGCTCGAGCAGCGCGATCGCGCGCGGAGTCGGACAGAACGCGCGTCCGGTCAGGCCCTTCGCCGAGAGCGGCGGCGCCGACTCGTCGACGATCGCGTCGTCCGGCCCGACGAGCGACGCCGCGAGCAGCGAGGCCCACGGCTTCATCGCCTCGCGCACGCTCTGCTTCGGCGCATACGCGCGCGGCGCCGCGAGCTCGAGGTCCGCGTCGAGGTTCAGGACCCAGGCAAGTCGTCGGGTTGCCATGCGTCGAGCTGATCGAGGAAGGCCTCGGGTTGTCCGGCACGCCGGCGTGCATCGCGATGGATGGGCCGGCCGCGCATGAGCATCGGAGAGAGCGGCGCAGGCAGCGCCGCCTTCCAGCGTTCGAAGTCGAGCGAGCCTGTGAACGTCGAGAACCATCGCGCGCCGAAGCGAACGTGCGCGATCTCCTCGAGGCCGATGAGCTCCTGCACGCGCGCGCCCTCTTCGTCGCCGGCTTCGCGGAAGCGCGCGGCATACGAAGCGGTGTGCTCGAGGTTCGCGCTCTCGAACCCGAGGCCCATCGCGGCGACGAACGACGCTGCATCGGGACAGCGCGGGACGCGCTCCCAGAACCAGTCACGCACCGTGAAGTCGCCCACGGCATGACCGAGCCGCGCGATCTCCTTCGCGTACATGTGCATGTGACGGATCTCGTCGAGCGCGATCCGCACGAGGCCGCGACGGAACTCCGGCGGCGAATCGGGGAACGCGAGGACCGCCCACGCCATGAGCTCGGCGGCCTGTAGCTCGTGATGGAGGAACGTGTGCAGCGCGCGCGCGCGTCCGTGCGGAGAGCGGAGGCCGCGCGTCTTCCCCGCCTTCTGCACGATGCGGAGCTCGGGCGGGCGCCCGGGCGAGTCGAGCCGTCGCGCGGGCGCGTCCGTCTCCCAGGCGTCGGGCACCGCAGGCGGCGCGAGCTTCGCGTCGAGCGACGTCGCGAGCACGTAGTCCCATGCCCATCGCTGGATCGTGCCGGACGGAGGCGCGTGTACTGCCGCGAGGCTCATCAGAGCACGAACGTCCGCCGTCCCTCGACGATCACGCGACGCTGGAGGTGTGCACGCACGGCGCGCGCGAGGACCACGCGCTCGACGTCACGACCGACGCGCACGAGCTCGTCCGGTCCCATGGCGTGATCGATGCGCTCGACGTCCTGCTCGATGATGGGACCTTCGTCGAGGTCCTTCGTCGCGTAGTGCGCGGTGGCGCCGATCAGCTTCACGCCGCGCGAGTGCGCCTGGTGATACGGCTTCGCGCCCTGGAACGCCGGCAAGAAGCCGTGATGGATGTTGATGACCGGCGGCGCGTCGCGCAGGAACTCGTCGCTGAGGATCTGCATGTAGCGTGCGAGGACGACGAGCTCGACGTCGTGCTTCCGGACGAGCTCGAGGACGCGCTTCTCCTGATCCTTCTTGCTGTCCGCCGTGACGGGCAACGCATAGAACGGCAGACGAAAGGCCTGCGCCACGGGCTCGAGCGCGGCGTGGTTGCTGACGACGAGCGCCAGCTCGCAGGGCAGCTCGCCCTGCTTCTGGCGGAGCGCGAGGTCGTAGAGGCACGTCGGGTCCTTCGTGACGAGGACCGCGACGCGCGCGACGTGATCGCTGTAGCCGATCGACCACTCGCCTTGGAGGGGCGTCGCGATGCGCTCGCCGAACGCGGTCGCCATCGTGCTGCGCGTGGCGGAGTCTCCCAGCCTCGCGTGCGCGGTCGGCGATGCGAGGCCCGCAAGGTCGACGACGATGCGCATGAAGAAGCGCGCGCCGCGGTCGCCGTGCACGTCGGTGTAGTTCGTCGCCGAGAGGATGTTGAGACCGAGCTCGTAGAAGAAGCCCGACAAGCGCGCGACCAGCCCGGGTCGATCCGGTGCGGAGAAGAGGATCGTCGCGTGGATGGGAGCTTCCGCCATGCGGCGGATGGTAGCGAACGGCCTACGTCGCGGCCTCAGAAATGGACGGTAAGTGAGCAAGCTCCGCATCGTGCTAGGAAGGTCGCCATGCGGTTTTCTTCGTCTCGCGCGGTGCTCTTGCCGATCGTCCTGCTCGCCGCTGCGAGCGCGGTCGGGTGCGGCTCGCGCTCGCATGCGGGCAGAGGTGCGTCGGCGCCGTCGGGCCCTCCGCCGTGCAGGAGCGATGCGGGCGACGATGTCGAGGTCGGCGCGCGCACAGC
>JAQBQJ010000460.1 GCA_028287065.1 Labilithrix sp. | reverse complement strand
CGGTGCTGGAGATCATCGACGAGCTCCGCGAGACGGGCCACCGCGCGCTGGTGTTCAGCCAGTTCACGAGCCACCTCGCGCTCGTCCGCGAGGCGCTCGATCGCGCGGGCATCACCTACGAGTACCTCGACGGCTCCACGCCCTCGGAGCAGCGGACGAAGCGCATCGCCGCCTTCCAGGGCGGCAGCGCCGATCTCTTCCTGATCTCGCTCAAGGCCGGCGGGACGGGGCTGAACCTGACCGCGGCCGACTCGGTGATCCACCTCGATCCGTGGTGGAACCCCGCCGTCGAGGATCAGGCGACCGATCGCGCCTATCGCATCGGGCAGCAGCGCGCCGTGCAGGTGCACAAGCTCGTGTGCGCCGGGACCGTCGAGGACCGCGTCGCGCAGCTGCTCGGCAAGAAACGCGAGCTCGCGTCGAAGGTGGTCGGCGCGGGCGAGCGGTGGATCACGGAGCTCGGCGACGCGGAGCTCCGCGAGCTCGTGGCCCTGTCGAAAGACGCGGTCGTGAGCGACGCCGACGCCGGAGAAGAGGAGCGCGGGCGATGAGCGCCGCGAAGAGGCCGCCGCGCGGATCGTGGAGCTCGTGGCGCGATCAGCCGCGCGGACCGAAGCCCGCGCCGCCGGCGCACGGCATCAAGATCGCGAACGCCGGGACGACGTGGTGGGGACGTCGCTGGATCGAGGCGCTCGAGAAGATCTCGCCCGATTACGCGAGCAGGCTCGGTCGCGGCAAGACCTACGCGCGCACCGGCCGCGCGCACGACCTCGTCGTGAAGCCAGGCAAGGTGACCGCGAAGGTGACGGGCTCGCGCACCGAGCCGTACGTGATCACGATCGAGATGCGGCCGCTCGACGATGCGACGTGGGACAAGGCGCTCGCCGAGCTCGCCGGCAAGGCGCGGTATGCGGCGCAGCTGCTCGCCGGCGAGATGCCCGAGGACGTCGACGAGGTGCTTCGGAAGGTCGGCGTTCGGATCTTCCCCTCGAAGGCGGGCGACCTCACGACGTCGTGCAGCTGCCCGGACTGGGCGAACCCGTGCAAGCACGTCGCGGCCACGCACTACGTGCTCGGGGATGCGTTCGACAAGGACCCGTTCCTCCTCTTCGAGCTGCGCGGACGCACGCGCGATCGGGTGCTCGCTTCGATGCGACCTCGGGGCGCGAAGAAGACGCGTGATGCAGAGACGCGCACACGCGCGCGCGCCCCTGCAGGCGTGAAGCTCGGGAAGATCGGCGAAGACGCGTACGACCGATGGCGTGAAGGCGTGCCGTCGCTGCGCCTCGGCTTCGCGACGCCCGCGAGCGACGCCGCAGTGATCGCTGCGCTCGGTGCGCCGCCGTCGTGGCGAGAGAAGACGACGCCCGCGTCGATGCTCGCGCCGCTCGTGCGCGCGGCCGCCGAAAGAGCGCGAGCGATCGCCCTCCGAGCGACCGAGCACATCATCGAGGAGGAGAGCGACGGCAGTCCGTCGCACGAACCTCCGCCTTCGCGCGAAGCGCCTGGAAAATAGTGCGTTCCGTGCGTGTGCTGCGGATCAGGTTGCGGGTGATCCATCGCAGTCGCCAAATGTAAGTGATGCTGGAAGCCCGCATTTCACGCGCGTCTCACGAGCGCAACACGGCACTTCCTGCTTCCGGCATACACGCGTCGATGGCTAGGGTCCTCGCCTCGCTCGCAATGGAGGCCCGCATGAGCTCGTTCGACGACACGCACGCAATGCATCCGACCCCCGAATCGCGCAACGACGTGACCGACGCGGGCATCGACCTGTGGCGCGTGCAGCTGATGACCGGTGAGGTCCGCGCGATGAGCCTCGACGCGCTCGATGACGCGTTCCAGTCCGGCATCATCACGGAGAGCACGCCCGTGCTTCCGCCGGGCGCGACCGCGTGGACGAAGCTCGCCGATGCCGCAGGCCTCGAGGCGCCGGCGCCCGATGCGGACGTGCCCAGCGTCGCGCCGATGGCCGTGAGCGTCGCAGAGACGACCGGCAATGCGACGCCGTACGCGCAGAGCCCGTACTCGCTTCCGGATCTGGATCTCGACACGATGCCGGACGAGGCGTTCAAGCCGAAGCGCGGACGTCTCTATGCGATCATCGGGCTCGCGGTCGTCCTCGTCGGCGGTCTCGGCTTCGCGGCGACGCGCGTCGGCAACATCGCCTCGTCGGCGTCGATGACGCTGAGCGCGCAGAACAGGGCAGCGGCGGCGCCGCCTCCTCCCGCGGCTGTCGACTTGAACGAATCCGACGCCCGCGCGAAGGTGCTGACCGAGGAGCAGAAGGCGCGGCTCGCCGAGGCCGACAAGCTGCGCGAGGCCGCGGCCGCCGCCCGCGAGGCGAAGCGCGCAAAGGACCGTCCCGCGCCCCCCGCGAAGCGCGGTCCGCGCGAGAAGACGACGACGCCGTTCGTGAACGGCGGCAACAAGTACGACCCGCTGAACGGCGCCCTCTAGAACTAGACGGGAACCTCCACGTGCGCGCGTTGTCGTTCCGGCAATGCGCGCTTCGTGTTTTGTCGTGGGTTGTCTCGCCGCTGCGGGTCTCGTTCCGTCCCTCGCCGCGTCGGCCGCCGCCGATAGCGTCGACGCGACACGCTACGAGATCCTCGAACGATCGCACGTCGTCGAGCTGAAGGTCGATCGCGGGTTCGCGACGCTCGTCGTGCAGCGCAAGGTCGCCAACACCGGTCCGAAGAGCGACCAGGCGACCTTCCATCTCGATCTCCCCGACACCGCTGTCGCCACACGACTGCGGACCGCGGGCGTCGACGCCAAGGGCCAGCCGATCTGGTTCGAAGGCGAGCTGATGGAGGCCGAGGCCGCCGCCAAGAAGTACGAGGAGCTCACGGGCATCGGCGGCTACTACCCGAAGGACCCCGCGCTGCTCTCGTGGCGTCATCAAGGGCTGCTCGCGCTCCAGGTGTTCCCGGTGCCGGCGCAGTCGACGAAGACCGTCGAGTACACGCTGAAGATGCCGCTCGCGTACGACCACGGCGCGTACCGCGTCGAGCTGCCGCCGATGGGGACGGACGCTCTCGCGGCAAGCGTGCGTGTGAGCGCAGCGCATCCCGAGGACAGCGTGATCGTCAACGGCATCGCCGCATCGAGCCAGGGCGCGATCACCGCGCGCGCCGAGAAGTCGATCACGATCGAGCTCCGCCCACGCGGCGTTCCCACGATCGACACGGCGCTCGCGTCGGTGCCGATCGGCGAAGGCAAGCACCTCGTGCGCGGTCGCATCGCCGCAGCGCCGCATCTCGCGGAGGCGCCCTTCGGCGCGCACGTCGTGGTGCTGTTCGACGGCTCGCGCTCGCATCACAGCGCCGAGGCCGGTCTCGTCGCGGTGCGTGCGTATCTCGGCAGCATGCCGGGCGCGACGGTCGATTTCCTCACGTTCGATCGCGAGGTGAGGTCTCCCCTCGGCCGGAGTCTTCCCGTCGCGAGCGCGCTCTCGAAGCTCGCGGCCTTCCGTCTCGAGCGGCGAAACGGCAGCCGAATCGACGATGCGCTCGCGCGTGCGGACACGATCCTGCAGGCGAGCCCGGCGAGCGCACGTCGCGTCGTCGTCGTCACCGACACGCTCACGCGCAGCGCGCTCACGCCGGAGCAGCTCGGCTCGGCCTCGTGGAAGAGCGGCGCCGTCGTGCATCTCGCGATGGTCGCGGACGGAGCAGCGAGCGCCGTGCGGAACGACGATTCACCGTGGGCCGCCCTTCCGCGGCGAACCGGCGGACTGTTCTGGACGGCGAATGCCCCGTCGCAGATCGATACGACGACGCGGAACGTCTTCGAGGAGTGGGCGAGGCCGAAGCGCATCGACAAGCTCACGGTGAAGGGTCTCACCGGCGGCGTCGTAGAGAGCGACGTGCTCGACGAAGGGGAGGGGATCGATCACTTCGAGATCGCCGAGTCCGCGACGTCGCGCGTGCAGATCGACGGCGAGCTGTGGTCGAAGCCGATCCACGTGACGGGCGCGCCGACGGCGGAGCAAGGCAAGCTCGCCTCGGCGCTCGTGTTCGGCTCGCCGCTGTGGAACCAGCTCGCCGAGAGCGAGCAGATGAAGCTCGCGCTGCTCGGCGGTGCGGTGTCACCGGTCACGAGCTATCTCGCGATCGAGCCCGGCGTGCGACCTTCGAACGAGGGCCTCGACTGGGGCACGATCGGTCACGGTGGAGGCACGGGCGTCGGGCAAGCTTGGGGCAACGGCTCGGGTCGCCTGTTCGGCTCGGGCGGCGCTGCCGTCGTGGACAAGGACGCGTGGCTCCGCACGCAGCTCGCGAAGGCGAGCCACCTCTGCGCGCCGCTCGCCGAATCGGCGTCGGCCTCGCTCGAGTCGACGCTCGACGAGGTGGTCGACGTGGGCGCAGTGGAGCTGTCCCCCACGCGCGACACGAAATCCGAAGCGTGCATCCGCGAAGAGCTG
>JAQBQJ010000457.1 GCA_028287065.1 Labilithrix sp. | reverse complement strand
TCCTTCGGATCGACGTGGATCCCGAAGCGTGTACCCTGCATGTGCTTCTCGAAGATGTCCTTCAGCTTCGGGAGCAGGAGCTGCAGGGTCATGCGATCGCTCGTCGCCGCGAGGTAGCGATCGATGGCGTGGAAGAACCAGAGCGTCGCGTCGGCCGTGTGATAGAGGCCCGCGGATTTTCCTTCCGGGAACATGTTCGGAAGAAGCCCGTCCTTCACGTACCGGCCGAACGTGCGCAGGATGTAGCCGGCGTCTTGATGGCGCCCGGTCGTGAGGGTCAGGCCCTCGAAACCGATCATCGTGTCGCGGCCCCAGTCCGTGAACCAGTGATAGCCGGCGATCACGCTGCGGACCTCGTCGCCCGCGGCGTGCGCGCGCGCCTCGTCCTCGACGCGGGTGCCTGGGCTGATCAGGAACTGATCGGCGGCGAGCACGAGCTCATCGCCCATGCCGCCGTGCGCGCGTGGATCGGCCTCGACGAGGAGGCGCTCGCGACGGACCGACTCGGCTTCGACCGCCGGCTCGGGGCCGAGCGCGAGGAGCGCCTCCCACGACTCGGTCGACGCCATCAGCGTGACCTTCTTGCCCTTGGCGAGGTCCGCGCGGAAATACCCAGGGCTCCAGAGCGCGCCGACGTGATCGTAGCCGCGGTCTCGCTCGATTCGATAGACGAGGTTCTGCACCTCGTGACCGTCGATGGTGAACGCCGGCTGCTCTCCACAGATGCGCAGGCGCAGCGTCGGATACGGTGAAGGTCCCACGATCTCGTAACGACCGCCGGTCGCGTGCAGCGAGTAGTCGTCGGACGCGGCGCCCGTGACCGGGCCTTCGTGCGGGCGAAACGAGACGGACGGCCGGAGCTTGAGGCGCAGCTTCCCTTCGCCTTCGAGCACGCGATAGCAGACGTGCACGGTGTTCTGCATGTGCACCATGAAGATGCGCTTCTCGACGATGAAGCGGTTCTCCGGCGGGCCGAGCTCGAACACCCAGACCGGCAGGCCGCCGTCGAGACGCAGCTCACGCAGCACCGGCACGGCGTACACCTCGAGCGCACCGCCCTGGCGCTCGTACCCGCCGAGCGCGATCACCGAGTTGTCCGGCAGGCGGACCCTCTCGAAGAGGTGGTTCAGCATCATTGCGCGGCCGATCGGGGCCGGCAGCGCAGCGACGAGGAGCCCGTGGAACCGGCGCGTCGGGACTCCGGCGATCGAGCCGGACGCATAGCCGCCACGACCGTTCGTCACGAGCCACTCGCGCGTGACGAGGTCCTCGGGGTTCTCGCCGGCCGACCAGCAGATCGTGCGCACGGGCATGCTCCTCATCATTCGACGTTCTCCTCCTGTGCGAGCTGGACGGGCGAAGGCCCGAGCACGAGCGCGGAGTGACCGAGCAGCCGGATGCGGCCGCCGCTCCGGATCGGCGGCGTTCCGTTGCCGCCGTAGCGCGGATCCTCGGTCGAGAACAGCACGCGCCAATCGCCGTCTTGCACCGGAGCGAGCAGCGGCTCGGCGACCTCGGCGAGGTCGAGATCGCGGCCGAGGTTGACGAGGACGAGACGGTCTTCTCCGGTTCCCGCCGCGAACCGCAGGAGGAAGGCCTCGGGTCCGAGAACCGCGCCGTGCAGCCAGTCGCTGCGCTGCGCAGCGAACGTCGGGTCCTCGCGACGGAGCCGGAGCAGGTCCTTGTGGAGATCGTAGATCTCGCGATGCCTCTCGCGCTCCCCGAGATCGAGCTTGCACGACTCGAAGGCCCTCGGATCGTGCGGCGCGAGACGGAGCGCGCACGTCTTCTCGTCCTGGAGGCTCGGGAACTGGCGGACGAAGTCGCCGCGGCCCTTCTCGACGAGCACGGCGAGCTCCGGCTCGTGATCGGCGAAGTACAAGAACGGCGCCGACGCGCCGAACTCCTGCCCCTGGAAGAGCATCGGCGTGCCGGGCGCGAGCAAGAGGAGCGCAGTGATCGCGCGATGACGACCGCGGCTCGTGAGCTCGTGCAGGCGCTGCCCGCATGCGGAGTTCGCGATCTGATCGTGGTTCTGCACGTACAGCACGAACGCCGGTGCCTCGATGCCGAACGCGGGCATCCCGCGGGACTTCTTCTGCCACGGGTAGTACTGGCCCTGGAACAGGTAGCCCCACTTGATCGCGGAGACGAGCTCCTGCGGCGTGCCCTTCGTGCTCGAGAAGTAGGCCTCGCTTCGCGCGGTGACCGCGACGTGCGCGCTGTGGTGGAAGTCGTCGTTCCACAGCGCGTCGAGCCCGCAGCCCCCCGCTTCGAGGGGGCGGACGAGCACGGCGCGCTGCGGCTCGTTCTCCGAGACGAGCAGGATCGTGCGCTTGCCGGCGGCCGCGCGCGCGCGCTCGCGCATCTCGAGGATGACGTGCTTCGGAGAAGCATCGTGGATCGACTGCGTCGCGTCGAGGCGGAGGCCGTCGAAATGGAGCTCGTCGATCCAGTACCCCGCGTTCTCGACGAAGTACGCGCGCACGCCGGGCTCGGTCTCGAAGTCGATCGGGTCGCCCCACTCGTTCTCGTACTTCGTCGTGAAGTAGTGGTCGGCGAACTGCGTGAGGTAGTTCCCGCTCGGGCCGAGGTGGTTGTAGACCACGTCCAGGATCACGCCGAGCCCGAGCGCGTGCGCGCGATCGACGAACGCGCGGAGCTCGTCCGGCCGGCCGTACAGGCGGGTCGGCGCGTAGAGATCGACGCCGTCGTAACCCCACCCGAAGCGGCCGGGGAACTCGGCCACGGGCATCAGCTCGATGCACGTGATCCCCGCCGCACGGAGCTCGGCGAGCTCACGCATCGCGCTCGCGTACGTGCCCTCCTTCGTGAAGGTGCCGATGTGCATCTCGTAGAGGACCTGCCCTCGCAGCGTGATCCCCGGCCATGCCTGATCGGTCCATGCGAACGCCGACGGATCGATGACCTCGGAGACCTCGTGCGGCCCCTTGGGCTGGAAGCGCGAGACTGGATCGGGATAGAGCTTCTTGTCGTCGTCGAGGCGGAAGCGATAGAGCGTGCCGGCGCCGATGCCGTCGGCGAGGCCGCGGAAGGTGCCGTCGGCCTCGCGCGTGAGCGCGATGGAACGCGGAGCGCCGCCGTTCGTCTCGATGACGACCTCGACCCGCTTCCGCTTCGGCGCGAAGAGGCGGAACTCGACTCCGCCCCGCACGAGCTCGGCTCCCATCGAGAGGCGACGACCGTGCGTTCCCATTCGATCTACGTAACGCCGCTGCGACCGCGATTCACGCGCCGGCGGCAAGGACGCGAAGGAATTTGCACCGGACGCGCTCGCGCTGCGACCGCCGGACGCGACGGCTGCGGCAGCGTCACGCAAACCGCCGCACGACGCCGCAGCGAGACCGCGCTCGACGTGAACGCGCTAGGCTCGCCGTCGTCGGGTCACGCGGTGATGCAGAAGCGGAAAAAGAAGAGGAGCCTCGACCTCACCAAGCCCGTCGAGCGGCCGAAGATGCCATTCGGGATCTTGCTGCGCATGTTCGTGATCGGCTCGCTCGCGGTGGGTGCGTCCGGCTACGCCATCTATCGTCACTACTGCGTGCCGCGTCCTTCCATGCTCAGGCCGGCGCCGCCTCCGGAGCCTTTGCCTTCGGGCTTCGTGCCGGTCCCCGAGCTCGTGCCGGTCCCCGAGACCGCGCCTTCGCGCTGACCGCCAGAACGCGGCGGGCCCACGAGCACGTGCGCGACGAAGCTGACGAGCGACGCGAGCAGCGCGCCCGGCGCGATGACGACGGCGACGACGCGCACGACCACGAGAGAGATCGCGAGGAGCGCCGCACCGATCGGCGGACGCGTATTGCCCGAGCCGAGCAGCACGTGCGCGACGTGACCGTGAGCCATCGCACGCACGAGGAGCACGTGCGCGATGCACACGGCGATCGCGAGCACGGCGACCGTCGTCGCGCGACGCACGCTCACGACGCCCTCGCGAGCGTGGCCGATCGCGGCGCGGTGAGCATGGCGAAGAGGATCGCGTCGCCCAGCGGTCCGCCCGTGGCGAAGGTCCGCGTCGAGCCTTCGTCGAAGGGCGCACCGAACAGGTGGGCCGTCGCATAGAGAGAGGCGAACGCGTCGCGATCGTCGTTCGCGCGGCTCGCGCCGATCGCGAAGCCCGTCGCCGAGACGCCGAAGCCGAAGGCGAGCGGCCCCGAGTCGATGTCGACGCGGCCGCTGCAGGTATCGCAGGACGCGGGGTGCTCGAGGATCGCGCCGAAGCCGATGACCGTCCGATAGAGCTCGCGACGCACGGCGCGATAGAGCGACGCGGACGTCGCAGGATCCGCGTAGGCGATGAAATACGCGGCGAGCGCCGTGCCGGAGCCCCGTCCGGGATCGCGCGGAGCAGAGGTCGCGACGTCGACGGCCTGCGCGAGCAGGCCGCTCTCCCGCTGGATGCCGTGCGTGCGGATCGCCTCGAGCCCACGCGCGAGGCCCGGCGAGGCCGTGGTGCCCGTAGCTTTCGCATGCAGCGCGAGCGCGCCGAGCGCCGCGGTGTTGTCCACGGGATAGACCTCGTTCGGGTACGTCTCCACGAGGCCCGTGCGCGAAGCCTCGAACCTCCGTGCGAGCGCCGCGACGATTGCATCGTGGCGCGCGTCGAAGCGCGAGTGCGGCACGAGCAAGCGATGCACGCCGAGCGCGAGGCCCGCATAGCCGAGGTACGCGACGTGGCCATGATCGCGAGGCGAGCCAGGCGGCTCCTCCGTCGACGCGAGCGCGTCGAGCGCCCATGCATCGCGATCGAACACGCGCGCGGCCGGCGAGAGCATCGCATCCAGGCAGCGCTCCATGCGCGCGACCGTCTCGATGCGACGCGGCGCAGCCGGCGCGTCGTCGCGGGCGAGCGCCACTTGCCCGAAGCCCATGGCCGCCATCATGTACGTGCCGAACAGCCACTCGCCGTCGAACCGCGGCGAGCCGGTCGCGAACGACGAGGAATCGAGCGTCCGCTCCGTCCACGTCGCCACCGATCCGGCGAGCGCGTCGACCTGCTCGGCGTCACCCTCGAAGTACGCGAGCGCGTCCCGCTCGCAGACCCGATGCGGGATGGTCCCGAGGCCCATCACGAACACGAGGAGCGCGAGGAGGCCGCGCGCGGACCTGGCCCGACGCTGCGCGTTTCGCGGCGTTTTCTTCATGACCATTCGACGCGCGACGACGGCCGATCGTGCCCCCGCTCGACCGCTTCCCGCGACCGGTCGAGCCCAGGCCGCGACGGCTGGGCTCCTGCGGCTGGACCTGAGCGACCACCACACGACGTGACGATGTGCTAAGCGGGCGTTGTCGTGAAGGAAGACACCCTCGTCATCCACGAGATCTACGCGAGCATCCAGGGCGAATCGACGTTCGCCGGGCTGCCGTGCACGTTCGTGCGGACGACGGGGTGCAACCTGCGCTGCTCGTGGTGCGACACCACGCAGGCGTTCTACGGCGGCACGCGCATGAGCCGCGCGGACGTGCTCGCACAGGCGCTCGCGACGGGCACCGAGCTCGTCGAGCTCACCGGCGGCGAGCCGCTGCTCCAGCCCGGGGTGTTCCCGCTCATGACCGAGCTGTGCGATGCCGGTCGCACCGTGCTCGTCGAGACCAGCGGCGAGGCGGACGTCTCGCGCGTCGATCCTCGCGTCCACAAGATCATGGATCTCAAGGCGCCGGGATCCGGAGAATCTGCACGCAACCGTTGGACGAACCTCGAGCACATCGGCGCGCGCGACGAGCTCAAGTTCGTCCTCGCCGACCGCACCGACTACGAGTGGATGCGCGAGGCGATCCAGAAGCGCGCGCTGCCGCAACGCACGCCGAACCTGCTCGCGAGCACGGTCTTCGGCAAGCTTCTGACCAAGCAGCTCGTCGCTTGGGTGCTCGAGGACAAGCTACCCGTGCGCGTGCAGCTCCAGATGCACAAGTACGTGTGGGCGCCGGAGACTCAGGGCGTGTAGCAGTGGATCGTGAAGTTGCACTCGGTCCGCGCGTAGCAGCTCACGCCAGGCTGGCTGCAGGTGTCGATGGCCATGACCTCGACGTCGCCGGGGTCGCACTTCGGTAGGCTCTTGCACGCGCCTCCGTGCACGCACTGGATCGTGTTTCCGCACGCCGTGCGCGTGTAGCAAGACGCGCCGTTCGGAAGCGGCGGGCACGCGTTCACTTGCTTGTCGCCGTCGTCGCACGTGGGGATGGCCTTGCACTGCGGAGGCTTGTTGTGCGCGCACCAGATCGTCGAGGTGCCGCCGCAGCTCGACGTCCGCGAGTAGCAGTAGTCGGCGCCGCCGCAATTCGACTCCGAGCCGACGGACTCGTCGCCCGGATCGCACACCAGGGCGATGGAGGGGCACGCTTCGGGACCGCTCGCGTCGGGCTCGTTCGGATCGTTCGGATCGACGGGATGGTTCGGATCGTTCAGGTCGTCGCCCGCGAGGCTCTTGCCGCCGCAGCCGGCGAGCACGACGAGGGACGAAGCGACGAGCACGGACGCGACGAAAGAGGCCGAACGGGCGAACACCATGCGAAGCGGGTGAGCATGGCGCATGCCACGCGATGTCCCGCTTTTTCCAAGGGTTCTGCGTGAGCCAGTGTGTGCCGCCGGGCGGCCGCCACGACGCGCGCGCCTAGGTACGCTCGCCGGTCACGAACTGGCGGTAGACGGCGACGTCGTCCTTCGAGCCGAGGATGAGCGGCACGCGCTGGTGGAGCTCGGTCGGCATCATGTCGAGGATGCGCTCGGTGCCGTTGATCGCCGCGCCGCCGGCCTGCTCGAAGAGGAACGCCATCGGGTTCGCCTCGTAGAGGAGGCGGAGCTTGCCGTTCTTGCTCTTCGAGTCCGCGGGGTACGCGAAGATGCCGCCCTTCACGAGCGTGCGGTGCGCGTCCGCGACGAGCGAGCCGACGTAGCGCGCGCCGTACGGCGTGTTGAACGGCGTGCTGCCGTCGGGCGTGGGGCCGACCGGACGCACGGCCTTGACCCATCGTGCCCAGTTCTGGATCTCGGGTGCCCAGCGCGAGAAGTTGCCCTCGTTCACCGAGTAGCAGTTGCCGCGCGTGGGGACCTGGATGTCGGGCTGGGACAGGAAGAACTCGCCGATCGAGGGATCGAGCGTGAAGCCGTGGCAGCCCTGCCCGGTCGACATGACGAAGATCGTCGACGGACCGTAGAGCACGTAGCCCGCAGCGACGATCTCGCGACCGGGGCGGAGCGCGTCCGCGAGGCTCGGACGCGAGAGCTTCGGCTCGTTGCGGCGGAGCACCGCGAAGATGGTGCCGATGCCGACGTTCGTGTCGATGTTGCTCGAGCCGTCGAGAGGATCGAAGAGCACGACGTACTTGCCGTGGTGATCGGCGAGCTGGGCTTCGTCGAGCTCTTCGCTCGCGATGACGCCGCAGTGACCGCTGCGCTCGAGCACGTTCATGAGCACTTCGTTCGAGAATGTATCGAGCTTCTGAACGGACTCGCCCTGCACGTTCGTCTCGCCGGTGTAGCCGAGCAGATCCGCGAGGCCCGCGGCGCGGACGCGCGAGTTGATGATGCGAATGGCGAGGGAGATATGGTTGAGGAGCGAGGTGAACTCGCCCGTCGCGCCCTTCGCGGCATGCATACCGTGCAGGACGTGCTCGCGGAGCGTGGTGCCGACGACGGCTGCGGCGCGAAGCGGGGGAAGGCTGTCGGGCATTGGAGCTCCCGGTTTTCCCCGATGCGGGCCCGAGGCGCAAGCGGCGCGATGCGTCACTCAGGAAAGAGTGGGCCGTCCGGCCACGGTTGATCGCAAAATCCGCAGCCGCTACGCTCCCGGCCCCCGCAAGACAACGAGCCGTGGGCTCGAGGAGATTCCGAGCATGCCCGTCACCGACCGCGTGAAGCAGATCCTTTCCTGGTACGCCTCCGACAACCCCGGCACGAAGGCGAACCTCGCGCGCATGCTGAACCACGGCACGCTCGCCGGGACGGGGAAGATGGTCATCCTGCCCGTCGACCAGGGCTTCGAGCACGGCGCGCTGCGCTCGTTCCAGCCGAACCCGGACGCGTACGATCCGGACTACCACGTGTCGCTCGCGATCGACTCGGGGTGCAATGCGTATGCGGCGCCGCTCGGGTTCATCGAGGCGATCGCGGACAAGTTCGCCGGGCAGATCCCGCTCATCCTCAAAGTGAACAACTCGGACACGCTGGCCAAGGTCGACCCTTGCAGCGCGATCACCGCCTCCGTGAAGGACGCGCAGCGCCTGGGCTGCAGCGCGATCGGCTACACGATTTACCCGGGCTCGAGCCTCCGCAACCAGCAGTACGAGAACCTCCGCGAGTTCATCCTCGAGGCGAAGGACGCGGGCATGCCGTCGGTCGTGTGGGCCTACCCGCGCGGCGCGGGGCTCTCGAAAGAAGGCGAGACCGCGGTCGACGTCGCGGCGTACGCGGCGCAGATCTCGGCGCAGCTCGGCGCGCACATCATCAAGATCAAGCCGCCCACGGCGCACGTCGAGCAGGCCGAGGCGAAGAAGGTGATCGAGAAGTACAACGTCCCGATCAAGACCCTCGCCGACCGCGTCCGTCACTGCGTGCAGAGCGCATTCAACGGCAAGCGCATCGTCATCTTCTCGGGCGGCGAGAACCGCGACACCGCGGGCCTGCTCGAGGACGTGAAGGGCCTCGCGGAGGGCGGCGCGTTCGGCTCGATCATGGGCCGGAATGCGTTCCAGCGCCCGCGCGCAGAGGGGTTGAAGCTGCTGCACGACGTGATGGAGATCTTCAAGAAGGCGAGCTGAGGGCCTCCGGAAGAGATCGGTTCACGGTCACGGATCACGGTCACGGATCACGGGAATTCTCGCCCGTGATCCGTGACCGTGCTCCGTGCTCCGTGAACCGATCCTCTCCGTCTCAGCCCTTCAGGGCCGCGATATCCTTCAGCACCGCCTGCTCGTGCCCGTTCGGGTCGACCTTCGTGTAGACCTTCCGCACGACGCCGCTCGGATCGACGAGGAACGTCGTGCGATCCCAGTACATCGTGCCCTTCCACTCGGACTGCGTGATTCCGAGCGCGCCGAGGAGCTTCGCGGCGGGGTCCGCGAGCAGCTCGATCGTGAACGAGAACTTGTTGCAGAAGTCCTTGTGCGACTTCGTATCGTCGGCGCTGAGCCCGACGACGACCGCGCCCGCCGCGTCGAAATCCGACTTCGTCGCCGTGAACGACTTGCCCTGGACCGTGCAGCCTGGGGTGTCGTCCTTCGGGTAGATGTAGAGGACGAGCCACTTGCCGGCGTAGCTCGCATTCGTGCGGCTCTGGCCGTCCTGGTTCTCGAGGCTGAATTCGGGGAGCTTCTGTCCGGAGTCGATCATGCGCGGAGGCTTAGCACAGCGCTACGCTCCACGACGTGAAGCTCTATGTCCTCGGCGTCGGCGACACGTTCACGGAAACGCACTTCACCCACGCGCTCTTGCTCGAGGCGGAAGGGTTCCGGCTTGCGATCGATTGTCCCGACTCGTACCGGCGCGTGCTGCGCTCCGCGCGCGACAAGACGGGCGTCGCCCACGCGGGCGCGCTGGACCTGTTCGCCATCGACGACGTCCTCGTGACGCACGTGCACGGCGATCACATGAACGGGCTCGAGGGCGTCGGGTATTTCAAGCACTTCGCGCAGAAGAAGCCACTGAACCTCCACACGATCGCGCCCGTGAAGGACGCGCTCTGGAACCAGCGGCTCGTCGCGAGCATGGGCACGCTGTGGGACGGCCACGAATTCCGCCCGAAGTCGTTCGAGGACTACTTTGCGTGGACCGAGGTCGGGCTCGAGAGCGCGACGACGATCGGGCCGTTCACGATCCGCGCGCGCCTCACGAAGCACCACGTGCCGACGAGCGCGCTCGTGGTCGAGCACGCGGGCACGAGCATCGGGATCTCGAGCGACACGGCGTTCGACCGCGAGCTCATCGACTTCCTCGCGGGCTCCGACGTGATCGTGCACGAGACGAACTATGGTCCCGCGCACACGGCGTACTCCGACCTTCTCACGCTCGACGAAGGCATCAAGAGCAAGATGCGGCTCATCCACTACCCCGACGAGTTCGACGTCGACGCGAGCGCGATCGAGGCCCTGCGCGAAGGCCAGGTGATCGAGCTATGAACGGCCCCGCGACGACCGATCCCGAGGAGCCGCTAGAGGTCTTCGACGAGCACGGCCGCGCGACCGGTATCGCGAAGGCGCGCGGCGCGATCCATCGCGACGGCGACTGGCATCTCGCGTTCTTCTGCTGGATCGTGCGGCACGGCGGGCGCGGCGAGCTCGAGATCGTGCTCCAGAAGCGCGCGGAGACGAAGGACGTGTGGCCCGGTCGCTTCGACGCGAGCGCGGCGGGGCACGTGCGCTTCGGCGAGACGACGGCGCAGGCCGCGCGCGAGATCGAAGAGGAGCTCGGGCTGCACGTCGATGTCGCCCAGCTCGAGCCGTTGATGCGTCATCGGCAAGAGCACGTGCACGACAACGGGCTGATCGATCGCGAGATCCACGACGTGCATCTGTTGCGATGCGAGCTGCCGCTCGAGCATTACCGGCCGGGGCCCGAGGTGACCGGGATCGCATCCGTGCCGATCGATGCGGTCGTCGAGCTCGCCTCT
>JAQBQJ010000445.1 GCA_028287065.1 Labilithrix sp. | reverse complement strand
TTGGCGCTCGGCGGTCTGCAGATCCGCGTTGGCCGCTGCACGCTCGAGCGCGTCCCGCCGGACGCGGAGACGACGCGTCCGCGGCATGTCCGGGAGGTCTTCGAGCACGCGCCGTGTCTCGGCCAGGGCCTCGACGAGCAGTGAATCCATGCGCCCATCGTGACGTATCGCCGCGACGTTTCGGGGTGGGCATTGCGGCGAGCGCGTGAACTCTCTTCAGTCCGTGTGGCCGCTCAGGTGACCGAACCGAGACATCGCCTTGCGGACGTCGAACGGATTGTCGGCGCGTGGATAGAAGAGAGGCACCCGCCCGCGGGGCTCGAAGCGATCGGTCGTACGCGTCTCGGCCTTGAGCATCCGCTTGGGCGCGGCCCGCACCGTCGACTGCGGGTACACGAAGGCCTGCATCTTCGGATCGTTCTCCGGGCGGCTCAGGATCTCGACGGGGACGGTGCCCGGAGGCTGGAATTTCCCTGCTCCGCGCGTGACCCACACCGGGTTCGTGAGCGCCCATGCCGTGACCGGAAAGACCTCCGGCGGGCGGAGCGCACCGAACTCGTCGCTGCCGAGGCCGAGCGGACCGGCGAGCACCGCGATCGCCTCCGTGAGGAGGACAGGCGGGATCTCGAGCGGCTTGATGACCGGGAAGAGGCTCTTGTAACCGATCGCTTCGACCACGAACCAGCTGTCGATGAGCTCCCCCTTTGCGTCCGCCGCGAGATCGAGGTCGATCACGTCGACGAGCGGACGGGCCGCGAGATCGCGGTCCGGGTCGACCGAGACCACCTTCGCGATCGTCCCGTTCCGCCAGACGTTCAGACGCGCCACGCTGATCCACGGCGCAGAGGTGAGCTTGTATCCGAGCCTCACGTGCCCGCTGCTGCTCACGATCGTCTTGCCCATGACGCCGCGGTCGGCGTCGTCGACGTAGAAGTCGACGAGCGGACCGTTCGTCGCGACGACCCGACGGCTCTGCATCGCATCGTAGATCCGGTCCTCGGTGAGCGAGACGGGACGATCGTCGCCCACGTACACCATCGTGCGGAACTGACCCGCTTCGTCGGTCCCCGAGTGGCTGTCGCCGGTGCCGACGGCGATGAAGCGATGGCCGAGGTTGAGGAGATTGAACCAGTCCTCGACGACGCCGGGAAATGCCGGCTCGCCGTTCGGCGCACGCAGGATCGTCCCCGCGGGCGGCACGTCCGCCGGAAGGTTCCCGTGCGGCAGCGCGTCGGGGACGCGGAAGTGGTGGATCTCGTGGAACAGCTTTCCGTTCGCGACCTCCATCGCGTCGAAGCGCGTCGAGAAGGTGGTCTTGCCCTCCTTCGTCCGGAACGCGGGCCCCTTCGGCGCGATGACCTGCTGCACGAGCGTCGGCGGCAGCTCGGTCGCGGTGTACGAGTCACGCTGGTACTGCGAGAAGTATCCGAGCACGCCGTCGCGACCGTGATTCACCTGGATGATCGTGCGGTCCGGTCCGAGGCTGCCGAGCGCACGCATGTCGTCGAAGATCGCGTCCGGCGCACGACCAGCCCACGCGTAGGCGCCGTGTGTGATGGGGCCTGCGTCATAGCGGAGCGGATAGCCGTTGAAGTGACCGGACTCGAGCGTGGTCATCTCGAGGCCGACCATCGGATACAGCCACTCGAGCAGCTGGTTGCGCGCGACGTAGGGGCGGTAGTCGGTGACGAAGTTGTGATCGGTCGACACCCCCCACTCGACGCCCTCGGCCGCGAGCGCGATCACGCGCTCGTCGAGCGACATCGACGAATCGATGCTGTTCTTGCTGTGGATGTGCAGATCGCCCGCGATGAAGCCGCTCGTGTCGACGACGCGCGTGAGCTTGTGCGTGAGCGAGCGCGTCTCGCTCGGGCCGACCGTGACGACGGTCGACGCGAGGTCGTACTCGGGGCCGCGGCTCGAGACGATCTGATAGGTGCCGGGCCGTACGCGGAGCTCGGCGACGCCTTCGCGCGTGAACGCGAACTTCTCGATGTAGCGCCGCGTCTGCGGATCGCTCGGGTCGTCGTCGACGAGATCGCTCGGGCGGAACGGCTCACCCGCCTGCAGGTCGAAGAGGAAGTGCCGCGTGAGACCGTCGGGGTGATCGGGCCCATACGTGCCGATCGCCGTCGCCTTCGCCGGGAGCTGGTGGCCCTCGCCGTCGAGGATGTTCACCACGATGCGCCCCGCGGGCGTGCTCGACATGCGGACGGCCGTCGTCTGCCCCGCGCGGATGTCGACGTCGACGAGCTCGCCGAGCGGACGTCCTTCGCCCACGACGCGCAAGCTGTACGCCCCAGGAACGAGCGTGCCGCCGAACGCCCCCTCCTCGCGCACGTCGTACTGCGAGTACACGCGACGCGCATTGTCGGGGCTGCGCTGGTAGACGATCACCTGCGTCCCGACCGACGGTGTCCCGGTGACGTCGTCGATCACCTGACCGCCGAGCTGGCCCGTCGGTTGATTCCGGATCTGGTTGATGCCGTCGAGCACCGAGCCGACGTCGCCCGAGCCGATGACGAAGTGCTTCGTCGTCTCGAACGACTCGTTCGGCGCGAGCTCGGCGGGCGCGCTGTCGTAGAAGACGCCGAGGAACGAGCTCGCCGAGAACGGCACGAGCATGCTCGTGTCGGTGATGGGCGTCTTGCCGTCGTCGTAGATCGCCTTCTTCTGGAGCACGAAGTTCCGCTCGCTCGGAGCGACGGCGAGGCCGTAGCTCGCGCCCGCCCCGCGCGACGCGATCCACTCCGTCACGATGCCGGGAAAGGCTGGAAAATCGACCTTTCGCTCGTACGAGTCCTGCAGCCCGAAGCGCGAGTCGAAGCCGATGCCCGGCATGAAGACCGAGCTCGTAGCGCCGAAGAGCGCGACGTCGCCGATCGGAACCGTGAAGCCGCTCGTCGGCAGGTTCACGAGGCCGAGCAGCTCCACCGAGAACTCGGACGGGAACTTCAGCTGCTTCGAGCTCACGTTCTGCACCTTGAAGCGAATCGTGACGTAGCTGACGCGCGGCTCGAGCTCGTACGTGATCGTGTAACGCAGCTGCGGCTGGCTCGTCAGCGATTGGAAGTCGACGTTCGAGCCGGTGACCGCGCGGTTGAGGATCGCGGCGAGCTCGAGGAAGTCGCCGGCTTCGCCGGTCGCGGTGATGCGCGCGGGTCCGCCGTTCTTTCCGTCGGACGACACGAACACGGAGCTCACGTCGACGGCCTGCACGAAGAACGCGGGGAAGAGCTCGCCGAACTGATCGTTCCCCGGCGCTTCGCCGGAGGTGCCCGTCTCGCTCGGGCGGCGCAGATCGGCGTCGATCACGCTGCCGCCGTACACGCCGAAGCCCCGCGAAAAGCCGGGTTTCTGTACGACGACCCGGATGCGATCGTTCTCGATGATGTAGTCGCCGACGTCGCCGAGCGCGCGGTCGCCGCCGATGAGCTGCGCGCGGTTCGTGATCAGCGCGGCCGACGCGCCGCCGCTCGGCGTCGAGCAACCGCCCACCCACAGGATGGCCACGACGATCAACGGAAGGAGAGAGAGCAGCAGCCGGCGCATGTCAGAACGTCACCTGGCCGAGGATCTCGATCCGGTCGTTCGTCAGCTTGCGCCCTGCTTCTTCACCGGTGAGCGTGTAGTTCAGCCACGCGGTGACCGGCAGCTTCGGGTGCGCCACGCGGACGCCGAACGTGTGGTACTGCAGCTTGAAGCCGTCGAAGCCGCCGCCACCTCCGCCCTGCCAAGGATGGAAGTATGCGTAGCGATAAGCCGGCGTGATCTGCACGTGCTCGAGCTCGAAGCGGTAACCAGCCTGCCCGTGGAAGGCGAGCTGCACGCGCGCATCCGTACCGACCGTCGGGAACACGGTCCGCACGCGCGTGACCGCGCCGAAGGCCTCGAGGCCCGCCACGTTGACGCTCACGTCGCCCGTGAGGCCGAGATCGTCTTCGTTGTAGAGGTTCGGCGGCGCTCCGACGGTGCGCTCGTTGCGAAAGACGGCGGCACCGATGCGCGCGTACGTGAGGATATCGAGCTCGGTGCGCGCGACGAGCCCCACCTTGCCGTTGTCGTCGAGCAGCTGGTTCGAGCCGTTGCCGTTCATGACCATCATGTAATAGGAGACGGCGACGTCGCCTCCGATCGGCTTGATCGGCGAGATCATGACACCGAGCTGGCGATCGAGCTGGATGCCCGGGAGCTGGAAGCCGCGCCCCGGCGCGACGCCTTCGACGCCCACGGCGCGCGAGGCGAAGAGGAGCGACTGCGTCCCGCGCAGCTCCTCTTCCTGGAACGGCGCCTTGAACTGACCGACCTGCACGCCGAAGAACGAGCCCGGATCCCAGCGTCCGAACGCGTCGCGCAGGCGCACCGAGAGGGAGCCGAGCGGCGTGTTCGGCGCCGTCAGCACGTCGGACGCGCCTTCGATCGAGATGCGGAACGTCACGCCGTAGGTGCGGTTACGGCCTTGTGCGCCGAGCCGCGCGGCGTCGAGCACGAAGCCGTTGTTGCGACCGATGAAGTCGTAGCGCTCGTCGGCGAACGTCTGGTCGTAGCCCGCGCGCAGATAACCATAGAGGCTGAAGTCCCACGGGCCCGGCGGCTTGTCCGGCGCGTTCGGATCGATCGGTGCAGGTTGCAAGCTGTCCGGCGCGGGGCCCTTGCCGCTCTGGGCCTTGCCCTCCGCCGGCGGCGCGCTCGGGAGCTGCGTCTGCGCGGCAGGCACGGGAGCCGCTGCTCCCCTGTTGACGTCCTCCGGCCCCTCGCCGTCGCGACTCGCGAAGGCTGGAGCGTTCGCGAGAAGCAACGCGCACGCGAGCGGAAGGACAGCGAAGAAGCGTCGATTCGATGGCATCAGCGGTTCACCGGAAGAAGGTGCTGCGTGCGATGACGAGATACGCGCCGGTCGCTCCGATGGCATACGCGGCGAAGACCGCCGCGCGCGCCTGTACGGGACGAGAGCGCAGGAAGACGGCGATCGCGGCGACCGCGAGCGCGAGAAAGCAGAGTTGCCCGAGCTCGACGCCGACGTTGAAGCC
The DNA here is from genome assembly GCA_028287065.1 of Labilithrix sp. Lineage (GTDB taxonomy): Bacteria > Myxococcota_A > Polyangia > Polyangiales > Polyangiaceae > Labilithrix. The sequence continues at coordinate 2,714 of JAQBQJ010000445.1, read as the reverse complement.
GAGAAGGCCGATGGCGACGGCGTGCTCGGGCAGACGTGCCTCGGCGAGCGCACCCGCGAAGCCGAGACCGTGCACGAGACCGAAGGGCATCACGATGCCGAGCCGGCTCGAGGTCGTCGCGCGCCCCACGTCGAGCGCGACGAGCACGAGGCTCACCGCGATCATCGTCTCCGCGAGATCCGGCGGGACGTGGATCCAGCCCAACGTGGTCGCGGTGAGCGTCGCGGTGTGCGCGACGGTGAAGCCGGTGGCCGCGCGCGCGAGCGTGGCCGCCCACGCGCGGAGAGCGCCGCGTGCCGCCGCGTGCGTCTGCCACACGAGCGCGAGCAAGAAGAGGATGTGGTCGATCCCCGAGAGCACGTGCTCGATCCCGAGGCGGACGTAATGCGTGAAGATCGACGGACCGCTGCCGGACGTCGGGACGACGAGTCGCGGAGAGCGTGCCGTTAGCACCGCGCCGTGCGCGTCACCGCGCTGGAACGCGACGCGCGCGATCACGACGTCGGACCCGATCATGCCGGAGGCCTCGAGCGTCGCGCCGGCGAGACCACGCGCGCACCGCAGGCGGAGCAAGGTGATCGACTGCGAGCGTGCCGCGCCGGGGATCGCGTCGACGCTGCAATCGGGCGACGAAAGCGCGATCGGTGCGTGAGGATCGGCGCGCAACGAAGCGACGGCCTCCCCTTCACCGAGCTCGGTGACGTCGAGATACGCCGTGCGCGACGCGTGCGCATGCGCATCGCGTGCAGCGAACGCGACGAGCGCAGCGACGAGCAGCGCGAGGGCGACGTGAACGATGCGCGTCAATCGACCCCCGGCGCGCGCGCGCGGTTGCCTGCGAGCTCGACGATGCTCTTCCTGTCGAACGCGGGCTCGCCGGGCGGACTGTGTACCGTGACGTCGTAGTCGTTGCTCACGCGGCCGACGGCACGCGCCACGGAGTCGGCGAGCTTGCGCGCTCGAACCGTCGCGATCGCCGACTCCATCGCTTCGGACGGGCTCGCGTCGCGACGCTCGAGCGGTCGTACGAGGAAGAAGCCCCACGCAGAAGCGATCGGCGCGCTCCATCCTCCGATCGGGCCAAAGGCCGCGGCGCGAGCGACGGACGGACCGGCAGCACGCGCGAGGTCCTCTTCGCGCCACCACTCGACGGCGTCGATCGGCACGCGATCGCCGCCGTACGGCGCGGGCGCATCGGGCGCCGTGGCGAGCGCACGCGCGAGCGCATCGGCATCGCCCGCGGCCCGAGCGCGCTCCTTCGACACGAACGCGAGCGCGAGACGGATCCGCACCGGCATGCGCGCGGCTTGTTTCGCCGCTTCGTCGCGCGCCTCGTCTGCCGTGACCTCCGCCGGCGATGCAGCCGCGAGATGTCCGCGCATGCGATCGGCGATGCGCCCGCGGACGACGGGATCGTCGACTCCGACGCCCAGGCGGAGACCTTCGCGGAGGAGCACCTCGTCGGCGACGAGCTCGGCCATCACGCGCTGGGTCTCTTCGTCGGTCAGCCGCCGAGCGACACGAGCTCGCTCGGCGCGCAACGCGTCGGCGACGACCGGCGACTCGACGACGACCTCACGTTCGCTTCTGCGCGCGGGCATCAGGCACCACACGACGAGCCCGACCGCGAAGAAGTGGAGGAGCCGACTCTTCCCGACGACGAGAGCTCGGCGGACGAGTGTTTCCCGAAGCACAGCCCATCATCTTCTCGACGTGTGACGATGGCGTGACGTGATCAGCGATTTCCGTCGGCCGTCAGCGTCCACCCCGACCCGGGGGGACACCCGCCCATCGCGCTCTGGACGGCGACCCCGATCGTCCGACCGTCGTCCGAGCCGTTCGCGACCGAGGCTTCGCCCCAGGTGATCGGGACGATCTCGTCGACCGTGCCGCGCGTCTCGGACTGCGCGAACGGCGTGCTGCACGCGACGACGTCCTTCGACGGCGTGTAATAGACGTAGAGATCGAAGTCGTGGCCGGTCGAGGTGAGGGTGAGCGTCACCTTCATCGGCGCACCGATCGCGGAAGAGCTGTCCTCCGTCGCCCGAAAGCTGATCCACTCCGAGCAGCTGCCCTTGGCCGTGATGGTCTGCGAGCCGGTGTCGCCGCTGAGCGTGCCGACCGCGCGCGCCGTCTGGCAGGTGTTCGAAGGGGGTGTCGCGCCGTCCGCCGCCGGGAGCACGGACGCGCTGTCGGCAGCGCTCGCATCGCAGCCCTTCCCGCCTTCGCAACTTCCGGCCGATGCGTCGACACGATCGGACGGCGGATCGGTCGGAAGCGTTCCGTCGGGCTGGAACGATTCGCCCTGCATGAGCGCGTCCTTCGCGCACGCCATGGCAGCGGCTGCCGCAAGCACGAGCGCGATCGAGCCGAGCGGTGCGCGCATGTTCGAGCTGTAGCACCGGTCGTAGTGACCGTCGTGCAGCTATCGTGTGACGGTTCGGGTACGCGACGAGAGCGCGCTTGGCACTGCTTGGCACCCGTGGGAGCGTCTTCGAGATGGCGCTGCGCAGGTGGGCACGTCTCGCGTTCCTCTTCGTCACGGCAGCGCTCTCGTCGATCGCGTGCGGACGGACCACGCCCGTCCCGAGCACGAAGGCAGCGACGGCAACGGTGTCTCAGGCGCAGCAACGCGCGCCGTTCGCGGTGGCGATCGTCGTCGATCAGCTCTCGGCGTGGGTCGCTGCTTCGCGCTGGCCCGAGCTGCCGAAGGA
>JAQBQJ010000439.1 GCA_028287065.1 Labilithrix sp. | reverse complement strand
TGCTCTTCCGATCTCGCGTCCGACCGCGGCGGCGTCCGCTCCTGCGCCCGCCGCCGCGACGACCTCGCCGGGGCGGTCCGGCCGCGCCACCGGGCGCGCTGCGACGGTGAAGGGGCGCTGCCAGCCTCCGTTCACGTTCGACGACGCAGGCCGCAAGATCTACAAGCCCGAGTGCTTCTGATGCGCGGCCGCGTCGTCCGCTTCGCTGCCGTCGCCGCGGCTTCGATCGCGACGCTGGCCGCACCCGGCGCCGTGCGCGCCGACGGAAGCGCCACGCGGTCGTGCATCGATGCCGCCACCCGAGGACAGAAGCTGCGCGACGAAGGCAAGCTCCTCGAGGCGCGCGCGGCGCTCGTGGCGTGCACGCGCGATCCGTGTCCCGCGCCCGTACGGGCCGACTGCGCGGACTGGCTCGCGCGCATCGACGACGTGACCCCGCGGATCGTCCTCGGCGCACGCGCCGACGGCAAGGACCTCGTCGACGTCCGCGTGTTCGCGAACGACGACCCGATCGCCGAGGAGCTCCTCGGTCGCGAGCAGCGCCTCGATCCCGGCCCGTACCGGTTTCGCTTCGAGAGGCGCGACGGCGGCGGCATCGCGACGGTCGACGCGGTGCTGCGGGCGGGCGATCCCGTACGGTCGATCGTGGCGACGTTCCCCGGGGCAGCGAAGCCCGGAGCCGGCAACGCGCCATCGGCAGGCGGCGAGCCGCGCGACGTCCCGGTCGCCGGTCCGAGCACGAAGACGATCGGCCTCGTCGCGCTCGGCGCGGGCGCCGTCCTCGCGACTGCTTCGTTCGCGATCTTCGCGCTGCGTGCGCGCTCCGAATACGACGACCTCCGCGGCTCGTGCTCGCCGAGCTGCGCGGCGAGCGACACGAGCGCGCTGCGGACGAACCTCGTGGTCGCGGACGTGTCGGGCATCGCCGCGCTCGTTTTCGGCGTCGCGTTCGCCGGCGTCGCGATCTTCGCGCCGGGTCAGCGACCGGCCGATCGACCCCGGATCGTCTGGAAATAGCGGCGTCCGATGCCCGAGGCCGCAGCCGCGCGTCCGATGTTCCATCCGTGCTGCGCGAGCACGCGCTCGACGTAGCGCCGCTCGAACTCGGCCATCACCTTGTCGCGCGCGGTCGTGAACGGGAGATCGCTCCCGAGCACGTCGGCCACGAAGCGCTCCGGGTCGTCGCTCGCGACCGGCGTGGGCTCGAAGACGCTCGCATCGCCGAGCGCGAGCTTGCGAGCCACGGCGTTGCGCAGCTGCCGCACGTTCCCGGGCCAGTCGTACGCCTCGAGGCGACGGATGAAGTCCGGCGTGAGCGCGCCGGGATCGCCGCCGAGCTTCGTCCAGATCTCGGCCGCGAGGAGCGCCACGTCACCTTCGCGCTTGCGGAGCGGCGGGAGCTCGATGCGCCCCACCGCGAGCCGGAAGTACAGGTCGTCGCGAAAGCGACCCGACTGCACCTCCTGATCGAGATCGCGCCGCGTCGCGCACAAGATCCGGACGTCGACCCGCTCGAAGCGCGTCCCTCCGACGCGTCGAACCTCGCTGCGCTCCAGCGCGCGGAGCAGCTTCGCCTGCAGCGCCGGCTCGAGGTCGCCGATCTCGTCGATGAACAGCGTGCCGCCGTTCGCCTCCTCGAAGACGCCCGGGCGCGTCGTGGTCGCCCCGGTGAACGCGCCGCGCTCGTATCCGAAGATCGCGGCCTCGGCGAGCGTCGAAACGACGGTCGTGCAGTCGAACACCACGAAGGGACGATCGGCACGCGGGCTCGCCTCGTGGAGCGATTCGGCGAGCACCTCCTTGCCAGTGCCGGTCTCGCCTTCGATGATCACCGGGACGTCGCTCGCCGCGAGCCGCGCGCATATCGGATAGAGCCGCCGCATGACCGCGCTCTTGCCGATGGTCTTGCCGAACTTCGAAGACTCGGCGGCCTCGATCGCGATGGGCCTCGTGGAGCCGACGAGCAGCCGCGTGTCGCCGAGCGCGATGGTCTCGCCGCCCTGGAGGACGACGTCGTAGACGCGCAGGCCGTTCACCCATGTCCCGTTGCGGGACCCGAGATCGACGAGGCGGATGCCGTCCTTCTCCGGGTCGAGCGAAGCATGACGGCGCGAGACCGTGCGATCGCTGAGCCGCACGGCGCACGACGGCGACTGCCCGAGCAGGGCTCGCCCGGCCGACGTTCCGTCGATCTCGAAGCGCTTGCCACGGTCTGGTCCCTCGAGCACCTCGAGGACGCATCCCGTCGCGAACGGATTTGGCGGCGGCACGGTCCCGCGGCGCTGCGTCTCGGTCGTGTTGCTCGCCATGACCGAGGATCCTAGCGCGCCGTTCGGACCGGTCACGCGTTGGATCGATCCGATCCGACGTCGGAGCGAGCTGCGCCGACGCTCGCGCGCGCGATCTCGCGATCGCCCATGAAACATGGCCTCTCGTGCACGGAACACCCGTTGCACTACGGGTCTTCATGAAGCCCACCCGCCTCGTCTCCCTCACCATCGCCGCCTCCCTGCTCGCCGCCTGCTCATCGCAGAACGAAGGAGCGGGCTCCTCGTCCGCGCTCCAGCCCTGCGCCCAGAACGGGCCGGACGGCGGCGAGATCACGCTCCCTGCACCCACCCCGGTCGCGCCGAGCGACGATCTTCTGGGCGACGCGACCCTCTCGACGGCGCAGCCCGCATTGAAGACGGTGAAGCACCCCGTCGTGCCGAGCGCGTTGCTCGCGTCGACCGCCGCGCCGCTCCCGACCCACGCGTTCTGGGAGAACCTCGCGCTCGGCGAGGGCAAGAACCGGATCAACGCCTACCCGTACCAGGTGCGCGCGGCGGCGAGCGGCCTCGGCGTGTCGCTGCCCGCCGTGCTCACGAGCGCCGTCGGCTCGTCGACCCCGGTCGTGACCGACATCGCCCTCGGCGCGAGCGTGGACTTCACCGGCCATCGCATCGTGGCGCGCGACGACGTGTCCGCGACGATCGCGTTCGAGGCGGGCGCCGGCAAGATGACGACGCCGATCGTCGAGGGCATGGCGTACGTGAGCGCGCACTACGACAAGCTGATTCCCGTGCTGTCGAGCGAGCACGCCATCCTCACCGTGAACGGCGGCGGCGCGCCCGCGACGGGCACGCGCTTCGAGGTCACGATGAACGACGGCAAGACCTGGCTGGTCTACACGTCCTCGCCGGTCACGTTCTCGCTCGCAGGGAGCAAGCTCGTCGCCGCGGCGGCGTTCGACGGCGACGTGCGCGTCGCGCAGGTCACGGGCCCCGACGCGGCGGCAGTGCTCGATCAGCATCACACGAGCATCCCCCTCGGCGGCACGGTCCGCGCGAAGGTCGACGGCGCGTCGGCGATCCTCGAGATCGAGTGGAAGACGGCGGACGGCTCGAGCCCGCTGATGCTCGCGCTGCCGCATCATGCCCCGCGCCTGGCGACGGGGATGTTGGGAGCGCCGAAGCTCCGCACCATTCGCGGTGAAGTGGGCGGCGTCGCCGCGCAGCGCTGGAGCCTCCGCTACGACGCGCCGGCGCTCGGCTTCACGGCGCCGCGCGCGATCGCGGCCTCGCGACGCGAGGCGGTCGCGCAGGCGCTCGCCGCGGACTCTTCGTTCGTGCCCGACGCGACGGTCGTCTCGCAGGATCCGTACTTCGGCGGCAAGCAGCTCGCGAAGCTCGCGCGGCTCGTGCTCGTGGCCGAAGAGCTCGGCGACACGGCCCGCGCCGACGCCATGCGCGCTCGCCTCGCGCCGCTCGTCCAGGCGTGGCTCGACGGCACGAACGGCAACCCGCTCGTCTACGAGACGTCGTGGGGCGGCATCGTGACGACGCGCGGCGTGGCCGATCCCGGCGCCGACTTCGGTCAGGGATGGTTCAACGACCATCACTTCCACTACGGCTATCATGTGTATGCTGCATCCGTCGTCGCGAAGGGCAACCCGGGATGGGCGGCGCAGAACAAGGAGAAGGTCCTCGCGCTCGTCCGCGACATCGCCAACCCGAGCTCGAAGGACCCGTATTTCCCGCGGCTTCGGCACAGCGATCTGTTCGCCGGGCACTCGTGGGCGAACGGGCTGTTCGACCTGGGCGACGGGCGGAACCAGGAGTCGACGTCCGAGGCGGTGAACGCCTGGTACGCCGTCGGTCTCTTCGGTCAGGCCTTCGGCGAGCCGCGCCTGCGCGATCTCGGACGCGTGCTGCTCGCGGCCGAGGCGGCGTCGGCGCAGACGTACTGGCAGGTGCCCGCGTCGAGCACCGTCTACGCGGAGCCGCTCGCGTCGCGCCGCGTGGTCGCGAACCTGTGGTCGACGAAGGTCGACTACGGAACGTTCTTCGGGGACAAGCCCGAGTACATCTTCGGGATCCAGATGCTGCCGATCACGCCGGCGACGGAGCAGCTCCTTCCTGCGACGTGGATCCGCGACTCGTGGCCGGCGCTCCAGAGCGCAGCGCAGAGCGCCGAGCAGGGGTGGGGCGGGATCCTCACGATGTCGCACGCGGTCATCGACAAGGACGCGGCCTGGGCCGAGATGAACCGCTTCACGGCGTACGACGACGGGAACAGCCGCACCAACGCGTTGTACTGGATCGCGACGAGGCCGTGATTTCGCGCCGCGGCGCGCCGCTCGAGCTCACGTTTCGTGAGCCGGATGCAGCGCGTCGCGGCCACGTCTTCTCTCGCCGACCTTCGGGAGGCTGTGTCGTGTGCGTTGCACACGACCTGAGGTAGCATCTCCGGACATGTGCGGCATCGTTGGTTACGTCGGGCCCCAAGACAGTGCACCCATCCTGGTCGAGGGGCTCCGCCGCCTCGAGTATCGCGGGTATGACTCGGCCGGCCTCGCCGTCCAGACCGGTCGCGGCGTCGAGATCGTGCGGGCCGTCGGCAAGCTCGCGAACCTCGACGCTGCGCTGAAGAAGAGCCCGCTCGCCGGCAGCACGGGGATCGGCCACACGCGCTGGGCGACGCACGGTCGTCCGAGCGAGGCGAACGCGCACCCGCACGTCGCGGGCAAGGTGGCGGTCGTCCACAACGGGATCATCGAGAACCACGTCCAGCTCCGGCGCGAGCTCGAGTCGCGTGGCGTGAAGTTCCAGAGCGACACCGACACCGAGATCGTCGCTCACCTCGTCGACGAGGCGATGAAGGCCGGCACGAAGAGCCTCGAAGATGCGGTGCGCGGCGCGCTCAAGCAAGTCCGCGGCGCGTACGCGATCGCGGTCGTCAGCGGCGACTCGCCCGATCTCATCGTCGTCGCGAAGCACGACTCTCCGCTCGTCCTCGGCGTCGGCGAAGGCGAGAGCTTTGCGGCCAGCGACATCCCCGCGATCCTCGCGCACACGCGCGACGTCATCCTGCTCCAGGACGGCGAGATGGCCGTCCTCACGAAGGGCGCGATGAAGATCACGACCGTCGCGGATGCGAAGCCGGTCACGCGCGCATCGAAGCGCATCGACTGGTCGCCCACGCAGGCGGAAAAGGGCGGCTACAAGCACTTCATGCTCAAGGAGATCTACGAGCAGCCGCGCGCCATCGAGGACACGCTGCGCGGGCGCGTCGATCTCGCCAACGCCGACGTGATCGCCGCCGAGATCGGCGTGACCGAGGAGTTCGCGAAGAAGGTCGGCCGCGTCTACTTCGTCGCCTGCGGAACGAGCGCGCACGCCGCGATGGCGGGGCGTTACTGGGTCGAGTCGCTCGCGCGCATTCCGGCGATGGTCGAGATCGGCAGCGAGGTCCGCTACCGCGATCCCGTGTTCCTGCCCAACGACCTCGTCGTCGCGGTCAGTCAGAGCGGCGAGACGCTCGACACGCTCGCTGCGGTGAAGACGGCGAAGGCAGCCGGCGCGCACGTGGTGGCGGTCGCGAACGTGCTCGACAGCGCGATCCCGCGCGCCGCCGACGGCGCGCTCTATACGCATGCCGGTCCGGAGATCGGCGTCGCGTCGACGAAGTGCTTCACGACGCAGCTCGCGGCGCTGCTCATGCTCGCCGTCTATCTCGGCCGGCGCCGCGGCACGCTCCCCGTCGAGGACGCGCGCCGCGTGCTCGACGCGCTCTGGCACGTGCCCGCGCAGATGCGCGAGGTGCTCGCGCACGGCGACGCGATGAAGGCGATCGCGAAGAAGCACCATCGCGCGCGCGACATGCTCTTCCTCGGGCGCGGCACGCAGTATCCGATCGCGCTCGAGGGCGCGCTGAAGCTGATGGAGATCTCGTACATCCATGCCGAGGGCTACGCGGCAGGAGAGATGAAGCACGGACCGATCGCGCTCATCGACGAGGACATGCCCGTCGTGGTCGTGTGCCCGAAGGACAAGCACTACGAGAAGACGCTCTCGAACATGCAGGAGGTGAAGGCGCGCGAAGGCCAGCTCATCGCCGTGTGCACCGAGGGCGATCTCGACGTCCGCAAGATCTGCACATCGGACGGATACGCTACGAGCGGACCGATCAGCACGCGCGCGCAGGCGATGGCGGCGATCGCCCACGAGCCGGACATCATCGAGATCCCGGCGGCCGCCGCCGAGGTGTTGCCTTTGCTGACCGTGCTGCCGCTGCAGCTGCTCGCGTACCATGTGGCCGATCTGAAGGGCACGGACGTCGATCAGCCGCGGAATCTCGCCAAGACGGTGACCGTCGAGTGAGACATTAAATCCGAGAGAGAGTTCTCCCATCTCACGGCTCGGCTGACTAGGATCCGCCGCCGGAGGTATCGATGAAGACTCTCGTTTTGTGCGCATTCACCGTCGCCGCTGCCTCCGCCGCCGTCCTTGCGGGCGCGTGCAGCAGCGATGACTCGTCGGGCAGCTCCGGCACGTCCGGAACGAGCGGCACGTCCGGAGCGAGCGGTGCGTCGGGAACGAGCGGGACGACGGGCGCGCCTGCGGCGACGTCGAGCGCGACGGTCGCCGAGAAGGACACGTGCAAGCCGGCGGGCGGCTCGTGTCAGTGCTCGTGCAGCGTCACCGGTCAGACGCTCGACAAGACGAAGCACTGCCTGCAGCCCGCGCAGGACACGGGCTTGTGCCCGCAGGTGTGCTGCACCGGGGAGCCGACCTCGACGAGCAGCAGCAGCGGGACGACGGGCACGATCGCCGACGCCGGCGACGGCGGCTGATCGCTCAGCGCTGCTTCTTCAGCGCGCGGAAGTGACCGACGACCTTGCCGTGGCCGAGCGAGTCGGCCTCGACCGCCTTCGGTCCGCCGTTCTCGATCACGAGCGGCAAGCCGCGCGGCCCGATCTTGTCGCTGATCACGCCGACGTGCTCGGGCGGGGCGCCGCGCGTCCACGTCCATGCGACGAAGACGATGTCGCCCGCGCGCCATGCGGCCTTGTCGCGGACGTCGTGCGTGAGTGACATCGCGTTGCGCTGGAAGAACGTGAACATCGTGCCCACGCGGCGATGGTCGATGTTGGGATCGGTGAAGCCGGCGCCGTAGCCCTTGAGGTCGTGCGCGAGATCGTCGTGCACGAGCTGCTGGAGATCGATCCCGATCTCGCGCAGCGAGCGGACGACGACGTCGGTGCATGCGCCGCGGTTGGACGGGATGTCGCCCATCGGAAACGACGAGGTCTCGATCCACGTGTTGTCGTAGACGGTGACGCGATCGATCTCGAGACGCGCGCGCTTCACGATCGCGCTCTCCTCGCTCTCCGAGAGATGCGTGCGCGGACCGGGGCTGAACGAGCTGACGAACGACGGCGGCGGCTTCGTCGGTCCGCCGGTCGGCTCGACGCTCATGGGAACGGGCGTGAGCTGATCGGCGGGCAAGAGCGTCGCGCTCTCGGCCGCCTCGGCATCGGCGGCGCTCCGAGCGGCGCGCGCGCGCGTCGACGACACGACGAGGATCACCATCGTCAACCCGATCAAGACCGCCCAGACGGCGCTCCTGGACGGGTCGAGGGATCGGGCCACGCCGAAGGAAGACGCAACCGCGATGCCAGGGGCAGCGCGCAGCCAGCCCGGTCAGCGCCTTCGAAAAACCCCGATAATCGATGGGTTGAGGCAGTTCGTTAGCATGCTCACGAAGCCCCGGAACGAGGGGTTCCGGGCCCGCAACGAGGGGGTGGGATCGACGGGTGGATCGCCCATGCCCCACCCAGCGCGCCGAACCAACCTACCGGCGCATCGACGCGACGGCGTTCGAGAGCTGGCGCAGCGCCGCCTCTTGCTCGCGCGCGGTCTCGCCGATCCGCAGCGCGGACGTGAGCAGCCGGCTCGTGCCGTCGGCCTGCGACTTGTGGCTGACGTTCAGCTCGGAGACCTTGCCGGAGATGTCCTCGATCGCGCTCGTGATCTGACGGCCGCCCTTCGCCTGCTCCTGCGCGCTGCGCTCCACGTGCTGCGTGATGAGGCGCATCTTCTCCGCGCTCTTCATGATCAGCTCGGAGCCACGCGCCTGCTGCGCCGTCGCCGCGGCGATCTGCTGGACCGTCTCGGCGATGCGGCCGATCGCGTCCGTCACCTGCTTCGAGCCCTTCGCCTGCTCGACTGTCGCGCGCGCGATCGCGCGGACCATGTTCGTGGACTTCTGGCTCGACTCGAGGATCTTCTTCAGCGCGCGCTCGGCCTCGTTCGAGACCTCGACGCCGCGATCGACGTTGTGCGCGCCGCGCTCGACCGCGGTGATCGCGTTCTTGCTCTCGCCCTGCACCGTCTTGATCAGGTCGGTGATCTCACGCGTGCTCGCGCCGGCGCGCTCGGCGAGGTCCTTGATCTCGTCGGCGACGACGGCGAAGCCCTTGCCCTGCTCACCCGCCTGCGCGGCGATGATCGCGGCGTTGAGCGCGAGCAGGTTCGTCTGCTCGGCGACGTCGTCGATGACGTTGACGATCTGGCCGATCGCGTCGATGCGCGAGCCGAGCGCGCTGATCGCCGTGACGGCCTCCTGCGAGCTCTCCTTGATGCGGTAGATCTCGCTGATCGTCTTGAGAATGGCCTCGGCGCCCTTCTCGGCGTCGAGCGCGACCTCTTCGGAGAGGCGCGCCGTCTCGTTCGCGTTCGACTGCACCTGGTCGATCGAGACGTCCATCTCGTTCATCGAGGAGCTCGTCTCCTCGGCGGTGAGCGAGAGCGCGTCGACGTTCTTGGCGACCTCCTTGATCGAGTACGCCATCTCCTCGATCGAGCTCACCGTCTCGCGGACGCTGTTCGCGAGCTCGCCGAGGTTGTCGGCGACCTCGGAGCTCGTCGCGGTCATCTCGAGGATCGACGAGCTCGACTCCTCGGCGTTCTGCGTGAGCGCCTCGACGCTCGACGCGAAATCGCGCATCGCGCCGGCGATCTCCTTGATGAGCCTGGAGGTCTCGTCGGCGGCGGAGAGCTGCATGCTGATGCCCTCCTGCAGCTTCTTCGCGAAACCCTCGAGGTCTGCCTGCGCGTCCTTCTGCGAGCGGCCGCGCTTCTCCTCGTCGTCCGCGATGCGCGCGAGCTCGTCGAAGAGCGGAGCCGTTTCCGGGCTCGCGTTCGAGGGGACGATCGGACGATCGCCGCGCCGCGCGCGACGCACGCCGTCGACGATCGCGCCGAAATCGTGACCGGCCCCGCCCTGGGCGACGAAGACGACGCCCACGATGCCGCCGATCGCGGCGATCATCAGGGCCGTCTGCACCTCGTTGTCTCCCCGATGCGGAGAGAACCAGTAGCCGATCGCGGCGCCGACGATGGCGATGAGGGCGCCGTAGAGCGCTTTTTGGTTCGTGGAGCTCATGGATCGAGTCTGGCTGGCGAGCGTACGCGATCAGGCCGAGCGGGCGATAGACGCTTTCGGAGCGCCATTCGTGGGTCCAGACGTAGCTCTGGCGGCCGAAAACCGAACGCCCGCGGCCTCGAGCCGAGCCGTGGCGATCCCGAGCGCGACCTCGCTCTGATCGATCCCCACGAAGGTCCGGCCGAGCCGGGCGGCCACGGCGAGCGTCGTCCCGCTGCCCGCATACGGGTCGAGCACGATTTCGCCCTCGTCGCTGAGCGCCAGGATCAGCCTCTCCAGCAGCGCCTCGGGCTTCTGCGACGGGTACCCGGTCCGCTCGCGCGACACCGGCGCGATCACGCCGATCTCCCAGACGTCGCCCATCGGAACGCCCTTCGTGGCTTCTTCCGTCGTCGACGACCGTGCGCGCCGGCCGTCCTTCTCGAAGACCGCGCGCTGCTTGTTCGTGCCCCACGTCGCGAGCGTCGAGGCGGCGAGCGGCTCGTACGGCACGTTGAAGCGCGGCTTCGTCTTCGCGTCCTTGCGCCAGCGCAAGAGCACGTCGTGGACGCGCTGGAAGTTCGGCGTCTTGCTCGGCCAGCGCCGGTAGCGCCAGATGATCTCGCTCGCGAAGCAGTCCTCGCCGAAGATCTCGTCGCCGAGGACCTTCACGTAGTGGCTCGTCTTCGGATCGACGTGCACCACCACCGACCCATGCGGCGCGAGCAGCTCCTTGATGAGGACGAGCCGCTGGCCGATCGACTCGAGGTACTCGGCGCGGCTCGACCACCGATCGTCGAACGCGAACTTCTTCTCGCGCGCCTTCAGCGGCCCGGGGCGATCGCGGGCCCGCGTGCCGGTCTTGACGATCGCCTCGTGCGCGCGCCCCGTCAGGAACGGCGGATCGAGATAGGCGAGCGTGACGCGCTCCGTGAGATCGTAGGAGAGCTCGGCGAGCGCACGCCGATTGTCGCCCCGCACGAGCCTCCCCCTCCCTCCCTCGGCTTCGAGCATCGACGAGGGCGGACCATCGGTTTCGGGCGCGAAAGCGCGATCCTTGCCCGCCCAGGAGAGTCCGACGGAGTCACTGCAGTGCTTCACTCCGGCGATCGTAGAAATTCGGCTGACGCGGACGCCAGTTTGTGACCAACGCTCCCTCTACTAGACTGCCCGCGTGAGCCAGCAGAGCCCCTTCGCGACCACGATGGAGATCCCGCCGGCGGCTGCAAAGCCGGCGCGCGTCTTCTCCGGCATCCAGCCCACCGGTGAGCTCCACATCGGTAACTATCTCGGGGCGGTCCGCACGTGGCGCCAGCAGATCGAGGAGGGCAAGGACGAGACGATGTTCTGCGTCGTCGACGCCCACGCCATCACGGTCCCGTACGACCCGAAGGACCTGCGCAAGAACATCGACGACCTCTGCCTCGACCTCATCGCCTGCGGTCTCGATCCGGAGAAGACGACGCTCTTCGTCCAGAGCGACGTGCGCGAGCACACCGAGCTCGCCTGGTACCTCGCGTCGGTCACGCCGATGGGCGACCTCGGACGCATGACCCAGTTCAAGGACAAGGGCGAGGGCAAGGACTTCGTCTCGACCGGGCTCTTCACGTACCCGGTCCTCATGAGCGCCGACATCCTCCTCTACAAAGCGACGGTCGTGCCCGTCGGCGAGGATCAGGTCCAGCACCTCGAGCTCGCGCGCGAGACCGTGCGTCGGTTCAACCATCGCTTCCCCGGCGAGAAGGTCTCTGGGAAGAAGCCGCGCCCGATCTTCGTCGAGCCGAAGCCGCGCCTCTCCGTCACGCCGCGCATCATGGGCCTCGACGGCGAGTCGAAGATGTCGAAGTCGAAGGGCAACACGATCGGCCTGTTCGAGCACCCGGACTCGTTCTGGAAGAAGCTCAGCAAGGCGTACACCGACCCGCAGCGCCTGAAGCTCACCGATCCAGGCCGCCCCGAGATCTGCAACATCTTCACGATGCACAAGGCGATCAGTCCCAAGGAGACGCAGGACGAGGTCGTTGCAAACTGCACGGGTGCGAAGTGGGGCTGCGTCGCTTGCAAGAAGGTGCTCTTCGACAACTTCGAGAAGGAGCTCATCCCGCTGCGCACCAAGCGCGAGGCGCTCTCCATCGAGCAAGTGCGTCAGGCGATGGGCGACGGCGCGGCGAAGGCGCGACGCATCGCCGTCGAGACGATGAAGGAAGTCCGCCAGGTCATGGGCCTCGGCAGTCTCGCCACGTGAAGCGCCTCTCCGTCTCGTTCTTGGGCGTGCTCGTGCTCGCGCTCGGAGCCTGCACGCGCGCAGCGCCCGACGCGACGCCGGAAGGCGCGGTGCGCCTCTTCGTCGAGAAGATGGAGACCGGCGCCGAGGATCCGCCCGCGATGCGCGACGCGTACCTGCTCCTCGGACCTCACGCGCGCGCCAACCTGAAGGAGCGCGCCGACCGCGCGAGCAAGGGACAGGGCCGTCGCTACGAGCCGTTCGAGATGCTCGCCGAAGGCCGTTTCGGCCTTAAATTCAGGCCGAAAACGATGACCGCGAAGATCGACGGCGACGACGCCTTCGTCGAGGTGCGCGGCGAAGGTCCCGAGGAGCGCGCGACGGTCCATTGCGTCCGCGAGGCACCGGCATGGCGCGTCGAGCCGGAGCTCCCCGACCTGCAGGCGCCGCAACGCCGCGCCGACGGCGGGACGTGACGCGCGTCGATCAATCGAGCTGCAGCGTCTCGGTACAGCGCATGTCGCACGTGGGCGAGTTCTGGTTGCCGATGCGCTCGCAGCATCCCGTCGTGCACGGACACGCCGCGAGCGCGGGGAGCCGCCACACGCGGAAGCCGAGCGCGCCTTGGGCCTTCGCATCGACGAGCATGATGTTCATCACGAGCTTCTGACCCGCCGCGAAGCCGGCGAGCCCGAGCTGCGCGGGCGTGATGCGCGCTTCGATCTCGAAGTCGACGGTCGCGTCTCCCGGTGCGCGCTTCACCGCGGCCGCGAGGTTCGCAGACACCATGGTGCCGTTCACGTAGTCGCCGAATCGACCCTTGTAGTCGAAGGTGAGCTGGTGATCGCCGGTCCGATACTTCCCGTCGCTCGTCGTCGCCGGCGGGGGATCGCGACCGATGATGAGATGGATGCTGTCGTTCGCGAACACCTGGCTGCCCGTGTTGTCGAAGCCCGGCGCGACCGTGATCGCGTGCGCGTAGAAGTAGAGATCGGTCGGCGTCCATTGCAGCGCGAACTCGACCGACTGCGTGCCGAGCGGGAGATCCCTGTTCACGACGCCCGGTCCCACGTCGATGCGATCGATGCATGCCCAATCGTCGAACGTTCCGTCGATCGCCGGCGCTGGCGCGGCCGCCTTCGCATGCACCGCGCCGCTCGGCTGGACCGTGCTCGTGTGCGTGCACCCCGGGGCGCCGTCCGCGCCGGCTTCGCGCTCGGGCGTGGGCGAAGCGTCGTCGACGGTGCCGCCGTCCGGAGTCGACGCCGTGAGGTCGCTGCCGTCCGTGATCCCGGCGAGCGCTGCACACCCTCCCAGGCATGCGGCGACGACGATGCTTCGCGCCAGGAGAGGCCATCCCACGATGACATCCTAACGCGAACGCGCCGCGAGACGTTACACTCGCGCCGTGGCCGAGCGCACCAGCCGCGAGTACGTACGCCTCGCCGTCCTCGGCATCGGCGGCGCCGCCGCGGCGTTCTTCATGTTCGGCGGCCTCAGCACCCTCGGGAAATCCGGGTCGAGCGATCCCTTCGACGCCATTCCGCGGTCGTCGTTCATCGCCGCCACCGTCGACGTCGCCGAGCTCCGCCGATCGCCCGTGTACGAGGCCTTTTTCGGCAAGGAATCGCCCGGCGGCGATCCGATGCGACGCGCGCTCGGCGTCGGCGCGCTCGCGGACGCCTGCGGCTTCGATCCGACCACGCGCGTGCAGCGCATCGCCGTCTCGGTGCCCGAAGAAGGCGATCGCGGCGAGTTCGGCGTCGCGGCACGCGTCGAGGTCACACGCGAAGAGCTCGAGACCTGCACGCGCGCGCTCGCCGGCAAGCGCGGGGGCAAGGCCGAGACCCACGACGTCGGCAGCTTCGTCGTCCTCGAGGACACCGGCAGCAGCGCCGGCGGCAACACGCCTGCCGTCCGCCCGCGCCTCGCCTACGGCCGCGGCGGGCTGCTCGTCGTCGGCAAGGGCACGTGGTTCGACGCCATGCTCGGCGCGGCCGACCGCACGAAGCCCGGGCTGCGCGACGCGACCGAGCACGTCGCGCTCCGTACCTCGCTCACGAGCCACGAGGGGTTCCGCGCTCCCACGATCCTCGCGACGGCGGTCCTGCCGCGCGCGCTGCGCGAGCGCTTGAAGGGCGAGATGGGCGCCGAGGCCTCTTCGCAAGACACGTCGAGCGCGATCATGGCGGGCGTGCTCGGGGTGTCCGCGGTCGGCATCGCGATCCATGCCGGCGGAAGCGGGCAGAACGTCGACGCGAGCATCGAGCTCGTGTGCGACAACGCGGAGGCATGCGAGGCCGTCGACAAGCTCGCGCAGAAGAAGCGCGGCGAGTGGTCGCGCGATCTCAGCCTCCGTATGATCGGCTTCGGCCCGCTGCTCGACTCGTTCGAGGTGAAGCACGACGGCGCGCGTCTCCGCGCAACGGCAACGGCGAGCGGCGATGCGCTGGCCGCGACGATCGAGCGCGTGCTGAAGCTCCGCGCGCGTCGCGGCGCCGCGGACGGCCCTCCGCAAGGCGACGAGCCGCGCAGGAGACCCGACGAAAAGCGTCCGGACGAGATGCTCCACGCGCGCCCGGACGCCGGCCGGTGATCGGGGCGCTCACCCTGGATTTGCGCGCCGGTCCTGATCTAGGCTGCGTGCTCCCCGAAGCACCAACACACCTGTAGAGGAGGCCGCATGGCCGGCAAGAACGTCATCGAGCTCACGGACGCGAACTTCGACGCGGAGGTCCTCAAGGCGGACGTCCCCGTGCTGGTCGACTTCACCGCGACGTGGTGCGGTCCCTGCAAGGTGCTCGCGCCGATCGTCGAGGGGCTCGCCGACGAGTTCGCGGGCAAGTACAAGATCGGCAAGCTCGACATCGACGACGCGCCCGGTGTCACGCAGAAGTACGGCGTGCGCGGCGTCCCGACCGTCATGGTGTTCAAGGGAGGCGAGAAGAAGGCGCAGCACGTCGGCGTGACGAACAAGGACACGCTCGTGAAGATGCTCGAGACCTGAACCTCGCTTTCCGCGACAAACCGAGAGGCGCCCCGGAAACAGGGTGCCTTTTCGTCATTTCGGGGCCCTTTGGGCACGCCTTACGCCCGGGCCCCGGAGCCTGTAGCCTTCGGTTTGTGACCGCCCCCGATCCCCGGCTGATGCCGCTCCGCGATTCGCTCGCCGGACGGGTGCTGCGCGGTTCCGGCGACGTCGCCTACCACCTCCGCGAGTGCATCGGCGAAGGCGGTCAGGGCTGGGTCTTCCGTGCGAACTGGGATGATCCGTCGGGTCATGTCGTCATCGTCAAGGTGCTGCGTCCGGACGTCGTCGCGACCGAGGCACTGAAGCGCTTCAAGCGCGAGGCCGACGTCCTTCGCATGCTCTCCACGCAGGGCCGGCCCAATCCGTACATCGTGCGCTTCTACGATCATGCGATCGCACAGGTGCCGTCGCCCTACGGTGCCGAGCCGCTCACGCTGCCGTTCACGGTGCTCGAGTACGTCGACGGCACGACGCTGGAGAAGGTCCTCGGCGATCAGAAGGGCCGCGGTCTCCCGGCCGAGCGCACGCGCCGTCTGCTCCGTCAGATCTGCCAGGCCCTCGACGTCGTCCACGCGCAGAAGGTCGTGCATCGCGACCTCAAGCCGTCCAACATCCTGCTCGCGACCGAGGCCGGCACCGAGATCGCGAAGGTCACCGACTTCGGGCTCGTGAAGCTCGTCGAGATGAACCTGCAGCGCACCGCAGCGCTCGCCGGCGCGTCGCTCGGCTACGCGCCGCCGGAGCAGTACGAGCAAGGCAACCAGCGCGTCGGTCCGCGCACCGACCTGTTCTCGCTCGCGGCCGTCACGTACGAGATGCTCAGCGGTCGACCGGCGTTCCCGTTCAACGAAGGAGAGAACCCGCTCCTGATCGTCACGCGCATCCTGAACGGGCCGCGCCCCACGCTCATGCGCAACCGCAACCAGCTCGCGCCCGAGCTGGAGAGCGCCGCGCCGATCGTCGAGGCGCTCGATCGCGAGCTCACCCGCGCCCTCGCCGCCGATCCGAATCAACGTCACGACTCGATCATGGACTTCTGGAAGGCGATCGAGCCGCATCTCCGCGCAGCATCGGAGGAGAAGCAGCCGCCGCCGCAGAGCAAGGCCCTCGCCTACGACGTGACCGCGCGCGTGGAGAGCGACTCGCGCCTCCCCGTCGCCCGCAACGGCGGGTCCGGCGTGCAGGTCCGCGGCGGCAGCGATCCCAGCATCGGTGGCTCCGTCGCGCCTCCCATGCACGGCGGCGGCAGCCCCATCCACGTGCGCGCGGCGCCGATGCCCACCGTCGACGACCGCGGCGATCGCGTCTCCGAAGCGCACGCCGCGAGCCCCGCCGCATGGTCGTGGACGACGCTCACGACTCCGCTCGCGCCGAATTCGATCCGCGGTGCGGTGTTCCGATCGACCGGCGACGCCGCCGTCGCGGTCTCGAGCACCGGCTTGATGCGGTGGGAGCGCGGCGCATGGATGCCGGCGTCGTTGCCCGCGCACGTACCGCGCACGGCGATCCGCGGGCTGCGCTGGCTCTCCGACGGAAGCGTGCTGTTCTTCGGTGAAGGCGGGCTCGTCGGTCGCATCGCGAACAACGGGTCGGCGAACATCTGGCGCGTTCCCGACACGGAGATCACGTTCCTCGGTGCGCACGCCGAGCCTTCGGGCACGACCACGCTCGTCGGCGAGCGTCCGTACCGCGGTGCTGCCCAGCGCTCGGTGCCCGGCACCACCGCGGGCGTCGTCGCGCAGTTCAACGGCGAGCGCGTGACGATCGTCAGCGACGCCATCAACACCACGCGTCTTCGCGGCATCACCCGGCTCGCCTCCGGTGTGCTCGTCGCGTGCGGCGACTGGGGCTCGATCGTGCGCGTCGAGCTCGGCGTCGTCGAGCACGTCGGCAGCATCTGCGGCGGTCATCTCGCGAGCATCGCGCCGCTCGGCGACGGCGGTGCGGTCACGGTCGGAGTCGGCGGACATGCGCTCTCGCTCACCGCGAAGCTCGACGCGCAGCTCGAGGCCGTCCAGACGACGCGCGATATGCTGTCCCTTGCGACGACCGACGACGGGCAGGCATGGGCCGGCTCGGCGCAAGCACGGCTCCTCCGCCGCTCTCCCGCGGGCGCGCCCGGCTGGGTACGCATGAGCGGGAACATCGGAGTGACCTCGAGCATGATCGCGATCTGGGCGGCCACGCGCTCGATCCGTGCGATCGGTGACGACGGAGCGGTGGTCGAGGGACGGCTCGCGTAGTACAGCCTTCGTCTCGTGTCGCGGCGCCAGCGGTTGTCACGCTTCCGGAAGATCCTGCTGAGCGCGACCCTCGTCGTGCATCTGCCGTTCGTGGTCGCGGCGGCCGAGGTGCTGCGGAGGCTCGGCGTCACGTCGCTCGTCGCATGGCTCGTTGCGCTCGCGCTCGGCGGCGCCGGCGTGCTGCTGTTCAACGGTCGCGCGCATCACCTTGCGGAGGACTGGCATCGCCCGTGGTGGCAGACGTGGCTCGTCGACCTGCCGTACTTCTTCCATTGGTGCGCGTGCGTCTTCTGCCTCGTGCCGTCGGCCGTGTACCTCCTGCTCGAGCCGCTCGTGTCGCTCATCCGCGGCGTGCCGATCGGGCCGTCGCCGTCGTTCTTCATGTGGACGTACGCGATCGGCCTGGTCGTCGGCACGTACGGCTGCACGGTGCGGCGGTGGTTCTTCGTCACCCGTCGTGTCGAGGTCGGCGTGCGTGGGCTCGACGAGCGCTTCGACGGATACACGATCGCGCAGCTCTCGGACCTGCACATCGGCGCCTTCCATCCGCTGTGGTGGGCGCGGCGATGGTCACGCTCGTCGAACGCGCTCGGCGCGGATCTCGTCGTCGTCACCGGCGACATGGTGACGAGCGGCGTCGCGTTCCACGAGGACATCGCGGAGCTGCTCGGAGAGCTGCGCGCGAAGGACGGCGTGTACGCGATCATGGGCAACCACGACTACTTCGGTGAAGGCGAGCCGCTCGTGTCGTTGCTCCGCGGGCGCGGCGTGCACGTGCTCCGGAACGACAGCACCGTTCTCGAGCGCGACGGCGCGAAGCTGTTCCTCACGGGCGTCGACGACACGTGGACGAAGCGCGCGAACCTCGATGCCGCGCTCGAGAAGCGACCGAACGGCGTGCCGACCGTGCTGCTCGCGCACGATCCCGATGCGTTCCCGAGCGCAGCGGCGCGGAAGGTCGACGTCGTCCTGAGCGGCCATACGCATGGCGGTCAAGTGGCGGTCCCGTTCCTGAGCCGCTTCGTCAATGCATCGAAGCTCGCGCATAGGTTCCACATCGGCCGCTATCAGCAGGGCGACTCGACGCTGTACGTGCACGGCGGGCTCGGCACGACGGGCCCGCCCGTCCGCATCGGGGTTGCGCCTTCGATCGCGCTGATCACGTTGCGGAGGATCCGAGAAGTCTGAGAAAATCGCGAAAGCGCGAAGCATGATTTTGTCTGCCGATCGCCGCATTCGAGCGATCGGCAGACAAAAAAACTCTTCGCGCTTTTCTCGGACTTCTCGGATCTACAGATCCCTGCAGTTTTTTTCGCGCAGGTCGATCGATTGGCCGTTCCACGACAGCACGCCGGTGAGGGCGCCGCACGGTTGCTCGAACGAGTACGCGACCGTGCCGTTCTTGCCCGCTGCGACCGTCGGAGGCGAGTCGCCCGTCTTTCGGACCGTGAGGAGCGTGAGCTTGCCGGACGGCTCGCGACGGAACACGCCGATCGCTCCGTAGTCGAGGTTCAGATCGGGCTTCGGCTTTCCGAGCTTCGCGGGGTCATCGACGATCGTCGCGACGAGGAGCTCGGTCGTTGCATCCGGTCGCCACGTCCACACGTTCGTCACCGCAGGCTTGTACGTGACGAAGCCGCCGCTCGGTGTGATGCCGTTTTCGTCCTTCACCTTGCGGAAGTCCTCGGGCAGGAGCGCCACGGCTGCCGCAGCGGTCTCCGGCTCCTTGCGCGGACCGACGAGCCCCGCGTTCGACACCGCGACCGCGGCCTGGAACGTGGGCTGGTTCTCGATCGAGACCAGGTCCTTGTCGCTCTTTGCCTTCTCGAGGAAGTTCGCGGCGCTCGCGTCGCCTTCGCTCGCAGCATGCGCGATCTCGGAGATCTGCCCTGCCGCCGGCTCGGCCTTGCCCGCGAGCGCGAGCCCGCACGCGAGGTTGTAACGCGCGATCACGAGCGACGGACGCACCGTGAGCGCCGCACGCCAGTAGCGGTTCGCCTCGTCGTACTTCTTCGCGTTGTAACGCGCGAACCCGCCGTCGTTCAGCGCCGTCGCGAGCGCCTTTCGCGTCGCGAAGCACGAGTCCGCGCCGAGCTCCTTCACGAGCGCCGAGATGTCCGCCGTGCCGCCGGCGATCGCCGCGTCGTCGCCTTTTCGGATCCCGTCGAGCTTCGGCTTGGCCGCGGGATTCGCGACGCACTTCTTCGTCGTCTTGTCGCTCGCCCATGCCGGCACGTCTCCGACGCCCTCGATCGCCATCGACGGCACCGGCGCGGCGACCGGCGCAGGCGCGGACGCGGATTTCGTCGACGGCGCAGCCGGCGCGGGGTTCTCTTTCGAGGTGCCTCCGTCGGGATCGCCCTTGCCACCGAGCTTGTCGCAACCAAGGAGCGCCACGGCCACGATCGCGATCGCCGCCGTGTGCCTGTGAACGTTTCTCATCTTCCCTCGCGAGAGAGCGGTCACTCGTTCGTGTCGTCGTCGTCGTCGCCGATCGTGTCCTCGAGCGGCACCCACTCCATGCGCGCGAGCGCCTTGCCGTCGCCGTAGAGGGCGAGCGGGGCGACGCCGCGAAGGAGCTCCTTCACCTGGATCGGAAGCCCGGCGACGGTCATACCGGCACCCGCCTTGAGGCCGACGAGGTTGAGCGCGTACTCGAGCAGCGACGTCTGGAGCGGAGGATGCTCCTCGATCGGCGCGTCCGCGGGGAGATGCGCGGCGGCACGTGCCGCCTCGAGCGCGTGACGCAGGCCGCCCATCCGATCGACGAGCTTGTGCTCGAGCGCCTGCTGCCCGGCCCACACGCGGCCCTGGCCGACGGCATCGACCTCCTCTTTCGTGAGGTGGCGGCCCTCGGACACGCGATCGAGGAACACGTCGTAGAACTGCTGCACCTTGTGGCGCAGCTCCGTGCGCTCGTCGTCGGTGAAGCCGCGGTAGAACGACTCCGCGTCGGCGCGCGGCGTGGTCTTGCGGACCTCGACGTTCACGCCGATCTTGCCGAGCAGCTCGCTCACGTCGGCCTTGCCGTAGAAGATGCCGATCGAGCCGGTGATCGTGAGCGGCAGCGCGAAGATCTGCTTGGCGGGCGATGCGACGTAGTAACCACCGCTCGCCGCGACCGAGCCCATCGACACGATGAGCGGCTTCTTCTCGGCGAGCTTCTTCAGCTCGCGCCACATCACGTCCGACGCCATCGACGAGCCGCCGGGGCTCTCGATGCGGAGCACGACGACCTTGATGTCGTCGTCGTCCTTCAGGTGCTTGATCGAATCGGCGATCGTGTACGAGCCGACGAGCTTCATTCCGAGCAGCGGCACCGTCTGCGAGCGGCCGTCGACGATGTCGCCGTCGATGTAGAGGAGCCCGATGCGCGACCTCGTGCCGAAGTACTTCGGCGCCACCGTCTCCTGCGAGTACTTCTTGTAGCCGACCTTGCGGCCGACGACGTCTTGCGTGACGCGCTCGAGCTCGTCGTCGAATGCGTAGCCGTCGACGAGCTTCGCGTCGCGTGCCTCGCTCGCGACGAACGGGCCCTTCGCGGAGATCTCGCGGAACTTGTCCTCGGGGATGTTCCGGTAGAGGGCCATGTTGCGCGCGAACACGGCCTCGTGCTGGCGGAGCAAGTCCTCCTGATCGGCCTTCGCGACGTCGCTCGCGTGCTCGTTCATGAACTGCTCGGGCGCGCCCTTGTGCGCCCCGATGCGGACGAACTCGGCCTTCACGCCGATCTTGCCGAGCAGGCCGGCGAGGTAGAGGTGCGTCGTCTTGAGACCCGAGTAGCGAAGACCGCCCGCGGGATTGATGACGATCCGGTTCGCGCTCGCGCACGCGTACAGCGCCTTCGGACCGGCGTCCTCGAAGCTGCACACGACCTTCTTGCCATGTGCCTTGAGCACGCGGAACGCGTCGGCGAGCTCCTCGGCGTGCGCGTACGAGGTCGCGGGCTCGGCGCGGATCACCATCGTGACGCCGGCGATCTCCTTGTCCTCGGCGATCCTCCAGAGGCGGCGGAGGAGCTTCACGTGGTTGCGCGTACCGGGCGTGCTCTCGAGCCGGATGCTGACCGCGGACTCGCTGCGCGGGACGCCGGGGCTCTGGTAGCCGGAGATCGACGCGGTCGCGTACTCGCCGACCGACGTGTCGCGACCGAGCGCGCTGCCGAAGAGCGCGCCGGCGCCCGCGGAGAACGCGTTGAAGTAGATCTCCGCGCCGGCCGTCGCGAGGATGCCGCGACGCGTATCGTTGCCGATGTCGTTGACCTCGACGTCACCGCGGATGCGGCCGACACCGGGCACGTCGATGCCGAGGACGGCGCGAGGACGAAGCTGATCGAGGACGTCGAAGTACTTCCCTTCGATGTCGAGCTCGATGGCGCGCGTGCCGATCGGGCGGAAGGCCATGCCTGCGACGAAGGTGCGGTCGAGCACGGGGACTCCGTTCGGCGGGAGCGGCTGGACGCTCGGGCCGTTGAAGTCGTGCGCGACGACCGCGAAGCCGAAGTGCGTGTTCGGCCGGTACGACACGCCGGCGCTGATCCCGAAGAGCCCGGAGGTGTACGGGTTCGACGAGTACGAGCCCTGGATCGAGGCGCCGATCGAGAGACGCGGCGAGACGTGATAGCCAAGCCCCCACGTGACCCAGGTGTAATCGCTCCCGTTGTACGGGAACCCGGCGCCCAGCGCGCCGCCCGGCGGCGTGATGTAATCTACACGTATCCCCGTCGAGAGACCCCAGATCACCGGGGTCGCGAGATCGACGGCGTGCCCGCAGGCGACGCGGCGCGTGTCGGGGCAGCGCACGCCGGTCCAGCGCAGCTCGGGTCCGGGCATGTTGGCGAGGTTCGCCGGATTCAAGACGAGCGCCTCGGCGGAGTCCTCGGCGACGGAGCTACGCCCCGGTGACAGGAGCCGCTCGGCGCGGCCCGGGAACGGCTCGTCGGCGCGCGCGGTGCCGGCCGCAAAGCACACGAGCGACGACGACAGCGCGATGACCGTGTTGCGGATGACGTTCCTAGCGGCGTTGTCCACGAAGCCTCCTCGATTCACACGAGCGTCGCGAGCTCACGGAGCGTCTCGGCTTCCGCGTCGAATGTCTTCTTCACCTCGCCGACGATCAGCTTCTCGGCGACCTGTCGTACGAGCGGAACGCGCAGCTCGAGGGTGCCGACGACGGTCCTGCGGGTGCGTCCGCTGTTCAACTGCGTGAGCGTGTACGTGCCCTTCGCGGTGAACATCTTGCGCCACTCGGGCTTCACGTGCGGGAGGATCGTCCACTCCGATGCGTGCCGGCGGATGTCGTAGGTCGACTTCTCGTCCCAGGCGCACATCTCCGGCGTCACGTACTTCGTGGCGAACGCGGGGATCTTCACGTTCGCGCGGTAGCTCCAGAGGCGGTCGAGCCGTGCGTCCGTGAGGACGTGCTCCTTCTGCGAGACGCTCTCGATGCTGTGGAGCCGCTTCGAGAGCTCCTGGAACAGATTGGGCGAGATCACCGCGAGCTCCAGGGCGTCGAGCGGGATGTCGAACTCGTGGACGACCTCGAATTGCACGGGAAACCGCAGCGAGGCTACAGCATTCCGCGGGCCCTTGCGACCAACTCGATGGTGCCTCGGCGCTTCGCGAGCTCGTCGAAATCCTTGACGGGCAGGAAGCGCGACGCGGCTCCGTCGCGCGGGACTTCGAGGTACGTCGACGGCATCTGGGCCGTGATTTCCTGGAGGAGACGTTCGAACTGGATGGCGGGCCTTCCGTCGACGTTCTTCTCGACCTCGAAGTACGTCCAGTCGAGGGGCTGCTTCAGGAGCGGCTCGGCGCGGACGAGGAACGTGTTCGTGTTGAACACGGGGACCGTCGCGGGATCGAAGTCCGGCGGCAGGCGGAACTCCTCGAGGACCTGGAGCTTGCCCTCGGCGTGCGCCGGGATCCCGCCCTTGTCGCCCTCTTTCCGGGTGACCTCGGTCTGCACGTCGATGCCCTTGTCGCTGGCCTCGATGAACCGACCGAGGACGACCGGATCGATCGACGCGCCGAGGTTGTCGACGTTCGTGATCCACACGTACTTGCCGCCGCCCTGCACGAACGCATCGAGCAGCTTGCTCCTCCGCAACGCGTCGACGAGATCGCCGTGGCCCGTCGCGTGCTCGCTCGGCTGTCCATCGTCGCCGCGAAAGAGCGAGCCGTCCGGGTTCAGACGGAGCGACAGGTTCTGCTTGAACGCCGCGACGTTCGGGGGTGCGCCGGCCTTCGCGAGCGCCGCAACGATGTCGTCGTGCGTCGCATCGCTCGTCATGAGCCAGAGCGGAACAGGCCGACCTGCGCGCGCGCTGGCGGTGCGGTTCTCGGCGAGACGCATGTCGAGGAAGGTGTGGCCGGGCGTGACGTCCGCGAGCGCCTTCACGATGCCGCCCATACGCGTGGCCATGCCGCCGGCCATGGTGGTGAAGGCGAGCTCGCCCTTGCGCATCGCTTCTTCACCGCGCGCGCGGAGCCGTTCGTACTCGGGCGTGCCCTCGGCGGGGAGCTTCGCGATCTCGTCGGGGCGCGGCGGCTCGACCTTGCCCTTCACCGAGTTGCGCGTGCGCCTGCGCGTGACCGCGTCGCCGTCGTGGAGCGTGGCTGCCAGCGAGAGGAAATGCTCCGGATCGAAGCCGCCCTCGTCGAGGCGCCGGCGCAGCTCCGGATCGAGCGTCGAGAGGGCGACGGCGAGGGCGTTGGTGGCGGTCGAAGGGGCTTCGGACATGGGCGAATCATCGCCTCGAAACTCGCCGCGTGGATGCGGAAACAAGCCTCCGAGACGATCCGGATGATCCACCTCCGCGCCGAAGTCACACGCCGGAACCCCACGAAACTGGGCGTCTCGTGGCAGGTAGGAGAAGGGCATACATCGTGCCTCGGACGGCCTCATGCTCTCCCATCGCTCGCGCCTCGCGCTCGCTCCGATCCTCGCGACGATCCTCGCGGGATGCGGCACGGAGGCAGGCGGCGACGATCCCGGCGATGCGCCTTCGACCGCCGAAGCCGTCACGGTACGACCGTGCGCGGCCAGCGACACGTCGCTCTTCTTCCACGGCATGAGCGGCTACGGCCGCGAGCTCGCGCGGACGGGGCTATGCGTACCCGAGCTCACCGGCAACACCGGCTTCTGGTCGGAGGTCGCGTTCATCAAGGCTCCTGCCTCGACCGTCGCCGGCGGCTACAGCGCGGGCCGCATCCCGCTCATTCGGCGTCTCGCGAAGGGCGAAGGGCTGGAGCAGACGGCGGTGCTCCTCGATCCGTCGTACGCCGACGGCCCGCGCTTCGAGGGACGGACGGGGCCCGACATCGTCGATGCATGGCTCGCCGAGGACGCGGCACGGCGCTTCGTGCTCGTGTATCTGCCGTCGAGCGCGGGATGGCGCGAGTACGCCGCGCTCGCGTCGCGCGCGCACGGCGATCAGGTGAAGACCTGCGCGGTCACCGGCTCGCACCTCGAGCTGCCCGCGCTCGTGACCGCGCAGCTCTTCGTCGATCCGACGACCTGGGTCAGCGAGCGGTGCGCGCCGTGAACCGTTTTCGACGGCTCCGTCGGTGCGACATCACACGACGAATCGTTCGCAAAAACGCGAGACTAGGAAGCAGAAATCACGACGAGGCGTAGACTTCGGGGACGGAGAGCTTCGCAGCGCGGAGCGGATACCAGCTAGGGTTGGGGGCAGCAGTGATGGGCCGTATGGTCTCGCGTCTCTCGAAAGCTGCGGTCGTGCTCGCGGTGGCGGGCTCGGCGATCGGCTGCGTCGTCAACGAGCCCGAGTCTCCGACGCGTGGCGTCGTCGTCAGCGGACCTCCGCCGGCCGCGGTGCGCGAAGAGCGCCCGGCTCCGCCGAGCCCGCAGGCGGTATGGGTCGGCGGCTACTGGCACTGGACCGGCATGCAGTACGCATGGATCCCCGGGCACTGGGACGCTCCGCCGCCGGGTGCGACGTGGAACGCGCCCGTGTATTCCGCCCGCGACGGCAAGTACTTCTACGAGAGCGGCGGCTGGAAAGCCGGAGCGACGCGTAACGCGCTCCGCTGACGTCGACCCCGTCGTAACGCGCTACGATCGCCGGCTGGAACCACCGCCGAGCCGCGGTGTCTTCTCCCTGGCCGAACCTCATGCGTCGCCTCCAGCTCGCGCTCCTCGCCATTCCGATCGTCGTGCTCGCGTCCGCGCCTCCCGCGACGGCGCAGCGGCGCGGATCGGCGCCCGTGCTCCACGAGCCGATTCCGGCGGACGCGCGCGAGGACATCGCGCTCGCGGTCTCGCTCGACGGCGACATTCCGGCTGCGATCAACACGCCGCGCGGGCTCGTGCAGGCGCCGGATCCGACGCGCCCCGTCGGAAGCGGCGACAGCCCGTACAACCACCCGCCCGGTGATGCGCGCGACACGTCGTTCCACCCGGATCGCGACACGCGCCGGCCGGACGTCCTGCCCTACGACGATCCGTTCTCGCCTTCGACCGCCCCGTTCAAGCGCCTGAGCGCGTTCGACACGGTCGATGCAGCCTACACGCTTTCCGTACGCGACGCGCACACCACGCCCATGCCGGTGATGCCCACGCCCGTGCCGGACGCGAGCGAAGAGCAGTTCTACGCGGACATGGTCGTCGACCTCGCCGCCGGTCAGAAGGTCCGCATTCCGAGCGTCGGCCCGGGGGCGCGCGTGCTCCGTGCGCGCGCGGGGGTGGGCACGCAGGACGTTCGATTCCAGCTCTGGAAAGACGGCGCGGAGAACTGGTTCATCGAGGCCGACTCGTCGACACGCGCGCGTATCGTCATGGAGATGTCGATCCCGCGCGCGGCGTTCGGCGGCGACTTCGGCAATCCGTCGTGGGCCGAGCTCCTCCCCGTCGCGCCGCTTCCGCCCGCGGTCGTGCGCTCCGCAAACGAGGTGGCGGCGAAGATCGGCGTGTCGCGCCGTCTCAGCCCGCGCGACGACGTGACGAAGCTCGTCGCGTACTTCCGCGGCTTCACCGAGTCGGAGGATCCGCCCGCGCCCTCGCGCGACATCTATCTCGACCTCGCGCTCTCGCGGAAGGGCGTGTGTCGCCATCGCGCGTTCGCGTTCATGGTGACCGCGCTCGCGCTCGGCCTGCCCACGCGCATGGTCGTCAACGAGGCACACGCGTGGGTCGAGCTGCACGACGGACGCCTGTGGCGACGCGTCGACCTCGGCGGCGCAGGTCAGACGCTCCACGACCCGCTGTCGAACAACGTCCCGTACGACCCGCCGCCCGATCCGTTCGCCTGGCCGCAGGGCGCCACGCGCGGCGACGATCTCGCCGATCGCGCGCGGCATGCACGGAGCGGCGCGCCGACATCGCAGCCGCCGGGCGCTTCGTCGTCGTCGCCGAGCGCGTCGCCCGCCGGATCGTCGAGCGCGGCAGGCGCGAGCAGCTCGGCTCCGAACGGAGCCGACGATCCGAGCGGCGGAGCGAACGGCGCGAGCGGCTTCGGGCAGAGCGGCGGCGCGGGTCGCGGCAAGCCGGGACAGCCGGACGAGCGCGCAGCGTCGACCGTCACGATGTCGCTCGCCGGAGCCGACGCCCATCGCGGCGCTCCGCTGAAGGTGCGCGGTCAGGTCTCCGCCGAGGGCGAGCCCTGCGGCCATGTCACGGTCGAGATCGTCTTGCACAGCCGGCAGCAGGGCGACGTCGCGATCGGTCAGCTCGCGACGGACGAGCGCGGCGCCTACGACGGCGCGATCGTCCTTCCGTCCGCGGTGCCGCTCGGCGACTACGACGTGCAAGCGCGGACGCTCGGCGACAGCCGCTGCGGCACGGGGTTCTCGCGATGAGCGCGTTCGTTCCGTTCCTCTACGAGCTCCGCGCGCGCAAGGTGAAGGTCGGCGCGCAGGAGGCGATCGCGCTCGCTCGCGCGCTCGGCATGGGCTTGCACGACAGCTCGCTCGACGGCTTCTATCACCTCGCGCGCGCGATCTGCGTGCACCGCGAGAGCGACCTCGATAAGTTCGACGAGGCCTTCCTCGCGCACTTCAAGGGCGTGAACGTCGAGAGCCTCGAGCTCGTCTCCGAGCTCGAGGAGTGGCTGAAGGATCCCGCGAACCGGAAGGAGCTCTCCGCCGAGGAGCTCGCCGCGCTCCAGTCGCTCGACATGGAGACGCTCAAGAAGATGTTCGAAGAGCGGATGAAGGAGCAGAAGGAGCGGCACCAGGGCGGCAATCGCTGGATCGGCAGCGGAGGCTCGAGCCCGTTCGGCCAGCAGGGCACGCATCCCACGGGGCTGCGCGTGGGCGCGCAGGGCGGCGGACGCAGCGCGATGGGCATCGCCGACGCCCGCAAATTCCGCCCTTATCGTTCGGATCTCGTGCTGGACGTTCGTCAGATCGAGGTCGCGCTGCGGAAGCTCCGCGCGTTCAAGCGCGAGGGCCTCGAGGACGAGCTCGACATCGACGAGACGATCGACGCGACCGCGAAGAATGCGGGCGAGCTCGAGATCGTCACGCGGGCACCGCGCAAGTCGAACGTGCGCGTGCTCTTGCTGATGGATGTCGGCGGCTCGATGGATCCGCACATCGAGGTGGTGTCGCGGCTCTTCTCGGCGGCGAAGCGCGCGTCGAACATCCGGCAGCTCAAGACGTACTACTTCCACAACTGCGTGTACGGCCGCGTGTACGAGACCGATCGCTTCAGCGAGCCGCAGTCACTCGACGATCTGCTCCACGAGCTCGGTGCCGAGTGGAAGCTCGTGATGGTCGGCGACGCCGCGATGCACCCCGCCGAGCTGCTCGGCGCCGGCGACTACGAATATTACGCGACGGGCCATCACGGTCCGCCGCAGACGGGCATGAAGTGGCTCGTGAAGCTCGCCGATCACTTCCGGCGCTTCGCGTGGCTGAACCCGGACCCGCCGAACTACTGGCGCGGCGGCACGGCCGAGCAGATCGCGAAGGTCTTCCCGATGTTCCAGCTCACGCTCGACGGCCTGAGCGACGCGATCGCACACCTGTCGAAGGGCGACGTGCGTAAACGGTAGGCGCCGAAGATCCGAGAAGTCCGAGAAAAGCGCGAAAGCGAGAGGGAGATTTTTTGTCTGCCGATCGCCTGATACGCGCGATCGGCAGACAAAAAAATCT
>JAQBQJ010000295.1 GCA_028287065.1 Labilithrix sp. | reverse complement strand
CGGAGGGTCTCGCCTCTCTTCCTGACTGGACCCGTGTCGCCGTTCGCGAAACGTTACGCGGCTCCCACGGGCTTCGCCCGCGGGAGCCGCTCCACGTTTCGCTCACATTTGGGAGATCTCACTCCCGGGCTTCGAGGGCGATCCGCCATTTCACCGTCGTCCGATCTGACGCCGTCCTGCGGAGCACCTCTCTCGCTCCGCAGGGCGGTAGTAGGTCGGATGGAGCGTGAAAGTGCGGAACACGCTGGCGGCGTGGGAGTGAGATCTCCGTTTCGCGAACGGCGACACGGCTACAAACGCGATCGAGAGGTGACGCCCTCCGCGTACCTCCGCGGCTTCCCGCGTCTCCGCTTGTTTCGCGCCGCGAGAGAGATCAGGCCTCGTCGGCCGCCTCTTCCTTCGCTTCTTTCTTCGCGGCGAGCTTCGGCTTTTCCTTTTCGCCCTTCAGCTCTTTGGCGGCTGCGGCTGGCTCCTCGCCGTCGTCGCCGGCTTCCTTCAAGCCCTGCTTGAAGTTCTTGATGCCCTGGCCGAGGCCTTTGCCGATGTCCGCGATGCGACCCGCTCCGAAGAGGAGCAGCGCAATCAGCGCGATGACGATGAGCTCGGGTGCTCCGATGCTCCCCATGAAGGCCTCCTACGGCGGGTTCGCGAACGCGCGAACTGTACTCATTTCGTACCAGTACGGCGTGCCACCGGCAAGAGCGCGGCGACGGTCGTCGCCGCCGCGACCGCGGCGAGCGCCGCGAGCGGGACCAGGACGAGCGCAAACAGCCATCCGCCCGATGCGACCTCCGGCACCCTGAGCTCCAGGCCGCGCAGCGCTCCGAGCGCGGCCAGCGGGCCCGCCGCGCCGATCGCGACCGCGGCGACGGTGCCCACGCGCCTGCGGCGGAGCTCGAGGAGCGCGAATACGGCCGCGCTCGCGGCCGTCAGCGCCGAGAAGGTCACGACCACCGCGCGGAGCCATGGTGGGATCGACGAGGCCTGCGCCCACGGCGCGAGGCCGCGCATCGTCAACGTGCCCACGTGGATCCGAAACGTGAGACTTCCTTCGGCTTTCGAGCTTCCCGCAAGAGCCAGGCGCGCGTCCTCGAGGTCGATGCGCCGGAGATCGTCGCTCACGCGGGCGCCCGTCGCGCTGAACACGACGCCGCCGATCGGCGCGCGACCCACGAGCCGCGCACCGCTCGGCGCGCAGAGCCACGTCGCCGCGACGAACGGCACCGCATGCGTCGCCGGCGCCTCGTGGCTCCTCCCCTCCCCCTCCCCCCCCGGCGCGCCGCACGCCGCGCGTCCTTCCGCGAGGAGCGCGCCGACGATGCGACCCGGCGCAGCCGCGTCGCGGCCCAGCGCCACCGACGTGAACACGAGCATCACCGCGAAGAGGGCCGCTTGCGGCGCGAGCCGGAACACGGTCTGGATCGGCCGCTCGCCGATCGACGCGAGGACACGGGCCTCCCCGCGTTCGACGAGCCGCGCCGCCGCGACGGCCCAGCCGACCGGCCACCCCGTGAGGATCGCGGCCTCGAATGCGACGGCGAGCAGGCTGCGCGCGAACGGCGCGAGAGTTGCCCACGGGATCGAGGGGTCCAGCACCCATGGCAAGAGGCGCACGCCCGCGCCCACCAGCGCCGCGAGCAGCACGAGCAGGCTCGCCACCACAGCGCCACGAAGCGCGACGGGCGCGATCGGATCCGGGCTCGGTTTCATCATTTCGGAGGGGGCCGCGGCGCCGAGAACACGCGAAAAACGCGCAAAACAACGTGGATCTGGACGAACCTACACGGATCTCGACTCTTCCGGCACGGGTGAACGTCGTGATAGCTTCCGGCCACCAACGATCGCAGCCACGAGGCGGATGACCTTCATGCCCACGAACTCCAGCAAGCGTAGCTCTTCGAAGATTGCGCCTCTCGCGCTCGCCGCCTTCGCAGCCGGAACGGTCTTCCTCGGAGCCCCGAGCGTCGCGCATGCGGACGACGTCAAGCCGGACGGCAAGGGGATCGTCGGCGGAGCTCTGCTGGGCGGCGAGATCGTCGTCTTCGTCGAAGCGATCGCAGGCGTCCGCTCGGGCACCGCGTACGTCCTCGGCGCCGGCGGCGGCGCGATCGCAGGCGGCCTCGGCGGTTGGGCCGTCGAGCAGGCGGTCAGCGACGGCCGCGTCCCGGCGTACATGCTCGCCGGCGGCCTCGCGCTCATCATCCCCGCGCTCGTCGTCGCCCTCGACCAGACCCGTTACCTCCCCGCCGAAGGTGCGCGCGAGGATCGCCCGGTCAACAACCTGCCGCCCGCCGATCCCGGCAAGCCCGGCGGTGGCGCGGTCATCGGCGCCGAGCCGCGCCCGGGCACTCCGGCCGCGGGCAGCACCCCCACGGGCAACCCGCCGAGCGGGACGACCCCCGTGCCGGCGCCGGCCCCGTCGCCTCCGCCGGCAGGCGGCACCGGCGGTTCGCCGTCGCCCGCACGCGGGCCCGCGAACGGGCCGATGTCCCTCATCAATGCGGACCTGGTGCGCAGCGGCTTCTCGATGGGCGTCCCGGTCCCCGAGGTGCGCCCCGTCTTCTCGGCGAACCAGAAGAAGGCGCTCGGCGTCGAGAGCGCCGGGAACGAAGTGCGCTTCCCGGTCATGAACCTCACGTTCTGACGCGCCCGCACGCGCCCGCAGAGTCTCTGTTCCTTTCCGTCGCGCGACCCTGTAGCCTCATGAAAACCGTAGCTTGCTGCGGGATCTTTCATGTCGATGGGCGGTCGCACGAGCCGCACGAGCGCACGCGCAACGCGTGGCTCGTACCCCGCGAATGGATGCAAAAGGAGCCTTGGTGAACACCTCGCGCAACGTCACGAAGCCGCAGGACCCGATGCTCGGACGCGTCGTTGCCGGTCGGTACCGGCTCGAGGCGCGGGCCGGCGAAGGCGGAATGGGCGTCGTGTATCGCGCACGCCACGTCCTCATCGACCGTGTCGTCGCCCTCAAGCTGATTCGCCCCGACCTCCGCGGCGAGACGCACCTCCGAGCGTGGATGCTCCGCGAGGCGCGCGCCGCCAACCGCGTCGATCACGCGCACATCATCGACATCCACGACATCGGCGAGACGGAAGAGGGCGAGCTCTATCTCGTGATGGAGTACCTCGTCGGCGTCTCGCTCTCGAGCGAGCTCGCGAAGGGGCCGATGCCGCTCGCGCGCGCCGTCGACATCCTCGAGCAGATGTGCGCCGCGCTCGCGCGTGCGCACGACCTCGGCGTCGTCCACCGCGACCTGAAGAGCGACAACATCCTGCTCTCCACGCGCGGCGGTCGTAAGGACTTCGTCAAGATCCTCGACTTCGGCCTCGCGCACCTGGCGATGGACCCGCGCCTCGCGCCGAAGGGCGCCGTCTTCGGAACGCCCGAGTACATGTCGCCCGAGCAGGCGCGCGGCGAAGAAGCCGGACCGCCCTCCGATCTCTACGCGCTCGGCGTCCTCTTCTTCGAGATGCTCACCGGGCAGCTCCCCTTCCGCTCGAACGATCGCGACACCCTCCTCGAGATGCAGCGCACCGCGCCGCCGCCGAAGCCCTCGGCGATCAAGCCGGACACGCTCCCGCAGGCCGAGACCGTCGTGCTCAAGCTCCTCGAGAAGGAGCGCCGCAAGCGTTACCAGGACGCTCACCACCTCCACGAAGAGCTGAAGGCGCTCCAGCGCGCGCTGCCGTCGACGCCGTTCGAGCTGCAGGCCACGCCGGAGAACCAGGCGCCGCCTCCGCCGCCTCCGCCGCAGTCGCCGGGCGTCATCGAGTGGGCGAACCGCGCCGCGCTGTTCTCGCGAATGGTGAGTCGCGTGTATCCTACAGGCAATATGCCGCCCGAGATCCAGACGGGTCTCGTGCAGGCCTGGGATCTCGCCTCGCGCGCGACGCGCCTCGAGGGTGAGGTCGCGAGCCACACGCGCAAGCTCGAGTCGCTCGAGAGACGCGGCCGCGCGCTTCGCGCCGAGATCGGCCGAAAGGTCGAGGAGCTCGCGCACGAAGAGTCGCGCGCGCTCCGCGAGGCGGCCGCCGAGCAGCACGAGGCATCGAAGCTGCGCGAGCTCGTGCAGGTCGCCGAGCGCGCGGGCGCCACGGCGAAGGCGCAGGCCGATCAGGCCGCGCAGCAAGGCGGAAGCGGCACCACGCTGCGCGCGATCTTCGAGCGTTCGGGCGGCGCAGCTGCGCTGCTCGAGGCGCGGCGCGAGTCGCTCGCCGAGCGCGAGGCGAAAGCGAGCGTGAAGGACGCGCAGGCCAAGGACCTGCGCCGTCAGATCGACGAGCTCCGCGCGCAGCTCGCGCGCTACGCCGAAGCGCTCGAAGAAGACCTCGCCGCCGGACGCGAGAAGGTCGCATCGCGCACGCGCGAAGGCCTCAACTTCGAGAAGGCCTTCAGCGACACCTCCACGCTGCTCTTGAATCACCTCAAGACGAAGCCCGAGGCGCGCGATCTGATCCAGGAGCTCATGGCGACGATGCACGGCACGTCGGCCTCGGGCAACGCCGCTCCCAAACCGGGCGGTCCCGGCGGACCCGAGAGCCGCGGTCCCGGCGTGAGCTGAGCGCCCGCGCGTCGTTCACAGCGTCGTGAACGCGCTGCACGTATCGGCGCCGACGCGGTACGGACTGTGTCGCTCCTCGTAGAGCTCGGGATGCTCGCGCGCCGCCGCGCACTGCTGCTTCGCGCACACGAGGCCGAGGCGACAGTCGGCAGAGGCCGCACAGGGCGCATTCACCGCGGCGCCGGGCAGCGCCTGACACGTGCCGCCCGTGCACGTGCTCCCGTCGACGCAGCGTGGGTTCTCGAGGCAGCCCTTGCCGACCGGGTTGTCGCCGACGCATTCGTCGATCGCGCACACGTTGCCGCCGGCGCACTCCATCTTCACGGAGCACGGCGTGCCGGTGGGCGCCGGCTTGCTCGCCGCGCCGAGCAGCGGCTCGCAGGCCTGACGGATGCTGCTGGGACCGAACAGCGCGGGCGTCGTCTGCTCCCACCACTTCGAATCGTCCTTGCCGCACGCCGCGGTGCGCGCGCGAATCGATTCGACACACACCATGACGTCGTCGACCGGCGCTGCGTCGAGGCCCGTCGCGTCGAGCTTCTTCTCGATGTCCTTCGACGTGAGCTCGCGGCACCGCGCGACGTCGATCGGCGGTTGTCCCGAGCCGACGCAGCAGCTCGAGAACGTCTTGCAGTACGCCTCGGCGATCTGCGATGCGACGGACGCGGTCGAGACTGGTCCCACCGGCGGTCGCGTGGGCCGGCCTCCGCTCGGCGGGCGCCCCGGAGTCGTCGCGCCGGGCGGCTCACGGGTCGTGAAGCTCGTGCCGCTCGCGCCGTCGACCTTGCCGCCGCAAGCCGCCGCGAGCGCAGCAGAAGCGAGCGCGACGACGCCGGCGCGCGCGAGGCGATGCGTCACGCGAGCTTCGCGCTCAGGAACGCCTTCAGCTTGATCAACGTCTTCACGTCGCGCGTGAAGCTCGGGACCTGGTACTCCTGCGCCCACGCCGAGACCTCGTGCACGAACGACGTGCGCGCGGAGGCGTCGGTCATGATGTCCTCGACGGTGCGGCCGCGAGCGGCGCCCTTGCGCAGGCCCTTCACGTACGCGACGAGGCGCGGGTAGTCCTCGCCGAGGAAGTCCTCGACCGACTTCGCCTCTTCGGCGAGACGACCGACGACGCCGTCCTTCGCCGCGCCCGGCGAGGCCTCGACCGCGAGCGACGCAGCGACGCGAATGACGAAGGCGTCGTCGCAGAAGCCGAGGTCGTCGATGCCGTCGGGAATGAGGTCGAGCGACTTGAAGATGTAGTTGAGGCCGGACGTGACGTACCGCTTCACCTCGTCGTCGCCGTCGGCCGACACGACGGTACCGAGCGCACCCGCGTCCTCGCCGAGCGTGCGGAGCCATGCGGGAAACATGTCGAGATAGCGGGCAAGCGTCGCCGGGTCTCGCGGTTCTGCGGTCGTCATGGACGCGAGGCTAGCGGAAGGTCCGCGGCCTCTCAATGCTCAGCACCCGCTCAATGCGCGCGCGCGGTCGCGAAGCCGAGCAGGAAGCCGGCCACGAGGGCGCCCACCACCAGCACGATCACGAGCCACGGGACGACGCCGCGGCGCGACATGCCGTGCGCGCTGAACATCGGCAGGTTCTCGGACGGGAGCGTGCCGTGCGCGGCGCCGCCGACCACCACGACCTGCGGCGGCGGCTCCGTGACCGAGCGTCCGTGCGGGCTCGCGAGCGTCCCGCCTGGGCCGACGTTCAGGTCCGGCGGCGGCTGCGACGCGGACGTTCCGGGCGGGGGCGAGGTCTGCATCGTCAGCGGCGGCGTGCTCGCGCCGGGTCCCGACGATCGCATCGGCACGAACATGCTCGGCACGTCCGGAAGGCGGCTGAGCGGCAGGCCCGCGGCCGGTGCGGCTCCCTCCGCGCCGAGCGCCGCCGAGAGCGCGCGCGCCATCTCGAGCGCGGTCTGGAAGCGCTGCGCGCGATCCTTCTGCATCGCGAGCTGCACGAACGACGAGAGACGAGAGAGCTGTGGATCGACCGCCTCGAGCGTGGGCGGCGACGTGTTGAGCACCGCAGCGAGGCGCGCGTACTCGGTGGGCGCGGGAAACGCGACGCGCCCGGTGAGCATCTCGTAGAGCATCACGCCCGCGCTCCAGAGATCGGCGCGAGCGTCGACGTCCTTCGCGTTCTTGATCTGCTCCGGGCTCATGTACGCGGGCGTCCCGAGCAGCACGCCGGTGCGCGTCTTGTTGCCCATGCCGCCGGCGGCATCCATGACCTTCGCGATCCCGAAATCGAGGATCTTCGCCGAGAACGCGCCGTTCGGCTCGCGCGCGAGGAACACGTTCTCGGGCTTGAGATCGCGATGCACGATCCCCTGCGCATGCGCGGCGCCGAGGCCCGCGAGGATCCCCTGGAGGATGATGCCGGCCTGCGCGAGCGGAACTCGGCCGCCCGAGCGCGTGTAGGCGCTGAGCGGCACGCCGTCGAGCAGCTCCATCACGATGTACGGCGTGCCGTCCTCGGCCGTGCCGACGTCGAACA
The DNA here is from genome assembly GCA_028287065.1 of Labilithrix sp. Lineage (GTDB taxonomy): Bacteria > Myxococcota_A > Polyangia > Polyangiales > Polyangiaceae > Labilithrix. The sequence continues at coordinate 7,148 of JAQBQJ010000295.1, read as the reverse complement.
CGCGAACGATGTTCGGATGGATGAGGCGCTGGCACATGCGCCCCTCCTCGATGAAGCGATTCTTGATGTCGCTCTCGTGGACGTAGTCGATCGCGAGGACCTTGATCGCGAGCGACTTGGGGTCCTGCGCTTCCGGCGGAAGCGGCGTCGACTCGTACACGGCGCCCATGCCGCCCGTGCCGATCAGGCGCCTCAGCGCGTACTTGCGCGAGAGGATGGCCCCCACGAGATCCGCTTGCGGCGACGGCGCGGCGGTCACGTCCGGATAGTACCTCAGGCCGAAAAGACGCGGCTACCGAAGCGTTGCGCCGAATCGCTCGCCGACGGCTTTGACGACGTTCGCGTGCGCGGCGTCGACCTCGGCATCGGTGAGCGTGCGATCCGGGGCGCGATATACGACGTGGAACGCGAGGCTCGAGGAGCCGGCGGGGATCTGACCGCCCACGAAGCGATCGAAGAGCCGAACGCCCGCGGCGAGCGGTCCGGCCGCAGCGCGGACGGCGTGCTCGACCTCGCCCGCGGGGATCTCGTCCTTGACGACGAGCGCGACGTCGCGCGTGCTCGCGGGGAAGCGCGGGATGGGCGCGTACTTCGGGGAGAGCGGGCCCGCGACGAACGGCTCGAGATCGAGCTCGGCGACGAGCACGTCCCCGTCGAGCGAGAGCGCCTCGATGGCGTCGGGATGCAGCGGACCGAACGATCCGATGCGCCGTCCGCCCGCATGGATGAACGCCGCGCCGCGAGGATGGAGGTGAGGAGGAGCCTCGTCGCGCTTCGCAGGCACGACCTCGATCGCGGCGGACGCACCGGCGAGGCGCTGCGCGATCGCCACGGCGTAGCCTTTGGCGTCCCAGGCGTCGAACGGCTGCGGCTTCGCGAGCCACGACGGACGTTCGCCCGCGAGGACGACCCCGATGCGGAGCTGCTCGTCGGGCAGACCGTCGCCGCCGGTCCTCGCGGCGAGGAACACGGGGCCGATCGTGAACTCGCGGATCTCGCGCTCGCCATGACGGCGCGCATTCGCGACGGCATCGAGCAGACCGGGCAGCAGCGTGGTGCGCATGACCGCCTGGTGCTCGCCGAGCGGGTTCTTGAGCAGCACGGTCGGCTTCGGTGCGCCGAGCGCCTCGAGGGCGCGGGCCGAGGTGAAGGCGTACGTGATCGCCTCGGAGAGACCGACGGACACGGCCGCGTCGCGCGCGCGACGTGCGAGCTCTTCGCGACCGCCGACGTCACGCGACGCGCGGATCGGCGGAAGCAGCGCGGGGACGGCGTCCATGCCGCGGACGCGGATGACCTCCTCGACGAGGTCGACCTCGCGCCCGAGGTCCGGACGATGCGTCGGGACGAGCACGTCGCACGACGACTCGTCCTTCGCCACGATCTCGCAGCCGAGCCGCTCGAGGATCGCGACGGCCTCGGCGAACGGGACGTCGACGCCGAGCAGCTCGGGCAGACGCCGCGCGCGGAGCTTCAGCGCGCGCTTCTCCGGCGGCGTGGGCTCCGCCGCAATGCGTGTACCCTGCACATGAAGACGACCCTTCGCCACGGTCCCGCCCGCGAGCGAGAGCGTGAGCGAGGTCGCATGATCGAGGACCTGCGCGACGTCTCCCGGATCGACGCCGCGCTCGAAGCGATGGCTCGACTCGGTGTGCATGCCGTGGCGACGCGCGGTCCGGCGCACGCCGCGCGGATCGAACCAGGCCACCTCGAAGAGGACGCGCTTCGTGTCGGGCTGGATCTCGCTCGAGGCGCCGCCCATGATCCCGGCGAGCGCAACGGGCCCTTCGCCGTCACAGATGAGGAGGTCGTCGCTGACGAGCGTTCGCTCGACGCCGTCGAGCGTGGCGAGCTTCTCGCCGTCCTTGGCGCGCCGGACGACGATCTTCTTCCCGCGCACGCGATCGAGATCGAAGGCGTGCATGGGATGCCCCCACGCGAGCATCACCAGATTCGTGACGTCGACGACGTTGGAGATCGACCGCACCCCGAGCGCCTGGAGCCGATACCGGGTCGAAGGCGAAGCGCCGACGGTGATGTCGACGACGGCAGCGGCCCCATAGTGCGGACATCTCTCGGCATCCTGCACCTCGATCGTCACGAGCTCGCCGACCGCCGGCGCATCTCCCGTACGCGTGCCCGTGCCCGTGCCCGTGCCCGTCTGGGGCACCTGGAACGGAAACCCATAGAGCGCCGCAATCTCCCGCGCGAGCCCGACGTGCCCGAGCCCATCGGGCCGATTCGGCGTCAGCCCGATCTCGAGGATCGTGTCCCGCGTCCCCGGCACCGCCGCCGCGAGCGACGACCCGACCGTCGCCTTGCTGTCCGCCGCGAGCACGATGATCCCATCGTGATCGTCGCCGAGCCCTAGCTCGTCCTCGCTGCACAGCATGCCTTCGCTCTCGACGCCGGCGATCGCGCGCTTCGCGATCGTCACGTTCTTCGCGGGCAGGTGTGCGCCGAGCGGCGCGAGCACGACGAGCCTTCCGGCCTCGGGCACGTTCGGAGCGCCGCACACCACCTCCTGCTGCGCGTTGCCGCGATCGACCGTCACGAGCCGGAGCCCGCTCTTCGTCGGATGCGGGCGCGTCGACACGACGCGCGACACGATGCACGCCTCGGACGCGGCGCCGTACTCGAGGATCCCCTCGACCTCGAGACCCGCGCCGGTGAGACGCGCGGCGAGCTCCTTCGGCGAAGCTGTGAGCTGCGGCACGAGCTCCTTGAGCCAGTTGTACGAAGCCTTCATCGGATCACCATCAGAACTGCGCGAGGAAGCGAGGGTCGTTGTCGAACATCAGCTTGATGTTCGGGATGTCGTAGCGAAGCATCGCGATGCGCTCGAGGCCCATGCCGAGCGCGAACCCGGACCACGCGTCGGGATCGATGCCGCAGTTCTCGAGCACCACGGGATGGATCATCCCGCAGCCGAGCACCTCGATGAAGCCGGTGTGCTTGCAGAGGCTGCAGCCCGCACGCGTGCCGTCCGGCTGCTTGCAGAACGTGCAGCCGATGTCGACCTCGGCCCCGGGCTCGACGAACGGGAAGTAGCTCGGGCGCAGGCGCACGGGCGTGTTCGGACCGAACATGCGCTCCGCGAACTCGGCGAGCACCCCCTTGAGATGCGCGAGCGTGATGTGTCGATCGACGAGGAACGCCTCGATCTGATGGAACATCGGTGAGTGCGTCGCGTCGTCGTCGCGGCGGTAGACCGTGCCCGGCGCGATGAACGCCATCGGCGGCTTCAGCGACTTCATCGCGCGGATCTGGATGTTCGACGTGTGCGTGCGGAGCAGGTGGTTCGACTGCGTCCAGAAGCTGTCCTGCATGTCCGTCGCCGGGTGATCCGGCGGGAACCCGAGCAGCGTGAAGTTGTTCTCCTCGTGCTCGATCTCCGGTCCGTCGAAGACGGCGAAGCCGAGCTGACGGAACACGGCGACCACCTCTTCGCGGATGATCGCGATCGGATGCTTGTGGCCCATGTCGACCGGGACGCGGCCGGGCAGCGTGAGATCGAACGGCGGCGCCGACAGCTCGGCCTCGCGGCCCTTGCGCCGGAGCGCGCGGAGGCAGCCCTCGAATCCCGTCTCCACCTCTTGCTTCAGCGCATTGACCTTCTGCCCGATCGCCTTGCGGCTCTCGGGCGCAGCCTTGCCCAGCAACGCGAGGACGGCGGTCAGCTCCCCCTTCTTGCCGAGGATCTTCGCGTTCTCGTCCCGGAGGGCCTGCTCGGTGGCAGCCGCTCGAAACCGCGGCAAAAAAGCCTCGCGGAGGTCGGCGAGCGCGCGGTCGATGGTCGCGGTCGGGTCGTCTTCGGCCATGGCGAGCGTTCCCTTACCACGCCCGCGCCAGGTTTCGGCGACCCCGCACACATGTGGTGTCAACCCCGACCGCAATCGTTCTGAAATGCAATTGAAATGCGGTTTGCTTCCAGCGCGGTCGCATCATTCCGCCGATGCGAAACACCAATACGGCTCAGGTTGGCTGCGGCCTCGCTCTCGCGCTCGTGATCGCCACCGGCTGTAGCGGCGGTGGCTCGCGGTCGGGCTTCGAAGAAGCACAGCAAGAGACGGCAGGCACCGATCCCAACGCAGGCAACCCGCAAGGCGGACCCGCGGGCGGCTTCGGCGGTGACGCCTCGCAGAACGTCGTGCTCGAGCCGAAGAACACGACGGTGATCATCGACACCGCGACGAACCCGGTCACGCCGGGCACCGCCGCCTTCAAGGTGACGAAGGACGGCGCCGACATCACCGCGGGCGCGACGTTCACGCTGAAGGACGCATCGCTCGGCGCGTTCAAGGGCTCGACGTTCACGTCCGTCGGGTCGCTCCCCGCCGGCGTGCTCGGCAAGAGCACCACGGTGCAGGTGCAGACCGACAAGGGCCAGGCGCTCGGGACGATCACCGTCGTCCAGCTGCGGAAGACCGGCGCGCAGCGTGACTTCTTCTTCGTCGTTCCGTACGGCGAGGATCCGTCGCCGAAGAACGACGTCCTCACGTTCAGCACCAACATCAAGCAGGCCGACGTCGCGTTCGTCATGGACACGACCGGCTCGATGAGCAGCGCGATCGACAACCTGAAGAACGCGCTCCAAGGCACGCTCATGGCGCAGCTCCAGGCCGCCATCCCGAACGTCGGCCTCGCGGTCGTCGACTACAAGGACTTCGGCGACCCGTGGGTCGTGAAGGTCAATCAGGTCGTCACCACGAACCTCGGTCTCGCGAAGGCCGGCGTCGCGTCGATGAGCGCGAGCGGCGGCGGTGACACGCCCGAGGCCGCGATCGCCGCGATGCAGTACACGCTGCTCGGCCAGGCCAACAGCGGCATCCCCGCGCACGCGAACACGACGCCCGGCACGTTCGGCGGCGTCGATTTCCGTCCCGGATCGATCCCGGTCGTCGTCAACATCACGGACGCGACGTGGCACGACGCCTCCGGCAGCGCGACGATGGCCTCGCTGAAGGCGGCTTACGCCTCGACGAAGGCGAAGTTCGTCAACATCGCCGAGAGCGGCTTCTCGTTCGGCACCGGTCCCGAGGGCCAGGCCGACGAGCTGTCCGACGCGACCGGCAGCAACGTTCCGTCAACCGCATTCGGCAGCGTCGCGGGCTGCAACGCCGGCCAGTGCTGCACCGGCAACAACGGCGCAGGACGCGCCGCGACCGGCCCCGGCGGCACCTGTCGGCTCAACTTCCTCTCGACGAGCGGAAGCGGCGTCAGCGGCGGCATCGTCAAGGCGATCGAAGCCATCGCCGTCGGCAGCACCTTCGACGTGAAGGCGATCCCCTCGAACGATCCGAAGAACGCCGGCGGCGTCGACGCCACGAAGTTCATCAAGGCCCTGCGCGCGATGGACGAGGGCAACCCGGCCAACAAGTGCCCGGCCGCGCCCGCGAAGGACTCGGACGGCGACGGCATCAAGGACACGTTCATCGCGGTCAAGGCGGGCACGCCCGTGTGCTTCGAGGTCATCCCCGCGAAGAACACGATCGTCCCCCCGGAGCTCGATCCGCAGTTCTTCAACGCCTTCGTGGACGTCATCGCGGTGCAGGGCAACCTCCATCTCGACAAGCGCAGCGTCACGTTCCTCGTCCCGCCGAAGGACGCGGGCGTGAAGTGACCGAGGCAGGCCTCCGAGAGTCACGTTAGTTCTCGGTCGTACTCCCTAGGGAGGATGACTCGATGTCGCGGGACGCTTAGCGTGCGAGCGTTTGATCGCCCAATTCTCGCGACGCGGGCTCGCCCTCGGCCTCGCGCTCGCTGTCTCGGCCTCGTCACTCGTCCCTCGCATCGCGGAGGCCGCGGACATCGGTACGCCCGGTGAGCCGGCGTCCATTGCCGTTCACGGGTTCGTGAGCCCCGGCTTCATCGCGACGACCGGCAACAACTACCTCGCCAACACCAAGGGAGGCACGTTCGAGTTCACCGAGGTCGGCCTGAACTTCACGATGCCCCTCACGGACAAGCTGCGCGCGGGAATGCAGCTCTTCGCGCGCGACCTCGGGCGAGTCGGCAACTACAGCCCGAAGATGGACTGGTTCTACCTCGACTACCGCTTCGAGGACTGGCTCGGGCTCCGCGCCGGCCGCGTCAAGATCCCGTTCGGCCTCTACAACGACACGAGCGACATCGACGCAGCACGTGTCCCGATCCTGTTGCCGCAGTCGATCTACTCGCTGCAGAGCCGCGATTTCCTGCTCGCGCAGACCGGCATGGAGCTCTACGGACGCATCGACCTGCGTTCGGCAGGAGCCCTCGAATACCGGCACTACGTCGGCACGATCTTCCTCGACGCGACCTCGCAGACGAGCGTCTCGACTCGAGTCGAGGACATCAACGTGCCCTACGTCGTCGGGGAGCGGCTGCTCTGGGAGACGCCGCTCCAAGGCTTGCGCATGGGCGGAAGCTTCCAGGCACTGCGCCTCGACGCGAGCCTCGTCTTCAACGGCCGCCCGATCACGATCGAGATCCCCGCGGTGCTCGCCATCGCCTCCGTCGAGTACGCCGGGCACGACGTCCTGCTCTCCGCCGAGTACAGCCGCTGGCGTCTCGGCGTGGAGAGCACCGATCCGACCGTGCTACCGCCAGGTCGTTCGGTCAGTGAGCGGGGCTACGTCATGGGGTCGGTTCGCGTGAACCAGTGGCTGCAGCCCGGCGCTTATTATTCGCTCTATTTCCCGGATGTCGATCATCGCTCCGGCCGCGCGGCGATGCAGCACGACGTCGCCGCGACGCTGCGCTTCGACATCAACACGCACTGGCTCGTCAAGCTCGAGGCTCATTACCTCAACGGCACGGCCGACGTGTCGCCCGAGCTGAACGAGGGACGCCCCAAGAGCGCCCTCGATCGGAGCTGGGGCATGATGCTCGTCAAGACGACGGCGCACTTCTGAAGCCCATGTCGCGCGCCGTCGTCCTTCTACTTCTCGTCTTCGCGGCCATCGTGCTGCCGGCCGAGGTCGCACGCGCCGACAAGCGGCCGCCTCCGCCGTACGTCGTCGTCGTGAACACCGCGAATGCGACGACGAGCGCGAGCCGAAGGTTCCTCGGTGACGCGTTCTTGAAGAAGACGACGCGCTGGCCGAACGGCGACGTCATATTGCCCGTCGATCAGTCCGAGGATGCCGGCGTTCGGCGCCGCTTCA
>JAQBQJ010000322.1 GCA_028287065.1 Labilithrix sp. | reverse complement strand
GGCGCGGGTGGCGCGCCGCGCGAAGCCTACGGGCCCGGAGATGCCGACGACGACCGGCGCGATCCCGCGCGTGCTCCGCGCGCGCTCGTGTTCCGGGCCGCCGGGTTTCCGACGGTCGATGCGCCCGCGATCGACGACGGCGTCCTCGACACCGCGCTCTCGGGCTTGCCCGTCGATCGCGCCGGGAGCGTGAGCGAGCTCGTCTCGCGCCTTCGACTGCGTGACGTCGACGTCCTCGTCCTTCCGTACGGCAGCGCATTTCCGCTCGAAGCGTGGCCTCGCATCCGCGGCTTCCTCCGTCGCGGCGGCGGCCTCGCGGTCCTCGGCGGCGCGCCGTTCCACGAGCCGGTGCGTGCCGAGCCGGGAAAAGCGGGCTCGTGGCTGCGCGGCCCCCGACAGACCTCGTTCGCGCACGATCTCCTGATCGGTCCGGCGGAGGCCGTCCCGCGTCCGCCGAACGGCAAGACCCAGCTCGCGGTCGGGCTCGACGCGGACAGCGGCTTCACGGCGTCGTTCCCGGACGCGACGACGACCTGGGCGCTCACGCTTCGTCTCGCGACGAACAAGGACATGCCGGACGAGCACGGCTCCGCCGGTCCGCGCGACGCCGTCGCGCGACCGCTCGTGCACGTCGTCGATGCGGGCGGAACGCCGCGCGGGTGCCCGCTCCTCGAGATCGATCATCAACGCGGCGATGCGGCCGGCGCCCGATGGGTCCTCGCCACGAGCGATGCCCGCCTCGATGCTCCGGTGGTGCGCGCTATCGTCTCGCGTGCGCTCGAGGGCGCCTCGGAGCTGCGCGGTCAGCCGGTGCGCGCGGCGATCGAGCCGGGAGATCAGGCGCAGATCCGCGTCACGCAGCGACGCTTCGTGGTCCGCCGCGACGACGATCCGCCCGCCCGCGCTCGCGTCAGCGTGAAGGACGAGAAGGGTCACGAGGTCTACGCGACCGACGTGACGCTGGTCGGAACGCCCGAGTCCCGCACCGCGCTCGTGACGATCCGCGCGAAGCTCGCGCCGGGCCTCCACCACGTGACGATCGAGTCGCGTGGCGCCGGCGATGCCCGCGCGCTCCATCCGAACGTCGCGCGCACGGGCTTCGTCGTGAAGGACGCCAAGCTCTTCGCCGCCGCTCCGAAGCTCGACGTCACGCGCGACTGGCTGCGAAGAGACGGCAAGGTCTTCCCGGTGATCGGCACGACGTACATGGCGTCGGACGTGCACCGGAAGTTCCTGTTCGAGCCGAACCCGCACGTGTGGGACGCCGACTTCGCGGCGATGCAGAAGCACGGCATCAACTTCGTGCGCACGGGTCTATGGACGGCGTGGTCGCGCGTGATGGTCGATCCCGGAGCGATCGACGAGAACGTGCTCTCCGCGCTCGACGCCTTCGTGCACAGCGCTGCGCGTCACGGCATCGTCGTGTGCTTCGACTTCTTCGCGTTCCTCCCGCCGTCGTTCACGGGCGACAACCCGTACCTCGACCCGCGCGCCATCGAGGGTCAGCGCGAGATGCTCACGCTCTTCGCCACGCGCTATCGCGGCAACGGATGGATCCACTGGGATCTCATCAACGAGCCCTCGTACGCGCCGCGCGCCGCGCTCTGGAGCACACGCGCCATCGGCGACGAGCACGAGAAGCGCGCGTGGGCGTCGTGGGTGCGCGCGCGTCACGGCGACGACATGACGAAGCTCCGTGCGATCTGGCATGAGCCTTCGAGCGATCCGATGAGCGTCCCGCGTCCCGAGGACTTCGCGCAGGCGTTCGTGCAGGTCGCGCGCCGTCCGCGCAAGGTCCGTGACTTCCAGGAATTCGCGCAAGACGTCGTGACCGGATGGGCCGCGCGCATGCGCGACATCCTCCATGTGGCCGGCGGCAACCCGCTCGTGACGCTCGGTCAAGACGAGGGCGGCATCTACGAGCGCCCGACGCAGCAGCTCATGGCGGCGTCGCTCGACTACACCGCGGTGCATACGTGGTGGAAGAACGACGATCTCCTGTGGGACGGCGTGACCACCAAAGTGCCTGAAAAACCGAATCTTCATCAGGAGACGGGGATCATGCGCCTCGAGGACCTCGACGGCACGCCGTGGCGTTCGCCGGAGGTCGCCGCGCGCCTCCTCGAGCGGAAGCTCGCGTACGCCTTCGCGGGCCGCGGGACGGGCGTCGTCGAATGGGCGTGGAACGTGAACCCGTACATGCCGATCGACGAAGAGGCGACCATCGGCATCTTCCGCCCGGACGGCACGGCGAAGCCCGAGCTCGATCCGATCGTCGACCTCGGCGCGTTCTTCCGTACGGCAGCGCCGCTGCTCGACGACTTCGAGCCCGATCCGGTCGTGATGGTCATCCCGCATGCGCGCGCGTTCCTCGGGCGCACGCACGCGATCGACGCGACGAAGATCGTGGTCCGGGCCCTCGCCGAGCGCTTCGGCGTGGTGCCGACGGCGATCTCGGACCTGCGCCTCACCGCCGCGCGGCTGAAGAGCGCGAAGCTCGTTCTGGTTCCTTCGGCCGACGTGCTCGACGAGAGCGCCGCTCGTGCGCTCCTCGATGCGTCACGCGCCGGCACGAAGGTCCTCTTCACGGGCGACATCGAGGGCGACTCCTACGGCCTCGCGTCGCCTTCGCTTCGTGCGCTCGGCGTCCTCGGACCGTCGCGGCCCGTCGCACCGCACGAGAAGACCGCATGGAGCACGTCGGGCTGGGTCGCGTTCGACGGGTTGCTGCAGGAGTCCGTGCGGCGGGCAGACAAGCCCAGTGTGGCGGCGGTCTCCGGTGCGGTCTTGCACGAACCGACTCCGTTGGAGCTCGCCCGCGACCCTGAGCCGCTCGTGAAGCTCCTGGATGCGGCGCTCACTGCGGCAGGTATCCCCACGTCACCGGGCGAATGGGGGCTCGCGGCGCGATCGCTCGTCGCCGCGCGCGCGGCTCTCGTCGTCGTCGTGAACGAGCGACCGGAACGCGCCGTGCGCCGTGTGAGAGCGGCAGGAGCGGCGTTCGACATACCCGTCGCCGCGCTGGGTGCGCGTCTCGTCCTCGTCGAACGCGGCACCGGACGCGTCCTGGCATCGACGCCCGGCGACCCGATCGCGCTCATCCGTTGAGCTCGAGGGCACGCGTTCTGCACTGAAGTCCGAGTCGCATGAATCGCTTGCGTCGTTTCGGGCTGACCGCTTCCCTCATCGTTCTCTCCGCCGCATGCGGCAACGGCATGACGTCGTCCGACAACGGGACGCCGCCTTCGTCCTCGACGCCGAACGCGCCGGGCGATCCGAACGCACCGGGCGGCGATCCGAACGCGCCCGGCGGACCTGCGGCTCCCGGTCAGCCCGGCGGCCCCAGCGGTCCGATGGAGCCTCCGCCGGTCCCATACCAGCACTTCGACATCAACCATGTCCTGTCGACCGGACAGAGCAACTCGGTCGCGAACGGTGCGACGCCTCCGCTCACGTCCGCGCAGCCCTTCGCCAACGTGAAATTCGACACCGGCGTGATCCCGGGCCGCCAGTGCGACGGCTCCGGCTGCAAGGGCTACGCGAAGCCGACGGCCTTCGTGCCGCTCGTCGAGGGTGACTCGTTCTTCAACTACGGCGTCGAGACGATGTCGTCCGGCCTCGCGAACGAGGCGGCGAAGCTCGCGAAGGAGAAGCTCCTCGTCGGCAAGCCCACGCCCACCCACGACGTGCTCGTGAGCCTGCAGGGCCGCAGCGGCAACACGTACTTCTGCCTGCGCAAGGGCGGCTGCGACTTCAAGGGAACGCCGCAGGGCTACATCCCGCCGTTCTCGGACGCGATGATGGAGGTCGCCGACGCGATGGCGATCGCGAAGGCCGCGGGCAAGTCGTACGTCGTGCGCGCCGCGACCGCGATCCACGGCGAGAGCGATCACTACTCGTACTCGACGAACCAGCAGGAGTTCCCGATGCCCGCGACCAGCGGTCAGGGCACGATCGCGAACTACTTCGAAGGCATGGTCGAGTGGCAGAAGGACTACGAGGCCGGCGTGAAGGCCGTCACCGGCCAGACGCTCCCGGTCCCGTTCTTCATGCTGCAGATGAGCAACTGGAACGACGTCCCGCACAGCCAGATCCCGACGTGGCAGCTCGAGGCGCACGTGAAGGCGCCGGGAAAGGTGATCGTCGTCACCCCGGGCTACCCGATCGGCTACGCCGACGACTGCCTGCACTTCACCAACCACGGTGAGCGCCGCATCGGCGAGTACTTCGGCAAGGCGTACGCGCGCGTCGTCATCGAGGGCAAGCCGTGGGAGCCCCTGCGTCCGATCGACGTGAAGGTGCAGGGCAACGTCGTCACGGCGAGGTTCGTGGTACCGAAGCCGCCGCTCGTGCTCGACACCACGCACGTCAAGGATCCGGGCAACTACGGCTTCGAGTTCTTCGACGACAGCGCCGCGCCGCCCGCGATCACGAAGGTGGAGCTCGCCGGCGCGGACACCGTGAAGATCACGCTCGCCGCCGCCCCGACCGGCGCGAACGGGCGCCTGCGTTACGCCTACACCGCGACGCCCCAGACGTGCCCGGGCTTCGAGCAGGGACCGCGCGGCAACCTCCGCGACTCGGACGATACGCCGTCCCACTACGGCTACGACCTGTGGAACTGGAGCGTTCACTTCGACGAGGCCGCGAAGTGAGGACGATGACGAGGAGGGTGATGCGATGCGCGTGGCACGACGTGTTCTCCTGGGCCCGGCCGTCGTTGCCCTGGCGGCCGCCTGCGGGTCTGGCTCGTCGGGGACGGGTCCGTCGGGATCGCCCGACGTCGATCAAACGAGCCCCGCGGGGCCGAACGGACCAGGCGACTCGACTACATCTCAGAGCAACGGAAATGCTTCGAATCCGGATGGCTCGGCGGGCGGCATGGACGCCGGCGAGCCCCCGCCGGTGCCGTACCAGCACTTCGACGTGAACCACGTCCTGTCCACGGGACAGAGCAACGCGGTCGCGAACGACGGCAAGCCGATCGTGTCGACGACGCAGCCGTACGACAACCTCATGTTCGACACCGGCGTGCTGACCGCGAGCAGCTGCGACGGCGACGGCTGCACGGTGTACCAGAAGCCGACGTCGTTCGTGCCGCTGGTCGAGGGCGACACGTTCTTCTACCCGATCGAGACGATGTCCTCGGGCCTCGCGAACGAGGCGGCGAAGCTCGCGAAGGAGAAGTACCTCGCCGGCACGCCGACGCCGACGCACGACGTGCTCGTGAGCCTGCACGGCCGCAGCGGCAACGGCTACTGGTGCCTCCGCAAGGGCGGCTGCGACTGGTGGCCGGGCAAGAGCTACGTGAAGCCGTTCGACGACGGCATGATGCAGATCAAGGACGGGCTCGCGCTCTCGAAGGCCGCGGGAAAGTCGTACGTCGTGCGCGCGGTGACGGCGATCCACGGCGAGCACGATCACTACGGAAAAGAAGCCTATTTCCCGCTTCCGGGCACCGACGGGAAATCGATGATCGTCGACTACGGTCACGGTCTCGAGGAGTGGCAGCGCGATTACGAGGAGGGCGCCAAGGCGATCACCGGACAGACCATCCCGGTGCCGCTGCTCGTCTCGCAGTACTCGCACTGGAACGATCGCCCCACGACGACGATCGCCTACGAGCAGCTCGCCGCGCACGTCCGCTCGAAGGGCAAGGTCGTGGTCGTCGGGCCGACGTACGCGATGACGTACTCGAGCGACTGCCTGCACTTCTCCGGACCGAGCGAACGTCACCTCGGCGAGTACTTCGCGAAGGCCTATGCGCGCATCGTGCTCGAAGGAAGGAAGTGGGAGCCGCTCCGCCCCTCGCAGATCACCGTCAAGGGCAACGTGATCACCGCAAGGTTCCTCGTGCCGAAGCCGCCGCTCGTCTTCGACACGACGAAGGTCACGAACCCGGGCAACTACGGCTTCGAATTCTTCGACGACAGCGCCACGCCGCCGGCGATCACGAGCGTCGCGCTCGCGGGGCCCGACACCGTGACGGTGACCCTCGCCTCCGCGCCGACCGGTGCGAACAAGCGCCTCAGATACGCGTACACGTTCCACGGATGCGGAGGATCCGGAACGATCGCGCGCGGCAACCTCCGTGATTCCGACGACACGCCGTCGGCGAGCGGCAACGACCTGCCGAACTGGTCGGTGCACTTCGACGAGCCGATCCGCTAAATGCCCGAGCATGATTCTGAAGCAGAATCGTGCTCGGGCATTTTGCGGTGATTTAGATGCTACCGTTGACGGTCGATGAGCCGTCGCTCGCCC
>JAQBQJ010000281.1 GCA_028287065.1 Labilithrix sp. | reverse complement strand
AGCTCTTCGCGGCGGTGAAGTCCTTGCCGTCGAGAGCGAGCGTCATCAACGTACGGAGCGTCTGCTCCTTCTCTGCGGGCACGGTCTGCAGCGCGAGAGCGTCCTCGTAACGCTTTCGCGCCGACGCATCACCGCGGTCCTGGAGGAGGCGCGCGAGCGCCAGGATCGCGACCGGGTCGTTGCCCTTCAGCGCGATCGCCTTCTCGTACGTGCGGATCGCGTCGTCGGGGCGGCCGTCGATCTTCGCGACGCCGGCGAGGACCACGGTCGAGGCGTATTGCTCGGGCCCGGCCTGCGCGGCGCGTGCTTCGAAGTCCTTCACCAGACCGCCGAGGTTGCCGTCCTTGTCGCGATAGAGCTGCGCGAGCCGCTGGAGAGGAAACGGCGAGCCCGGCTGCGAGAGGACGATCTTCGTGTAGCGATCGATGAGGACGGTCTGGGACTGCCCGGCATCGGGGTTGCCGGCGGGATGAACGGGGTTACTACCCGCGGGGCGAGCTCCGGGCGCGGTCGGTCGACCTCCGGGGGCGGTCGGTCGTCCTCCGGGCGCGGCGGGGCGACCTCCGGGCGGCTTCTTCCGTCCGCGCGGATCGAAGTCTTGCGCGCTCGCGTGGGGCGCCACCAGGAGACCCGCGAGCCCGAGGGACGTCAGCGCCAGAAGCCTTCGAAAACGCACGATTACAAGCTTAGACCCGAACGACCCGTTCCGCATTAGGTGGGGCTTTCGCCGCCACCGAGCTGAGGCGTGGCCTGCACGAAAGGCGACGGGCCGCGAGGCATGCTGCCCTCGCGGCCCGCGATCGCTTCCGGGTCCGGGATCAGAACTGGAAGGTGTAGCCGGCGCTCAGGCCGAGGGCGAACTGCGTCGCTTCGGAGCCGCCCGCGACGTCTTCCTTGAGGAGAAGGTTGATCATCGAGAACTGCGCGCGGATGTCGATCGGCAGCTCCTTGCTGATGACGTAGCCCGCGCCGACGTTGAAGCCGAGCCGCGTGAAGCCGGTCGAGCCCGAGATGCCGCCGAAGTCCACCTTCTGCGTACCGAGGTTGAGCGCGATCTCCGCCGCGCCGTAGAGGCCGGCCTGCGGCTCCATGAAGAAGTAACGAGCGCCGGCCCAGATCGGGATGATGCTGAGGCTCGTCGAGACGTTGGCGCTCAGCTCCTTGCTGAGGCCGAAGAGGTAGCCCGTACGAACGGTCAGCTCGAGGGGAGGCGTGACGCGGTAACCGAAGCGAACGAGCGGTCCGATGAGCGGTCCGCTCACATCGCCGAGGTCACCGATCGGGATCAACACCTGAGCCTCGACACCGATGCCGATCTTCTTCTCGTCGCCACTGTCACCGCCGGCAGGGGCCGTCGTGGCGGTGCTTCCGGCCGGGGGGGGCGGCTCGCCCTGCGCGAACGCGGTACCGGTGAACAGCATGCTCGTGAGAGCGACTCCAGCTATTGCCAAGATCTTGCGCATTCGGGGGTTCCTCCGTCGGGCAACATGCCATGAATGAACTTGTCGGCCCAAGAACATTGCAAGACGTGATCGTGCCGTATCCAGAGCTGCGAACTTGATTGCGCAGTACACGCAATGTTTTCGCGAGTCGATGATCGGTAATCCCTAGTAGACCGCGGAGAGGAGCTCGATCGCCGAGAAGAACGCGCCCGCCGCGATCACCGCGTTGACGATCGCATTCGGCGGTCCCCCCGAGAGATCGCCGCGCCAATGGCGGACTCCGCGCCACGCGTACGTGCATCCGAGCGCGACGGCCATGAGCCCCAACAGCCCGTGCACGACGACGGCGATATCCGCAGACGGCCCGAGCACGAACTTGGCAATCGGCCATCCTTCGGGCCGATGCGCGAGCTGCATGAGCAGACCCGTACCGAGGATCGCGACGAGGCCCACGACACCGAAGCCGATCACCGGACCGAGATCGGCAACGTCGCGCGCGGGGCGTACGCCGAGGCTCTCGTGCGCGACCGCTCGCCTGATCGCAGGAGCCGCGGCCTGTCCCGGCGAGAGCCCGATGCCGGGCAGCGACGCGGGCGCAGCCGGACGTGATGCGAAATGCGACGGTGGCGGCTCGACCGGCGCGACGGCAGCCGAGGGCGCCGGAGCGTGAGGCTTCGGCGCCGGTGAGGTGCCTCTCGGGAGGGGAGGCGCACCGGGCACCGCGAGATCGGGAACGAGGGCGAGCAGCGCTGGCGGGATCGATCGCTTGCCCGTCGGCTCGAGCTCCGTCCCCTCGAGGACGTGCCGCAGATCGCGCTCCAGCTCCGCCGCGCTCGGATAGCGCTCGTCGGGCCGACGTCGCAGGCATCGCTCGACGACGCGCGACACGGCAGGCACGACCTCGACGCCGATGTCGAGGAGCGTCGGGGCGTCTTTCGTCGCGACCGCGAAGAAGAGCGCCATGGCGTTCGGCTCCTCGAACGGCATGCGACCCGCGATGAGCTCGAACATCATCACGCCGAGCGCCCAGACGTCACTCCGGGGATCCGCTTCGCAAGTGCCCTGCACCTGCTCCGGCGCCATGTACGCCGGCGTGCCCATCATCACGCCGGCCTCGGTCGCGCGCAGATCGGGCGCGCGCACCTTCGAGATGCCGAAGTCGAGCAGCTTGGGCGTCGGCGCCCGTGCGCCCTTCGTCTTCGCGAGGAAGACGTTCTCGGGCTTGATGTCGCGATGCACGACCGCTTGCGCGTGCGCCTCGGCGACGGCCGCGATGACGGGGAGCAGGACGTCGCATACCTCCTCGACGGGCAGCTTGCCGCCGCGACGCTCGACGAAGTGCGCGAGATCTTCGCCGTCGAGCAGCTCCTGCACGATGAACGGTGCGCCGCCGTCCTCCAGGCCGATGTCGAGGACGTCGACGACATTCGGATGTCGGACGAGGTTCGCCGCGCGGGCCTCGCGCAGGAACCTCTCGACGACGTCCGCGTTCTCCGCGTGCTCGCTGCGGAGCACCTTGATGGCGACGGCGCGCCCGATGTGCTCGTTGACCGCGCGATACACGTGGGCCATGCCGCCGCTGCCGAGCAGCGCGTCGAGTCGATACTTCGAGGCGAGCACCTCGCCGACGCGGTTCTCCGTCCCCACCATGGGCGATCATACAGCGGCACATGGTCGCAGGGGGACGTTTGCCGGGGAACGACAACGGTGTACGAAGGCGGTCCTGTCCGCATGATCGAACGCGCAGTCACCGTCATTGCAGGCCTTTTCGTCGTCGCGGCGGCCGCGGGCTGTCCGCGCAAGGATCCGCCTCCCCCCGAGCCGGCGAAGGATGCGGGGGCCGCCTCCCCGGCGCCCGCCGCCGTGCCCTCGGCGACGGACGTCATGTCGAACGCGTCCGCGAGCTGGGACGCGGGGCCGGCGGTCGTGGCGTCCGGCGAGGTCGACGGCAACGCCCTTCGCGCGCGGAACCGCGCACGCATCAAGGACGATCGCTCGGCGGTGACGATGCTCCAGGGCGGCTCCCCTCGCGACCTGGGCGAGCGCCTGTGCAACGCGGTCGTCCCGCAGAGGCCGAAGGACACGCCGATCCTGATCAAGCCGAACCTCGGCGGCTTCGAGTGGTTCAAGGACCCGGCGAAGAGCGGCGGCGACGACGGCGTCCGCGGGCGCATCACCGATCCGGAGTTCGTCCGCGGCATCATCAAGTGCCTCAAGGCACGCGGGCACGACAAGATCACCGTCGCCGAGGGCTGGGGCGCGAAGCACAAGGACTGGGAGCACCTCGTCGACGTCTCCGGCTACCAGGCGATGACACGCGAAGAGAAGGTGCGCCTCGTCGCGATGGATGACGACGGCGTCTTCGACGTCGAGGGCG
>JAQBQJ010000279.1 GCA_028287065.1 Labilithrix sp. | reverse complement strand
CGGACGCGCGCGGGTTTCTCTACGTGCTCCCGAGCGGAACGCTCGACGGCGACAAGAACCCGTTCTGGAACGCCACCGACGCCTGCTGCGACTTCGAGGGCTCGAACGTCGACGACGTCGCGTACCTCGCCGCGGTCATCGACGACGTCGCGCGCACGCACTCGCTCGATCGCAAGCGTGTGTACATTACAGGCATCTCCGGCGGCGGTCTCATGGCGCATCGCCTCGCGTGCGATATCTCCGAGCGCATCGCCGCCGTCGTCAGCATCTCCGGCGCGACGTGGCTCGACGCGAGCAAGTGCAAGCCCACGTCGCCGGTGAGCATCGTCGAGATGCACGGCGATGCCGACGACACCGTCCCGTACGGCGGCTCGGCGTCCAAGCCCGGCTCACTTCCGGGCGTGCCGAGCGCGCACGACACCGTCGCGCACTGGGCGAACTACAACGGATGCACCGGCAGCATCCAGGTCGCAGGCGCTCCGCTCGATCTCGAGAGCTCGGTCCCGGGCGCGGAGACGAAGGTCGAGAAGTACGCCGGTTGCGTGCGCGGGGACGTGGAGCTGTGGACCGCCGTCGACGGTCCGCATGCTCCGCTGTTCACCGCGTCGTTCGTACCGGCGCTGTTCGATTACTTCATCGCGCACCCGAAGCCTTAGCTCGGGAGGCGACCCCAGCGACTCACTTCTTCGCGGCGGACGGCGCGGCCTTCGCCTTCGCGGCGGGCGCTGCAGCAGCACCGAGCGACTTCGCGCCGGCCTTCGCGGCCGGAGCCGTCGTGGCGGCGGCGACCGGAGCAGGCGGCGCCGGCGGGAGGTTGCCGAGCGCGATCGTCTTGTCGGTGCCGAACAGGCCGAAGTCGTGCGCCTTCATCGACACACTCGTGACGCCCGCGGGGAGCTCGTAGATCTCGGTGAACTCCTTCGACATCGAGGGCTGGATCTTGTCGAGGAACACGCCGTTCGTGTCCTTCGGACGGAACGCCGAGGCCGACTCGATCGTGCCGAACTCGCGGCCCGTCGTGTCGAGGAGCTTCGGGATCTCGCCGATCGTGCCTTCCTTCTTGCTCTTGTTCGCGACCTTGAAGTGCACCTGCACGAACGTGCCGGTCGTCGATGCGTCCTTCTCGTAGGACTCGTTCGCCTTCATTGCCGAGCCGCGGTTCACGACGTCGAGCACGGTCCACTCGGCATCGCCGATCAGGATCGCGCTACCGAGCTTGCCCGCCGTCGTGCTGGTCGTCGACGCCTTGTCGTCCGCCGCGCCGTCCTTCTTCGGCGACGAGCTGCCGACCGCGAGGAGAGCGAACACGGGGAGGACGGCGAGGTGAAACCAGGTCTTGCGGTTCATGATGAAATCCTTCTGGAGCGGAGCCCCGAAAGCCCGAGGGGTCGGAACGCGACCTGGGCGACGACGAACGACACGAAGAGAACGACGAGGTCACGCACATCGAAGGTCCCGGCGGCGAGGCCGAGCCCTTGTGCGATCTCGTGACCGAGCACGACGAACATTCCGAGAGCGACGATGAGCGATGGCGCGTCTGCGAGGAGCGCGCCGAGGGCGAAGGCATACGCGACGTCCGAGGCCGACCCGCGGAACCACCCCGGGAGGTGAACGTGTGCGTAGACCGCGTGACGAAGCGCGCGCGCGAGCTGCGCGAGCGGATGAAGGCCTGCGCGATCGAGCCATCCGAAGACGGCGGGATCGGTCGGACGCGCGAGATACAGGACGGCCCCCACGATCAGCGCCGAGAAACCGGCCGCTCGCGCGGACCGGCTTCGTGACGACCGACGTGACATGGGGCCATCTACGAAGGCGAGGCTGGGTTCCTTCCTTGCAGGGGGGGCCCGATCGCCGCATCACGTTGGGCGATTGCTTCGCGCTACGCTTTGGCCGTGAGCGCGGGGGTCTGCACGAAATGCACGGAGCTCTTCGAGGGCAAGCCGAAGTGCCCGACGTGCGGCTCGCGGCTCGTTCGACGGCGTGAGGACGTGCTGGCGTGGGAGACCGCGCGCCAGCGAGCGCGGATCGCTACATGGATGCGCGACGGCGTCATCGACGAGGAGATCGCGGACCGCCTCCGGGCGCGCGTCGCGATCGAGGCGGACGTGCAGGCGAAGGCGAGCGCAAACGAGACCGAAGCCGAGCACGAAGACGACGAGGTGAACGGCAAGACCAAGGGGACCGCCGTCGAGCGCGGCGCCGACGTCGTCGTCAGCGGAGCCGCCGAGCTCTTCACCGAGATGGGCACGCGGTGGCAGCGCCTCGCAAAGGCGATCGACGAGGACGCACCGCCGCGCGAGGAGAACGACGCGAGCCTCCAGCACGACGACCGCACGCTCGAGGCGGGACGCGCGATCTTCGCGCGCGAAGGGCACGGCGCCGTCGTCGGTGCCGGCGTCGAGGCACTCGCCGCGCTCGACGACGACGCACACGAGCGCGGCCCCGCGACGGAGGAGAACAAGCCCTTCGGCGCTCTCCAGGTGTTCTGGTTCATCGGCACGATCCTCGTCCTCGCCGGCTCGGTGATGGGCGTGCGCGAGGCATGGCGCACGCTCGAAGGTGTGTGGCGACCGCTCGTGATCGCGGGCGCGTTCTTCGCGTATCACGTGCTCTTCGTCGGTCTCGCGCGCCTCCTCGTGAAGCGCTCGGTGGTGACCGGGCGCGTGCTCGCCGGGATCTCCGCGGGCCTGCTTCCGATCGTCTTCGTCGCGGCAGCGGTCGCGATCGGCCAGCAATCGAGCATCGGTGTGCCGTTCGCGGCGCTGCTGTTCCTCGCATCGACCTTCACGTCGATGCTCGTCGGTCGTGTCGCGTCCGATCGCGCGACGGGCCTCGCGCTCACGGCGGGGCTCGCGCCGTCGCTCCTCCTCGAGCTCGTGATCGGCACGGGCGGAGCGCTCGCGGAGCGTCGTGCAGCCGTCGTCCTCGTCGCGCTCGTTCCGCTCGCCGTCGCCGCAACGCGCGCGCGCGTGACGGCAACGAGGAGCGCGCTCGTCTCGCTCGGCGCCGCTGCGTACGGTGCCGTGGCGGTCGGGATCCTCGGTCTCTACGGCGGGCCGGGCGATCCGTCCTTGCCGTTCGAGGACGGCGGGATCGGGCAGCGCGCGCTCGTCGCGTGGCTCGCGCTGTCGGCCGCGATCGCGTGGTGGGCGTCGTCCGGTCCTGCGCTCCTGGCGCGCCTTCCGCGCATGGCTGCGGTGCCGTTCGTGCTGTCGCTCGCGGTGCTCGTGAGCACGTCCGCGGCGGCGCTCCTGATGGGCCTCCGTCAATCGCAAGGCTCGGGCGTCGTGCCGTCCGCGATCGGCATCGCGCTGCACGTGCCGCTCGCGGTGCTCGTGCTCGCGACGGTCGTCCTATCGATCGAGCAGCGCACGAGGCCGGGCGCGCTCCACGTCGCCGTGCTCGTCGCGCTCGGCACGATGGTGCTCGTCGCGAAGACGATCGTGCCGGATCGCCCCGAGCTGTGGCCCCCGACGTGCGCGGCGGTGCCGGCGTGCTTCCTGTC
This sequence comes from Labilithrix sp., assembly GCA_028287065.1. Taxonomy (GTDB): domain Bacteria; phylum Myxococcota_A; class Polyangia; order Polyangiales; family Polyangiaceae; genus Labilithrix. Next base: position 781 of record JAQBQJ010000279.1, on the reverse strand, counting down.
GTTCGGCGCTTTCGTCTCCGACCGGCGTCGTCGCGCGATCCTCGCCACGTGGGGGATCGTCGCGGCGATCGGCACGCTGCTCACGGTGCTCGGCGTCGAGGCCGTCACGCGCACGACGCCGGATCTCGGACAACCCTGGAAAACGAGCGCGATCACGGCGCTCGTGCTCGCGCTCTCCGCGCATGCGGGCGCACGCACCACGCGTCCGTCACTGCATCTCGCGGGCGCGGCGTTCGCGTTCGTCGCGATGGCTGCGTGGCTGATTGCTCCGGCGGCGCCGCTGCCGCCGACGAACGCCGATGCGACGGTGCACACGCTCATGCTCGGATGCGCGGGGCTCGCTGCGCTCTACGGCGTGATCGCGCTCGGGTACGAGGCGATCGCACCGAAGGTCGACGAGCGGCGGCCGCTCGACGACGCGTCGCTGTTGCTGGCGAGTGGTGCGGTATGGCTCGGGGTGCCGTTCGCGACGCGGGCGCCTTTGGTGGGCGACGTCGTCCGGCTCGGAGCGTCGACGTTCTGGCTCGCGATGCCGCCGCTCGCGCTCGCGCTCGTCCTCTTCTTGCGCTCCGTTCGTGATCGCAGCGCGCTCGTGAGCGCGCAAGGCGCGGTCGCACTCGCACTGGCCGCGCACGTCTTCATCGGGGCGACGGGGGGCGTCGCCAGCGCATGGCTCTTCGGAGGACTGGCCGGCGCGTTCGCGATCGCCTCCGCGTTGCGTTCACCCAAGCCGGCGGATGCACCGAAGTTCGGTCGTGCGCTCCATGGCGTCGTCCCTCTT
>JAQBQJ010000203.1 GCA_028287065.1 Labilithrix sp. | reverse complement strand
AGCTCTTGTCGAAGCGCGAGGCAGTCTCGGCGCAGATCTTCGACAAGCTGCGCTTCCGCATCGTCACGCGCGAGCGCGACGACATCTTCCCGATCGTGCAGTTTCTCCAGAAGAAGCTGTTCCCGTTCAACTACGTCATCCCCAGCCAGAGCATCAATTCGATCTTCCAGTTCAAGCGCTACTGCCAGCAGCGCGAGCACCTGAAGTCGTATCTCGCGGACATGCAGGCGGGCGCCGACGAGGACTACACACCGAGCGACAACGTCTTCTCGGCCGACAACTACCGGGTCATCCACTTCGTGGTCGACATGCCGGTGCGCCTCCCGCGGAAGCTGCTCGAGCGCGCGCCGTCGAGCGCGTGGTCGCTCGGCCCGGTGGTCTTCGTGGTCTGCGAGTTCCAGGTCATCGACCGCGAGACCGAGCAGGCGAACGAGCAGGGCGAGGCGTCGCATGCAAAGTACAAGGATCGCCAGAAGAAGGCGGTCATCCGCCGCCTCCAGCTCGGCATGCGCGAGATGAAGACCGCGGTGACGTCACCGAGGCCGCTGCGCGAAGAACCGCCGCCGCCGAGCGTGCGCAAGCCGCCGCCCGAGCCGCCGAGCACGCGGAAGCCGCCGGAGGGCGAACGCAAGCGTCCGGGCGGTCCGCGGTCGTCGCGGGGGTAGCGCTTCAGTCCGCGCGGATGAAGCGGATCATGACGGGCAGGAAGAAGATGAACGTCGCGACGGCCAGCGCCGCGCAGTTGATCGCCATGCCGAGGCGGAACGTCTTCGTGTCGTAGGCGCGCAGCGCGGCCTCGTAGAGCGCGACGTCCGGAGAACGGCGGCGACGGAGCGACTCGAGGTCGGTCCGCAGCTCGAGCTGCCGGAGGATGACACGCACCGCATACATCGGGGCTTGCGTGATCTTCGACGGCGGGTCGGGGTACTTCGCGATCACGGCGGCCGCCGTCGGCTTCGGCGGGGGCAGCGGCGCCATCTGCGCCATCGGCGCCGAGTGCGGACCGCGCTCGGAGCTCGGATCCTCGAGGCCGCTCGAGCTCGACGGAGCCGGCGGCGCGAACCCGTGATGCCCGCCCTCGCTCGGAGGCGCGGCCGGGGGCGCAAAGGGAGCGTGCGTGCCCGAGACGTTCCGCGACGACGAAGGCGGCGCCGACGGGATGCGGCCCGCCGCGGGGTGCTGGCCGCTCTGGCCTGCGGCAGGATGCATCCCGCTCGTCCGGACGGCAGGGAGGCTGCCGCTCGATCGCGGAGGCGGCGGCGCCTGCCGCTGCGGCGCGGCATCGAACGCGAGGTCCGGGACATCCATCGGCCCGGCCATCGAGCCCATCGAGCCCATCGAGCCCATCGAGGCCGGAGCCTTCGACGACGCGGCCGGGGCCCTCGACATCGAGGCCGACGGCGCCCCCGACGGCTTGGCCGGCGCATGCGGCAGATCGAGCTCCAGGGCCTTGTTGGCTCCCGGGTCGTCGCTGCCGTAGAGGTCGTCGTCGAAATCGATGCCGTCGTTGCCGTAGGTCGACGGAGCTCCGCCTCCGACCTGGCCGCTCCCCTTTTCGAGATCGAGCGACCCGCTCGGCAGATCGTCGTCGTCGAAGTCGTCGTTCAGCGTGCGGCTCAAGCTCGTGTACCCCTGCCTTCGAGAATACCGAAAGCCGGGGGGATGGCTTCGCTTTTCGTGATGGTTGGGGTACCGTGCGCGCGGCCCACACATGCGACTCTACAGCGCCAAGGTCCCGTCGATTGCCCAGGAGGTCGTTCGCACGCTCCTGTCGTCGAAGGACATCGATCTCGAAGACGCGGGGGCCCAGAAAGAGGTCGTCGCCGACGTCGAATCGGTGCTTCGCAGCTACCTCGAGACGGAGAAGATCGTCGACGAGAAAACGCGCGATCTCCTCGAGCGAACCGGTCGCGGCGCCGGCGACTTCAGCAAGGTGCGCGAGCAGATCGCCGAGCACCAGGGCATCAAGGTCGGCGACGAGACGCTCGACTACCTCCTCGACCAGGTGGTCGCGATGCTGATGCACTCCTCGCACGTCGAGGAGGTCTACGCGGAGGACATCGTGCTCCGCCGCCACATGACGCCGATCTTCAAGAAGCACATGCAGGTCGACACCGCCCTCGACACCGAGGTCCGCGCGCAGTTGAAGCACCTCAAAGAAGGCACCTCGGCGTGGGACATCGAGTACGCCCGCGCGCTCGACACTGTGAAGCGGAGGCGCGGTCTCGGCTGAAGCCGGGCAGCGTTCGCGGCTCTCCATGCGCAGCATGACCGGATTCGGAGTCGGCGAAGCGCCGCTCGCCGCTCCAGGCAAGAGCGCACCGACGGGCAAGCTCACCGTCGAGATCCGGGCTGTGAATCATCGCTATCTCGACGTGCGCGTGCGCGCGCCGAGCCAGCTCCCCGACCTGGCGAGCAGCGTGGAGGCGATCGCGCGCGAGCGGCTCTCGCGTGGCCGCTTCGACGTTGCGGTGCGCCTCGAAGGCGCGGCGCTCGGCGCGGTCACGTTGCATCAGGAACGCGCGCGGAGCGTCTTCGCCGCGCTCGTGTCCTTGCGCGACGAGCTCGCGCCCGGCGTCGACGTGCCGTTGTCTCTCCTCGCGTCGGTGCCGAACCTGTTCGTGCCCTCGATCGAGCAGGCCGGCGAAGAAATACGCGCCGCGCTCTCGGCGGCCTTCGATGCCGCGCTCGATTCGCTCGACGCCATGCGGCTTCGTGAGGGCCTCGCGCTCGGTGACGACATCGTCCGACGCCTCGTGACCGTGCGAAAGCTCGCGCAATCGGTGACGGAGCGCGCGCCGCAGGTCGTCGAGCACTACAAGAA
>JAQBQJ010000200.1 GCA_028287065.1 Labilithrix sp. | reverse complement strand
TGCCGAGCTTCGTGAGCACCGGCTTGCCCGCGGCGTCGAGGTGATCGGTGCGGACCGGCAGCCCGCGCTCGTCCCACACGTCACGCTCGATCGCCCAGCCGTCGGTGCCGGCGACGGGCGCGCCGCTTACGTCGAAGAGGGCGACCTCGATCGCGCGGCGCTGGACGTCGTATTTGATCTTCTTCGTCGCGTAGCCGCCCGCGCGCGTGACGGGCTCGTCGCGTTTGCCGAGGTAATTCTCCTCGATCACGTCGCCGCTCCGATCGCGCGCGAGCTTCATGACGGCGTAGCCGTCCTTGCGCAGCATCGGATCGCCGTGGGCGTCGAAGTACCGCTCCTCGATGACGAGCCCTCGCTCGTCGTACTTCATGCGGCGCGACGCGTAGTCGCCGTCGAGGACGAGCGGCAGCGAGCCGGCGTCGAGCATCTCCTCGGTGACGCGATCGTCGTTGTCGTCGTACGACTCGCGGAGACCGGCGAGGCCTTCTTGACCGCCGATCGGCTTCCCGTCGAGGCCGAGATAGCTCACCTCGACGCGGTTCCGGAAGCGGTCGTACTTCCGGAGCTCGCTCGATACGCCGTCGTTCTTCGCGCCGGGCTTGCCGTCGGGATCGAAGGAGCCGACCGAGACGACGAGGCCTCGCTCGTCGTATTTCAGGCGCTGGATCGCCGCGCCCTCCTCGACCTTCGCGCGCGCCGCGAGCTTCCCGGTCTCGTCGTAGCTGCGTCGCTCGATCGTGCGACCTCGCTCGTCGTGCACGAGCGCCTGCTTCGCGCAGCCCTGCGCGCCGATCATGGGACGGCCCGCGGAGTCGAGATACGCGATCTCGATCTGATCGTCGCGATCGTCCCACACCGCGCGGATGCTCGCGGAGTCGCCGTGGCGCATGACCGCGTTCCCGTCCCCGTCGAGGAACTCGACGACCGTGGTGCGACCGCGATCGTCGGACGTCTCGCGGAACTTCGCGAACGAATCACTGCGCTCCGGACGCGTACGACCGCTCTCGTCGACCCAGGTCACCTCGCGTGTGCGCGAGTCGGCATTCCACGTGATGTTCTTGCCGTGCGTGTGGACGTTCGGATCGAGGCTGACCACCGGCTCGTCGTGGATGCCGAAGTCGAGCCACGAGGACAGCGTGAACGCATCGGACCACGTCGACTCGACGCGATGCACGCCCTGCACCGCCATCGCTTTTCCCTCGACGTCGAAGGTGCGTGTCTCGGCGCCCTCGGGCGTGTCGTCGTCGGAGTGCTGGACGACGCCTCGCCCCGACGAGTCCGCGGCGGGCTTCCCGTCGGCGCCGAGGATCGTCACGCGGATCGGTCGGCCGAGGCGCCCGTTGGCGATCAGCTTTCCATACGCGCCCTCCTCGTCGGCGCGCGGCCGGCCCGAGGGCCCGAAGTACGTCTCGCGCGTGACGAGCCCGCGGTCGTCGAGCTCGCGCTTCACGGTCGTGATCCGTGTGACCCCGCGATGACGTGGGGTCGTGCCGTCGATGTCCACGTAGTCGACGCGCCTTCCGCCGTCCGACCACTTCTGCCATTCGACGAGGTTGTCGTGTGCGTCGCGCACGACGATCTCCCGCACGGCGCCGGCTTCGCCACGCACCACCTCGGCGCGCGTGCCGTCTCGACCGAAGCGAGTGCCGGCGAACGAGACGTTCTCGACGGCGGTGACATGACCCGCGACCTCGGTCATCCGGAGGCTGTCGTCACCGCGCCTGCGAACGGCGGCGGGCGGGATCTCGATGGCGCAACGCGGGCCGTCGCTCGTGTCGAGCACGAGTGCGCAGTACTTCACGCGCGGCGCGTGTGCGTTCCGATACGCGGCGCCGCCGCCTGCGAGCACGGCACACGCCGCTGCGGCGATCGCGATGGCCCGCCAGGGAAGCGGGCGCCGTGCGCGCCCGGACGGAGGGGGCACGCTCGTCTTCGCGACGACGGCGGCGCTCGTCGTGACTGGAGGAAGCGGACCGAGCGCGGTCGGCGCCGAGGCAGGACTCGCCGACGCCGGACTCGCCGACACCGTCGCATCGAACGCCGACGGATGATCGCCGTTGTCGTGGAGATGACGCTTGGGCCGCTTCGGCAGCGGCCCGATCGGCGCGCCGAGCGCAGCGACGCTCGCCGCCTGCAGCGCCTCGCGCATCGCCGTCGCGTTCGGCCAGCGGTCCTTCTTCTCGAAGGAGAGCGCGCGATCGATCACGCTCACGACCTCCGCCGGGACGGCTGGAGCGACGCTCGCGAGAGATCGAGCGGGCTTGGTCGCCGCGCTCACGAGGAGCTGCTGCGCGTTCTCGCCGTCGTGCACGAGCGTTCCTGCGAGGAGCGCGAACATCGTGGCGCCCACCGCCCAGAGATCGGTCTGCGCGTCGATCTCGCTGGTCTTCGCGAGCGCCTGCTCGGGCGCCATGAACGCCGGCGTCCCGAGCATCGCGCCGGTCGCCGTCCCTCCGCCGCCGCGCTCGTCCTTCAGGCGAGCGATGCCGAAGTCGAGGACCTTCAGGTCGCCGTCGCTCGTGACGAGGAGGTTCGCCGGCTTGAGATCGCGATGCACGATCCCGCGCTCGTGCGCCGCCGCGAGGACGTCGAGCAGCGCATCGGCGATCGAGAGCACCGTCGCGACCGGCACGTGGTTGCCGTGCTCGACCCAGATCGCGTCGACGGGAGCGCCGTCGAGCAGCTCCATGACGAGGAAAGCCGAGCCGTCCTCCGCGACGTCGTCGTCGAGGACGGCGACGGCCCCGGCGTGCATGACGGAGTTCGCGACGTATCCCTCGCGGAGGAATCGCGTGCGCATCGTCTCGCGCATCGAGAGATCCGCATGGAGCATCTTGATCGCGAAGACCTTGCGATTCCGGTGCGTGGCCGCATACACGGTGGCCATCCCGCCCACGCCGAGGATGCGTTCGAGCGTGTATTTTCCGCGCAAGACGACGCCGATGCGAGCGCGCGCCAGATTCAGGGCGTCGTCGTCGGACATCGTTCGTACAGCGTACAAGATACGCGGCGCCCATGGCAGCCATCGAGACCCCTCAGCGTGTGGCCGGAGCAGCCATGTCCGCGGAGGCCTGCGGGGCGGGCCTCCGCAAGAGGTGGAGGAGCGACGGCAAGAAGAGGAGCGCGGCGAGCAAGCACGCGATCTCGCCCGCGATCGCGAGCTTCCCGAACGACTGCAGCGCCTGGTTGTCCGCGAAGAGCAGCGACCCGTACCCGATCGTCGTCGTGTAGCTGCAGAGCGCGACGGCCCCGAGATGCAGCTTCACCGCGCGCGTCACGTCGCCTCCCAGCAGGCGCGAGCGATCGAAGATGTTGAACGGATATTCGGAGCCGATGCCGAACGTGATCGGCAGCGCGATGAAGTTCAGGAAGTTGAGGCGCTCGCCGAGGAGCGCCGCGCCTCCGACCATCCACACGACTCCGAGCACGAGAGAGAGGATGACGGCGAACGCGCCGCGCAGCGACGACGTGGCGATCACGACCACCACGGCGACCGCGGCCAGCGCGACCACGGTGGCGAGCGGCCCGTCGCGCTCAAGCGAGCGGATCATCTCGGCGAAGACGGTCGCGCGGCTCGCCGTGTCGACGCGCGTTCCGTCGGCGAGCCGAACGCCGTCGATCGTGCTCGCCATGCGGAGGAGGTTGTGCCCGTCGTTCCGCGCGACGCTCGGCTTGTACCGAACGTAGAGGAGCGTGCCGATCGTCCCGTTTCGCTCGGAGAAACGCGATTTCAGGAGACCGGGCAGATCGGCTGTCGTGAGGGTGCGGAGCGTCTCGGGAGGGATCATCTCGCGGATGGTCTTCGCCTCGTCGTCGGCGAGCTTCGTCATGACCGAGGGCGTGAGCCGTTCGCGCAGCTGATCGAGCACCGCGAGCTTCGTGGTCTGCTGCTCGGCCGTGCCGGGGAGGAAGTCGGAGACCGTCGTGATCGTGTCGATCATCGCGCCCGCGGGATCGGCCGCGTCGTTGGCGAGGATGCGCGCCTTCACCTCGGCCGCCTGCTCGGGGCGATCGACGAGCACCAGAGAGCCCGCGAGGTTCATGCGTCCGGAGAGCACGCGATCGGCCTTGTGCGACCACTGCGCCGGGCCGCTCGTGCGCGAGCCCTTGGAGCCGAGCTTCTCGAAGTCGTACTCCCACGGATCGCGGATGAACCCGGGAAGGCGCCACGCCGCGATCGCCGTGATCGCGATGGCGCCGGCGACGAACACGCGCGGCCAGCGCTCGGTCGCGTTGCCGACGAGCCGCGCGATGGTGCCGCGGCTCCCGTCCTCGGCGAGCTTCGCGGGCCTCTCGCGCATCCACGCCGGGAGGCGCGTCTGGAGCCGCTCGACCAGGACGATCATCGCGGGCAGGCACGGGATCATCGAGAGCCACACCAGCAGCATGCCGACGAAGCCGATGACGCCGAACTGATTGAAGCCTCGGAAGCGCGTCACCGTCAGCGACGCATACGCGATGCTCGCCACCGTCGAGCCGACGAGCTCGGCGCGGAATGCGTTCCACACGGCTTCGCGGCGCGCGACGTCCGGCACCATGCCGCGCGCCCGGAACTCCTTGTAACGGGAATAGAGGACAATCGGATAATTCACCCCATTACCGAGGATGATCGCGCCCAGGAATGCCCCCGACGCATTCACGTATCCGTAATGCCAAGTAGCGAATGCGTAGGCGCAGCCGACTCCGAACACCGGAGGAAAGCCGATGAGCAGGAGCGACCAGAGTGACCGGTAGAACCACACGATGCCGGCGAGGATGAGGAGCGCGGCGATCGACGTGGCGACCACCGCCTCGCGGACGAGGGAGTCCTTCTCGGCGGCGGCCTGCGGGATGTCGCCGCCGAAGCCGACCTTCATCGCGGGATGAAGCGACGCGGGCTGGAGATCGGCGGCCATGCGCTCGACTCGCCGCAAGAGCTCCTCGTCGCTGCCCCCGCCCATGCCCGTCGTGGTGGTCATGATGCGGAGCACGTGCTGCGTGCCGTCCGGCGAAGCGAAGTAGCCGGTCGGGAAGTCGTCCTTCGAGTCGGCGTTCTTCCTCCAGCGCTCCTTGAACTTGTCCATGCCGAGAGCGTGCTCGCCGGTCGTCTCGTCGAACAGATCCTCGACCATGCCGCTGCGGAACGCGATCTGGCGCTCGAGCGTGGCGTCGGCGTCCTCGAGGTCCTTCAGGTCGGCGTAGAGCCACTTGTTGGCTTCGAAGAAGGCGCGCACGTCCTTCGTGCCGCTTTCGACCGACGCGACGAGATCCGGACCGCACGCCTTCTTGCACGCAGCGTCGGCGCAGGCGGCGACGCAGGTCTTGCGCGTCTCGACCATCGCGTCGAGCGACGCGCGCATGCCGTCGATGAACCGCTCGTTCGCCGCGCGGTCCGGCGATTCGCACACCACGACGAGCGTCGCGCGCCCGCCCACGCGCTCGAGACGGCGCTCGAAGGCCTGGAATCCAGGGCTGTCGCGAGGGAGGAGCTCCAGGATGTCCGAGCGGACCTGGAGCTTCGTCGCGTAGCCCCAGCACACGACGAGGAGAACGAGGGCGACGCCGAGCACCGTCACTGGACGTCGACCTCCGAAGTCGACGAGTCGCTCGACGAGACGACGGAGGTTCATGCGATGACTCCCAGCGCGCGCAGAGCGGCGACGATCGCCAACGCTTGCAGACCGGCGACGACGTCGTCGAGGACGATGCCCCAGCCGCCCGGCAGCCGCTCGGCGCGGCGCGCCGGGAACGGCTTCACGATGTCGAAGACGCGAAAGAGCGCGACGGCCACGACCACGCCCGCGATCGACCGAGGCGCGGCGGAGAGCGCGATCAGCGTACCGGCGACCTCGTCGACGACGACGATCTGCGGGTCCTTCACGCGGCTGCGCGACGCGACGACGTCGGCCGCCCATGTCCCGACGATCGTGGTCGCGAGCGCGGCAGCGGCGATGGCCATTGCCCCGCCGCTCCGCACCGCGAAGTAGATCGGCAGCGCGCCGAGCGAGCCGACGGTGCCGGGCGCGACCGGCGAGAGCCCGCAGCCGAACCAGACCGCGATCGCATGGGCGACTCGCTCGCGCTTCATTCGGCGGCCTCGGCGGCGCCGTCCGGCGCGACGACTCTGTCCCGCCCGTGTGCAGCGGCACCGCCATGGCGGCGCACGAGGCGCAGGACGACCGCGACGATCACCGCATACGCGCTGCCGACCGCGGCGTCGATGACCCAGTGGTGATCGAGGTACACGGCGGAGAAGATCATCGCGAGCCAGTACGCGACGGACGCGGCACGCAGCTTCGGTCCGAACGTGCGCCATCCCTCGATGACGACGAGCAGCGGATACGCGCAGTGCAGCGACGGGATCGCGCCGAACACGCTGCTCGCCTTCGCATACATGCCGTGGAAGTAAGCGATGCCGAGGAACGCATCGACGCGCGCGAGGGCAGGCCCTTCGCTCGCGCTCGCCGCGAGGTCCACGGCGCATCCGTGCGCGTGGAAGTACCAGGGCGGCGCGGTCGGGAAGAGGTGATACGTCGCGAAGCCCACGACGTTGAGGGCGAAGAAGCCCCACGCGAAGCGACGCATCGCAGGACGTTCCTTCACGTAGAGCCAGATCGCCGTCGCGACGCAGACGAAGAGGAACGTCGCATACGGAATCGCGCACGCGACGTCGAGCGCGAGCGAATCGTGCCCGCGGAACCAGTCGTGGAGCGTGATGCGACCGCCGGCTGCGTCCGAGTCGAGGCCGAAGATGCGAGCCTCGGCGCTGCGCACGTCGCACACGTGCACGCGCGCGGCGGTGAGCCCGAGGTTCTTGAGCGGCCTCATCGCGTCGTACAGCAGCCCGACGAGACCGATCGGATAGAGCCCCGCGAGCAGCTCCTTCGCGCGCGGTCCGCCGTACGAGAGCGCAGCGACGGCGCCGATGAAGAGGAAATGCTCGACGCGCAGATCGGAGCGGAAGGCCGAGACGATCGCGTAGAGCACGAACGGCACGAGCGGCGCCGCTGTCCGCAGGTGCGCGTGCGCGCGCGCGTTCATGGCAGCTCCGTTCGGAACACGATGCGCGTGTGCATCGGGAACGTGTAAGCGACGCTCACCGCCGCCGAGACGACGATGCGCGCGAGCACGTACGGTACCGCCGCCGCCGCGAGCACGAGCGCGACGAGCGCGCCGTTGAGCAGCGCGCCGCCGAACGACACGACGGCGTAGCGCATGGCCTGTCCCGAGAGCGTGCCGGTGTGAACGCTCCGGAAGGCCCACGTCCGGGCGAGCGTGAAATTCGTCACGCCTCCGCAGATCGCCGCGATGACCGTGGCGAGCGGCGGCGGAAGCGCCGCGAGCTCGACGAGCGCGATCATCACGGCGAAGTCGACCCCCGTCGCGATCAGCGCGGCGAGCTGGTGCTTGCCGAAGAGGTGGAGATGGTAGAGGCGGCGCGTCAGTGGCAGAGCCATCGCGGCCTCATGGGTGGGTGACGCGTTCGTTCGCCACGGCGACGTCGATGCCGGCGCTCGCCCGACCGACGCGCGCCGATGCGCCGGAGGGGCTCGGCGCGCTCGAAACGACAGCGCGCCCGGTGCGTGCGCCGCGGAGGAGCCGCGACACGGCGGAGACGTTGCCGACGACCGCGATCGCGCCGAGCGCGACGACGACGGGCGCGAGCTGCACACGCAGGCTCTCCCATGGAAACGCCGCCTGCACGATGGCGGTGAGCACGGACGCGACGAGGAGGTACACGAGTCGATGTGCCCGTCGCATGGGCGCGTTCGCATCGGGCGCGCCGAGCTCGCGGAGGACCGACGACGCGTAGCTGACCATGAACCCGCCGACGAGCGCGGCGAGGGTGACGAGGAAGAGGACGGCATCTTCACGGACGAAGAAGGCGATCCCTCCGACGAACAGGGCCTCGACGTAGCGATCGACCGTCGTGTCGAGCACCTGTCCGAATCGCCCCGCCGTTCCGGTCTCGCGCGCGACGATCCCGTCGAGAGCATCGGCCAGCGACGCGACGATCGCCGTCGCTGCGGCGAGGCCGAAGTGCCCCGTCGCGAAGAAGACACCGGCGCCGAGGGCGATGATCGCCGACGCGACGGTCACCGCATTCGCCGTCACGCCGAGAGCGGCGAGACCTTGGCCGAGCGGCACCGCGACGGCATACGCCGCCTCGAGTGGCGCCTTGCCGAAGAGCGGAAGGCCGGGCTCACGTTCCAGTCGCTGGAAGTGCTGCTGTCGGAGCATCGCGAGCGCCTTTCCCTTCAGTCGTAATATTCGTTACCGAGGTGAGTGATGAGGTCCTCGCCGACCATCCAGCGCAGGGTGTTCTTCAGCTTGATGAGCTGCACGAACAGATCGTGGTCCGCCTTCAAGCCCTCGGCGGCCATCGGCGACTTGAAGTAGAAGCCGAGCCACTCCTGGATGCCGCGGAAGCGCGCGCGTTGCGCCAGGTCGAGGAAGAGCGCGAGATCCAGGACGATCGGCGCCGCGAGGATCGAATCGCGGCAGAGGAAGTTGATCTTGATCTGCATCGGGTAGCCCATCCACCCGAAGAGATCGATGTTGTCCCAACCCTCCTTCGCGTCTCCGCGCGGCGGGTAGTAGTCGATGCGGACCTTGTGGACGACGTTCCCATAGAGCTCCGCGTGGGTCTCCGGCTCGAGGATCGCGTCGAGCACACCGAGCTTCGTCGCTTCCTTCGCCTTGAACGACGCGGGGTCGTCGAGGACCTCGCCGTCGCGGTTGCCGAGGATGTTGGTCGAGTACCAGCCGTTCAGACCGAGCATCCGCGCCTTCAGGCCCGGCGCGATGATGGTCTTCATCAGCGTCTGTCCGGTCTTGAAGTCCTTGCCCGCGATCGGCGTTCGCGTCTCCTTCGCGAGCGCGATGGCGGCGGGGAAGTCGAACGCGAGGTTCGGCGCGCCGTTTGCCATCGGCACGCTCTCCTTCAAGCACGCCCACGCGTAGAGCTGAGCATTGGAGATGTTCCGGTCGTTCGCGGCGAGGCCTGCCTCGAACGAGCTCATCGTCTTGTGTACGTCGCCGTGCTGCAGGTACGTCTCGGTCGAGCCGCACCACACGACGACGACCCGATCGACCTTCTTCTCGGCGCGGAACGCGCGGATGTCGGCGCGGAGCTGCTCGACCATGTCGGCCTTCGAGACAGCGCTCTTCACGTGCGTGCCCGTGAGGCGCGTCACGAACTCGGGATAGAACGCGCCGCGCATGGGCTTGATCGCGGAGAGCTCTTCACGGATGGGCTCGAGGTGCGCGACGTCGACGACCTTCGCGCGCAGCGCGGCCTGGTACGCGTCGTCGGGGAAGATGTCCCAACCACCCAGCTCGATGTCCGCGAGCTGTGCGAGCGGAACGAGGTCGGCGATGCGTGGGGTCCTGCCCTCGGTGCGCTTGCCGAGGCGGATGGTTCCCATCTGCGTCAACGAGCCCACCGGCGCGGCGAGGCCGCGCCGCGCGAGCAGGATGCCGGCCATCGTCGTGGTGGCGACGGCTCCCATTCCGGCGAGCAGGATCCCGAGCTTGCCACGCGCCGGTGCGATTTCTTGGGGCTTCTGCATGGTGTTTACCTATCGATGGTGCATCGCAACCATTCGTTGCGATTTTTTCGATTACTCGGCGGCGAGCGCGTCGAGCTCGCCTTCACCGGTTTCTGCTGCACTGCGTCCACGCGGAAGTTTCGCCTTCACCCATGAGCTGAGATCGTCGAAGAGCGAATAGATGACGGGCGTCGCGACGAGCGTGAGCACCAACGAGAGCGTCTGACCGCCCACGACGATTCCTGCCATCGCCTGATTGAAGCCGGCGCCGATCCCCTTCGAGACCACCAAAGGCAACATGCCGGCGACGAATGCGAGCGTCGTCATGAGGATCGGCCGGAGGCGATCGCGATTTGCTTCGAGGATGGCGGTGAGGCGGTCCTTGCCCTCGCTCCTGAGCTTGTTCGTGTGATCGATCTGCAAGACGGCGTTCTTCTGTACGACGCCGAACAGCACGAGCAGCCCGAGCAACGAGAACATGTTGATCGACTGCCCGAACAGCAGCAGCGACAGCAGCCCGAACGGCACCGTGAGCGGCAGTGCGAGCAGGATGATGAGCGGGTTGAGCCACGATTCGAATTGCGCGGCGAGCACGAGGTACATGAAGACAAACGACATGCCGAACGCGACGGCGAACGCGGCGCCCATCTTCGCGGCCTCCTTCGTCCTGCCGAGCGGCACGAGACGGTAGCCGGGGGGCATGTTCATGCTCGCGCCGATCGTGGCGATTTGGCCTTCGACCTTGCTGTCGCCCACGCCCGGCGCGGAGTTCGCGGTGACCGTGATCTGCCGCGAACGCGCATAGCGCTCGATGGTCGAAGGGCCGGTGCCGGCGGTCATCGTCACGACGCTCGAGAGCGGCACGCTGCCGTACTTCCTCGAAGGGACCGTGAGCACGCCGAGCGCCTCGGAGTCGCCACGGAAGCGTGCGCCGGCGCGCACGCGGACGTCGTACTGCTGCCCGCTCTCCGCGAAGGTCGACACCTTCAGGCCACCGACGAAGAGCTGGAGGGTTCCGGCGATGTCCGCTACGTCGACGCCGAGATCGGCGGCGCGATCGCGATCGATCGCCACGCTCACCTCGGGCTTTCCGACGATGAGCGAGTTGTCGACGTCGACGGCGCCGGGTGATTTCGCGAGCCGCTCGGTGATGATCGTCGCGATGCGCGTGAGCTCGCCGAGGTCCGGACCGGTGACGGCGTACGTCACCGCCGCCGAAGACTGGCCGCCTCCGCCGAAGTCCGGGACCTCGGAGACGGTGACGCGCAGGCTCTTCGGGAGCTTCGCGACGACGTCATGCCGTGCCTTGTCCATGAGGTCGATCTGCGAGAGCTTCCGATCCTTCGGATCGGTCAGCAGCACGCGCACGTTCGCGAGGTTCTGCGTCTTCTGCTCGTCGTCGCCGATCGTGACGAGCGTGTGCGACACGCCGGGGAACGCCGCGAGGTCCTGCGCCATGCGCTCGGCGACGAGGCGCGTCTCACCCACGCTCGTGCCTTCCGGCGCGCGCATCGAGAGCTGGAACTGCGCCTTGTCGTTCGCGGGGATGAAGCCGCCGGTGAGGCGCTTGCCGACCGGTCCCATGGAGAGGAGCGCGAGGCCGCACACGGCGATGACGATCCAGCGACGCTTCATCAGGAACGCGAGAAGCGCGACGTAGCCGCGCTCGATCGGCCCGTAGAAAGCGTCGACGATGCGCGTGAGCCTGCTCTTCGGCGCGTCCGCGTGGTGCGCGAGCAGCCAGCGCGACGCGAGCATCGGCGTGAGCGTGAACGACACGAGCAGCGAGACGCCGATCGCCGCGGCCATCGTGAGGCCGAAGCTGCGCAAGAAGCGCCCGACGATCCCGCCCATGAACGAGACCGGGATGAAGACCGCCATCAGAGCAAGCGTGGTCGCGAGGACGGCGAGCGCGATCTCCTTCGTGCCGACCAGCGCCGCGGGGAAGGGCTTCGTGCCCTTCTTCTCGATGTGACTGACGATGTTCTCGATGACGACGATGGCGTCGTCGATGACGAGGCCGACCGCGAGCGCGAGCGCGAGCAGCGTGAGGAAGTTGAGCGTGAACCCGAGGACGTACATGACGGCGAACGTGCCGATGATCGAGATCGGGATCGCGAACGCCGCGATGACCGTGCTTCGTGCGTTGCCGAGGAACAGGAGCACGATGATCGCCGCGAGGCCTGCGCCCATGACGAGGTGCTCGAGCACCGCGTGCGTGGACGTCCGGATGACGCCCGAGTTGTCGTAGACCACGTCGAGGGTCACGCCGGGCGGGAGCGTCTGCCGGATCTCGCCGAGCCGCGCGACCACGGCATCGACGACGGCGACCGTGTTCTTGCCCGACTGCTTCTTGATCGTGAGGACGACGGTGGGCTCGTCGTCGAACTGCGCGAAGCTCTCCTCGGTCTCCTCGCCGTCCTCGACGTGCCCGATGTCGGAGATGCGAACGAGGTGACCGCCCTTCTCCTTCAAGACGAGACGCGACAGCTCGTCGACGGAGGCAACGCGCCCTGCGACGCGCAGCGTGAGGTTCTTCGGGCCGGCCTCGATGCTGCCGCCGGGCACGTTCAGGTTCTGCGTCGCGAGCGCGCGCTGCACGTCGACCGGCGTGACGTCGTGTGCGCGGAGCGCGATCGGGTCGAGCTGCACGTTGATCTGGCGCTTCCGCCCGCCGACCAGCGTGACCTGACCGACGCCGTCGATCGTCTCGATCTGACGGCGCACGACCTTGTCGGCGAGCTCGGTCGTCGTGCGAATCGGCTGCTTCGAACGGAGCGCCACGAAGAGCACGGGGGTCGCGCCGGGATCGACCTTCGTGACGACGGGCGCGTCGATCCCCTTCGGCAGCTCCGCGAGCACCTGGTTCACCTTGTCGCGGACCTCCTGCATCGCGACGTCGACCGGCTTGTCGAGGTTGAAGCTCGCGACGACCATCGACACGCCCTCGCTCGAGGTCGAGCGGAGCTCGTCGATGCCGCTGATGGTGTTGACCGTGCCCTCGATCTTGTCGGAGATGTCCGTCTCGACCTCCTGCGCGGCCGCGCCGGGGAGACGCGTCGTCACGACGACGATCGGGATGTCGACGTTCGGGAAGTAGTCGAGACCGAGCTTGCCGTAGCTGACCGCGCCGAGCACGACGAGAGCGAGCATGAGGACCGTCGCGAAGACGGGCCTCTGGATCGAGATGCGAGCAAGCCAGTGCATGACGTCCTCAGTTCCCCGCGACGCGTGTGCCGTTGCGCAGGCCGTCGTTCGGCGCGAGGACGACGCTCTCGCCTTCCTGGATGCCGCGCGCGATCGCGAGCTCGTCGCGCCCGTCCAGGGAGGGCTCGCCGACCTGCACGATGCGCTGCTCGATGCGACCGCCGACCACCACGAACGCCGTGGATTTCCCGTCACGCGTGACCACTGCGGACTTGGGGACGACCGGCGCCTTCTCCTCACCGCTCGCGATCCGACCCGAAGCGAACATGCCCGGACGGAGCAGCGCATCGGTGGCGTCGACCTTCGCCTCGGCCACGACGTCGCGCGTCGTCGCTCGCACCGAAGCGCCGACGAACGCGAGCGTCGCCGTGAACGTGCGCTCCGGATAGCCGGCGACGCCGAAGATCACCTTCGCGCCGGGACGCGCCGCGGCGATGTTCGTCTCCGGGATCGTGAGCTCGAGGCGGAGCGCCGACAGGTCGACGAGCGTGATGACGCGCGAGTCGGAGTGGACGAACTCGCCGACGTCGACGTAGCGCTCCGCGACGACGCCTGCGAAGGGCGCACGAATGACGCCGTCGCCGACGTTCTGCGCCGCGAGCTGCGAGCGCGCCTGCGCCGCCGAGACCGCCAGCGAGCTCGTCTTGCACACGCCGTCGGCCCGATCGAGCTCCGCGCGGCCCAGCGCGCCCGAAGCGACGAGCGCGCGCGTGCGATCGCACTCGGTCTTCGCGTTCGCTGCGTTGGCAGCGGCGGTCTCGGCTTGCGCCTTCGCCTCGGCGGCGGACAGCGCGGCGGCTCGGACGTCGAGCGTGGCGAGCACGTCGCCCGCCTTCACCTGCGAGCCGCGCTCGACATTCGTCGCGAGCACGCGCCCCGCTGCGTTCGCCGCGAGGTCGGTCTCGCGACCGCTCTTCAGCTGGCCGGTGACGGCGAGGTAGCGCGGGACCTGTCGCGCGACGACCACGGCCGTATCGACGTGCGCGACGGGGACGACGGCCGAGCCGGCATCCGGGGACGAGGACGTCGCGGCAGACGACGGCGACGAGCATCCTGCGGCAACGGCGCCGAGGGCAACGGCGACCGAGAGCGACAGCGAAACGGAGGAGAGCGGCTTCACGCGGGACCTCGTGGGGGACAATGCAACTTTCCGTTGCGATGCCCGCCGGAGGATCGGGGTTGCGACAAAGCTACGAATTGTTGCAATATGCGTCGTCGCAGGTGTTTTTACGGCCCGAGCAGCTATGCTGATGGGGCCATGCGAACGCGGGTCGAGCCACAGGTACGAGGCGAACGGCTGGTCGGGAAGGTCCTCGAGGCGGCCCTCGAGGAGCTCGCCACCACCGGGTACGCGGCGCTCTCGATCGAGTCCGTCGCCGATCGCGCCGGCGTCGCGAAGACGACGATCTACCGGCGCTGGCCGGAGAAGGACGACCTCGTCCTCGCCGCCATGAAGTGCGTGGCGGACGACTTCGTGCTCTCGGGCGACACGGGCTCGATCCGCGACGACCTGTTCGCGCTCCTGAAGCGCTTCCGCGACTTCGCGTCGACCACGCGCGGCGCGAGCCTGATGCGCATGATGCAGGTCGAGGGCGTGGCCTCCGAGCTGACCGAGCTCACGCGACGCATGCGCAAGGACAAGGAGACCGTGCCGCAACGCATGGTCGCGCGCGCGATCCGACGCCGCGAGCTCCCGCGCGGGACCGACCCGCAGCTCCTGCTCGATACGCTGTTCGCGGCCGTGCAGAACATGCTGATGTTCAAGGGCGAGACCTGCGACGACCGCAAGATCGCGCAGCTCGTCGATCTCGTGCTGGTCGGCGCGGTGAACGGCGGCGGCCGGCGACTCCGACGCGCGAAGTGATCGACGTCGTCGATCAGGTCCCGGCGAACGCGATCATCTTCTTTCGCATCGCCTCGTCCGGGAGAGGGCCCTCTCCGGAAAGCACGTTGTCGGCGAGGTGCTCGGGGCTCGACGTGGCCGGGATCGGGCACGTGACGGCGGGATGACCGAGGATGAACTTGAGACAGACCTGCGACCAGGTCGTACACTCGAGCTCGTCGGCCCATGACGGAAGCGGCCTGTCGTGCAGGCGCCGCAGCAGCGAGCCCTCGTCGAACGGACGCATCACGAGCACCGCGGTGCCCGTGTCCTTCGCGGCGGGCAAGAGGCGCTTCTCGGCCTCGCGATCCGCGAGGTTGTACGGGAGCTGCACGAAGTCGATATCGGACTCCGTCCGGAGGATCTTCTCCATCTCTCCGAACGCACCATGCGCGTAGTGGGTTATCCCGATATACCGAATACGTCCTTGTGATTTCCAATCACGCAGGACCGGCAGATGGGTCTGCCAGTCGAGGAGGTTGTGGACCTGCATCAGATCCATGCGCTCGGTGCGCAGGCGCGCGAACGAGCGGTTCATCTCGGCGATCCCCTGCGCGCGGCCCTGCGTCCACACCTTGGTGGCGAGGAACGGCCTCGGCGCCCCTTTCACCTCGCCGAGCTCCGCGAGCAGATCGCCGGTGACGCTCTCCGCCCTTCCGTACATCGGCGAGGAGTCGATGACGCGTCCGCCGCGTTTGCGGAACAGCTTCAGCACGTCGAGCAGCGGCTCGCGCGCCTCCGCCGAGCTCCCGACGTCGAACGTCTGCCACGTGCCGAGGCCGATCACGGGGAGCTCTTCACCGGAGCTTGGAATGGTGCGGGTCAGCATGACCCTCTCTTGGTAGCGCAACGCGGGGTCCCCCGTGAGGGCGCGCCGCCCAGACGCTGCGCTACGATGGCGCGCGATGACGACGGAACGCGTGAGCGACGAGGTCGAGGCGCTCTATGCGGGCGACGGACCGCCGGCGCGCACGACGCTCACGGTGTGCGCGTCCGATGGGACGCCGCGCATCCGGCTCGGCCGGCTCTTCATCGAATGCGCGGTATGCGGCACGCGGCAGCCTCAGTCGCAGAGCCGTCAATCTCCGGAGGCGCGCCGGAAGTGGGTGGACATGCACCTCCTCTGTTCCCGCTGAGCCGTCATCCCATGTCGGGCGGCGGATCCTCCGCGAGCACGAGCACGCCGCGGTGCGTGATCCGGTAGACGACCGACGACGCGCCGGCGTCGCGCTCGTCCTCCTCACCGTCCGGGGCCTCGCCGTATTCGCCCACCGCCTCGACGAGGTCGAGGGAACAGAGCCGCGTCATCGCTTCGTGCTCGTCCGTCGCCAGCTCGGCGCCGCTGAGCCCACCGTGATCTTCATCGGAGATCCGGACCTCTCGGAGCAAGGCGAGCTCGGCGGGACTGAGGACGGGCAAGGAGGGAACGGCCATGGCGGTTACCGGCTGCATGGTACCTCGCGCGCACGCGCAGGCGCATTCTCCGGTGACCACGGCGCGGCAACTCGCCTTGTCAGGCGCGGCGATCCAGCCCTAGAGGGCGGCAGCCCTCGCGACGACATCGGCGACGGATCACTCCATTTTTGCGGCGTTCCAGCGATCGTGCACGATCCCTCGATCACGGCCGTGCGGCACACCCGCTGCAGTAGGTCGAGCATGCGCAACATCGCCGGTTCTTCGGTTCTCGCTCTGCTCGTGACGGGTGTCGTGGCGAGCACGGTCGCGTGCTCGAGCGCCGACGAAGAAAAGAAGTCCGCGTGGAGCTGCGAGCGGGTCGACGTCCCGCTCGGCGAGGTCACGCGTTGCACCGCGGTCGCGAGCGCGACCGACGCGCCCTCGAGCCCTTCGTTCGGAAAGGGTGAGACGCCGGGCGCCGCCGCCGGTGGAACGCAGGTGCGCACGTACGGCGTTCCGGAAGCGAGCGATGCCGGCGCGACCGGCGAAGGCGACACGACGGCGCCGCCGCCGCCGTCCGCCCCCGCGCCTCCGAGCGACACGTCGTACGAGTGCCCGGCCGGCGGTGGCGGCGCGGACTGCCCGACCGGTGATCTCCCGACGCCTCCGCCGAGCGAGAGCTCGCCGTCCGGGCCCGACGAGTGCTCGCAGGTCGAGGACCTTCCGTATTGCGGAGGCGGCGCCGGCTCCGCGCCCTCCGGACCGCCGGTGTGGACGTGCACGAAG
The DNA here is from genome assembly GCA_028287065.1 of Labilithrix sp. Taxonomy (GTDB): domain Bacteria; phylum Myxococcota_A; class Polyangia; order Polyangiales; family Polyangiaceae; genus Labilithrix. The sequence goes on along the minus strand of JAQBQJ010000200.1, from coordinate 1,846 downwards.
GACATGCAGGGCAACAAGGTCTGCGAGAGCACGCCCACGTGCTCTCCCGGCTCACACGCTTCGAAGTGCGGTGCGTGCGTCCTCGACAACGAGCCCGGCGAATGCGTGCCGCCCTCCGAAGGCGGATGCTGGGTCACGGGCGGCGGCTTCATCGTCGAGCCGAGCATCGTCCCGGCGGCGCCCGCCGACGGCCACGACAACTACGGCGGCAACGCGAAGCAGATGAAGAAGGGCGGCGTGCAAGGCCACTGGAACCACGTCGATCACGGCACGCAGAACCACGCGAAGGGCCGCCCCGAGTATCTCTTCTGCCGCCACGTCGACGAGCCCGGCCCCGGCGGTCCCGGCGCGAACAAGGGCTTCACGATGAATCAGGTCTACTTCGGTGGACATGCCGAGTGGCGCTCGAACGGCGCGTGGGCGAGCGGCTACTGGTTCGACGTCGTGGCGAAGGATCACGGCGAGCCGGGCAGCACGCCGAGCCCGAAGAACGGCTTCATGGTCGACACGTACCACTTCACGATCCGCAAGATGGACGATCCCGCCGCGAAGGTGTCCGGTCCAGTCGTCTACGAGGTGAAGGGCGGCCTCGTAGGCGGAAACATCCAGATGCATCCGCCGAACAACGGCCATCCGGGCGTGCAGTCGCCGCTGCCGGCGTGGGTCTCGCTCGAGCCCTGAAGCTCCCGTCGTCAGAACGCGAAGCGGAGGTCGAACGTCCTCGGCGGCGTGACGCTCGACGCGGCGTCGCGTCGCTTGCCGAGCGCGGCGTCCTCGCGGACGGCGTCGCGGTCGCCAGGGACGCTGTTGCGGACGCGCGGAAGCGAGGAGTGCGTCGCGACCAGCGCGATGCCCGTGGCGACGACCCCGACGCCGATCAGCGCGAGCGCGCCGCCGACCAGCTGGAAGAACGCGCCGATGCCGTACGTGTCGGGGCCCGCCTCGCTGCCCCTCACGAACAGGTAGCCTCCACCGATCGTCGCGACGGCGCCCAAACCGAGCGCGATGCCGCCGCCGATCTGCGCACCTCGCGAGGGCGGCGCCACGATGATGTCGACCTCGTCGCCGAGCGATCCGGGAACGAAGTGGGTCTGCACGTCGGCGCTGCCCTCGACCTTGATCCGCAGCTCGAGCCCAGGCGGCAGCCGCTCGTGGCACGGGGTCCTGCACGCGAGCACGAACGCGCCGGCCTGATCACGCGCGTACACGAGCGCGGTTCGGTGCGGGTTCGCCGCGCGGATGCGGACGCGGATCGGCTCCACCGGATCGGGCGCGAGCGGCTCCTGCGCCGAGGCATCGGCGGCCCAGAGCATCGTGGTGACGGCGAGCAGCGCGATCGGCAGGAAGCGACGTGAGCGGGGCATCCTGATCGTGTAACCAGCGCGGCGCGACCGCGAAAATGACACGAGCTGACACGTCGCTCAGGGCATGCTCGTGCACGTCTCCGCGGGCTTCAGGACGCACGTCGTTCCGAGCGGCTTGCCCGCAAGCCGGTCCTCGAGGAAGTCGATCCACTGATCGAGCGCATACGAGAGCGGCTTCGTATGCGAGGCACCCGCGCACTCGAGGAACGTGAGCGAGTGGCCCTGCGTGCAGAGCTTCTGGAAGCTCGCGCGCTCCACCACGTTGTCGACGAGCTCGTCGTTCTGACCGATGAGGAACATGCTGGGGATCGAGTCCTGCTTCGGGATCGACGTCGTGGGCAGGCTGTTCTCGGACAGGTAACAGGCCCACGGCGCGAGCCCGCCGAAGTTGGGCTGCTGCCCCGAGGTGAGGAACGTGGACGTGAACATCGTCTCGCGCGTGGCGTTCGCGAACGCGCTCGAAGGCGAGCAGCTCGTCGCGA
>JAQBQJ010000196.1 GCA_028287065.1 Labilithrix sp. | reverse complement strand
GCATGCGCTGCTTGCACCGCTGCGGGCGATGGGGCTGCTCGCGATCGTTGCCATCGTGATGGAGCGGCTCGCCGCGCTGGTCGCGACGGCGGCACGCGGATCGCTTCCGCCGTCATGATGGCGCATGCGGTCGCGCTCTCGTGAATCAGAGCGGCAGGCGGTAGCCGATCGTCAGACCGAGCTCGAGGGCCTCGACGTTGCCGCTCAGCGTCGCGCAGTCGCCGATCGACGAGCAGCGCGGCGTGTCCGGCAGGACCCAGCGGTAAGCGCGGAAGTTGAGCCCCGCGATCCAGTTCTCGCTGAGGTAGTAGTTGCCGCCGAGCTGAAGGCCGAACGCGAAGCCCTCGGTGCGGACGGTCACTTCCTTCGTGCCGAGGATCGGCGCGACCTTGTCGCCGGCGTCGGTCGTGAAGCGATCGGCGATGACGACCCCCCCGATCGACACGCCGACCCATGCCTCGAGGAAGCGATAGTGGAGCGGGATATAGCGGCCCTCGCCGCCGATGAAGAAGTAGCTGCGCGAGTGCGTGCGCGGCAGCGAACGAAGACCGCCGTACTCGGGGTCGGACGTGGGGAACGGCGCGAAGAGGACGCCCGCGCCGGCGGCGAAATCGCGGTGCCAGCGATAGAGGACGTGAAGGCCGGTCTGCAGCGTGGCGTCGCCGTGCCCGATCGTGCCGAACGGCGTGTCGCCCCCGCTCTGGCCTGCGGAGATGGGCGCGTTGGGCAGCGCGATGATGCCGGCCTCGAGCTCGGCGACCGTGTGCGGGCGATCGATGATGCGCGCGAGCGCGGCGTCCGAGGCGTTGGTCGAGGGTTTCGGCGCGGGCACCGGCTCCGCGGGCTTCACCGAGGTCGGCCCGGGCGTGGTCCGCAGGTCGGTGTTGCCCTGCTGCTCGACCGGCACGGGCGTCGCTTGTTGCGCGCGCGCGGTGCTCGGAAACGCGGCGCCCGTCGCGATCGCCGCGAACGCTGCAAACGTCGCGAGAGCGAGCCGCATGCGCGTGCGCTTTACATCCATTTCACGCTGCCCGTCGGCGCCGGCACGGGAGGCTTCGGGCCGGGATCGGGGAGCTTCGGAGGGACCACGGCACCACCATCACCGGCTGTGAGCGAGCGTGCGGCCTTCAGCGGCTTGCCGTCGGCCTGCGTCGTGAACGTCACGTCGAAGCGACCGCCCTCGAGGAACGCGAAGCTCGCCTTGAACACGCCGGGCGACGGGCTCTGCGCAGGCATGCTCGCGCCGCCGCCGAGACCGGGACCGCTGATGACGAAGACGGCGCCCTCGAAGGTGCCCTTCGTGGGCGCGACGCGCGCCGTGAACTCGACGGTCTGACCGACGCGCGGCGCGGCGACGTTCGCATCGAGGATGACCTTGAACGCGGTCGCAGCGGCGCTCGCCGGCGGAGCGGGAGGAGCGGCAGACGGAGGCACGCCGGGCTTTCCGTTCACGACGGGGACCGTGCCCGGCGGCTTCACGAGCGGCGGCGCGGTGGGCGTGGTGAACGCGGCGAGCTCTGCTTCGTATTGATCGACGAGGCGCTTTGCGGAGGGGTCGTTCGAATCGAGATCGTGTGCAGCGCGCGCGAGGCGGAGAGCCTCCATGATGTCGCCGGCGGAGCGCTGTGCGGTCGCCTGCGAGACGAGCTCGTTCGCCGCACGCATGCGGATGTCGAGGAGCCGGTGGTCGTTCGGCCACTTCTTCAGGCCCTCGTCCGTGATGTCGCGGACGTTGTCGCCCGCCGGCGCGACGAAGCGATGCTTGTACATCGCGTCGGTCGCGCGTGCGACGTAACGCTCGTCGTCGCCATCGGTGCCGCCGAGCTTGCCCATCCTCCACGCCCAGCCGGCGGCGATCGCCGCGCCGAGCACGAAGCAGAGGATCACGAACAGCAGCCCGCGCGAGCGGCGCGGCTCGTCGCCGTGCTCGATGGTGGTCGCGCGACGAGCGCTCGTATCGCCACGTGACGAAGGCGGCGGCGCGGAGCTGGGATGAGGACGCGACGACTCGCGTGCGACGTCGCGGCGCGATGCCGGCGCGCGAGCGGCAGTGGCGCGAGCTCGCGCGGGCGGTCCGGTCGGGTCGGGCACCGGCGCGGCGTACTGCGTCGACGGCTTTCGTCCGTCGTCGTCGTCTTCCTCGTCGTCGCCCTCGTACGCGTCGCCCGGCATCGTGCGCGGGGCGCTCGCGCCGGGACGCGTTCCTCCGCGGCCGCCTGCCGGAAACGAAGGCGGCGGAGTCACGATCGTCGCGGGTGCCGCAGCGACGGGCGGCTCGAAGCTCGCGTCGTCCATCGTCTCGTCGACGCCGGACGGCGAGCGCGGACGCGAGTGCGCCGCAGCGGGAACAGGACGCGAGCTCGGCGACGCAGGAACGACGCCCGACGGCCTCTCGCGCGACGCTCCCACCGCCTCGGCGAGGCGCGCCTGGAACTCCGTCGGCGGCTCCCACTTCGCGGTCGCGGCCATGAGCGGACGCTCTCCGCCGGATGCATGCGTCCCGTTCGAGCGCGGCTCCATCACGCGCGTGGGCGGCGGAGACATGCGCTCGGCGAGCTCGGGGCTGAGATCGTGCTGCTTCGTGCGCTCGGTCGGCGGAAGCTGCATCGCCGAGGGCGCGCGGCGCAGCATCGGTCGCGAGATGTCCTCCGCGGCGAGCCCGGATTGTTTCGCGGCGTCGATGATCGCATGGCCGAGGGCGCGCGCATCCTGCTCGCGGCGCTTCGGATCCTTGACGAGGTTCGCCATGATCACGTCGGCGAGCGGATCGGGCACGTACTCGGCGCGAGGGATCGACTTGAGGTGCGGAGGCGTGTCGTGGATCTGCTGCACGAGCAGACCGACCGCCTGATCGCCCTCGAACGGCGTGCGGCCGGCGAGCATCTGGAAGAGGAGCGTCGCGATCGAATAGACGTCGCTCGCCGGACCGACCGCGTTGCCCTGCGCGCCCTCCGGCGAGATGTAGCGCGCGGTGCCGAAGATGAGTCCTGCGGCGGTCGCGACGGACTGTTCGCCCCAGTTGATGCGGGCGATGCCGAAGTCGAGCACCTTCACGAAATCAGGATCGGTGCCGCGGCGCACGAGCATGACGTTCTCGGGCTTGAGATCGCGGTGCACGATGCCGACGGCGTGGGCCTCGCCCGAGGCCTCGCAGAGCTGGAGCGCGACGTGGAGCGCCTTCGGCAGAGGCAGCGCGCCGCCCGCCGCGGCGAGCGCGCTCTGGAGCGAGAGCCCTTCGAGGTACTCCATGACCATGTAGAGCGCGCGGTCGGGGAGCTGACCGGCGAGGAGCACCTGGACGACGTTCGGATGCTGGAGCCTCGACGCGACCTTCGCCTCGCGGGTGAAGCGCGACACGAGCTGGGCGTTCGCGCTCAGCTCGCGATGGAGGATCTTCACGGCGACGTCGCGATCGATGCCCCTCTGGAAGGCGCGGTACACGCGGCCCATCGCGCCGATGCCGACGAGCTGGCGGATCTCGATGTGGCCCGAGATCTCCTGCCCTAGGTACGGGTCGTCCTCGGCGTCGCGACCTGCGGAGGCGGCGCTCTGCAAGGGCATACCGTCGAGCGGGCAGAACAGCGCGTCGCCCGGATAGCGTGCGCCGCAAGCACCACACACTTTCGATAGGGCGGCGGACGCCTCGTTCACGAGAGCGATGGTAGCGCAAATGACGAGCTTTCTACGCACGACGGTATGCCGCGGCGGTCGGGCTAGCCGGGGGGAAGCGACGGGGGGAAGGCAGCGCGAAGGACGACGCTTTGCGCGACATTTCGGGGAGATGGCCGCTGCCCCTTGAAGCCGCGGCGAGGGTCCTCTAGACGAGGCCGGTCGTGTCGGATGTCGAGAGCAGGGATGAGGACGCGCGCGAGCCGTCGAGCGCGGCGGGAGGCTATTCCGTCAGCCTTCCCACCTTCGAGGGCCCGCTCGATCTGCTTCTGCACCTCTGCCAGAAGCATGAGCTCGACATCCTCGACATCCCGATCGGGTTCGTCACCGAGAAGTACCTCGAATATCTCGCGGTCATGCAGCTGCTCGACCTCGACCTCGCGAGCGAATACCTCGTGATGGCGGCGACGCTGGCGCACATCAAGTCGAAGATGCTCCTCCCGGCGCCTCCGCCCGGTCAGGAGGACGACGCCCTCTTCGAGGAAGAGGAGGACCCGCGCGAGGCGCTCATCCGCCGGCTCCTCGAGTACCAGAAGTACAAGCAGGCCGGCGCGGACCTCCAGGCGCGCGGCGTCGTGGGGCGCGACATCTTCTTCCGCGGCATGCCGCTCGAGGAGGCGGTGCACACGGGCCTTCCGCCGCTCGCGCAGGTGCCGCTGTTCTCGCTCGTCGAGGCGTTCCAGGGCGTGCTCGCGAAGAGCAAGATCAAGCTCTCGCACGACGTCGTGCACGAGCGCATCACGCTCACCGATCGCATCAACGAGCTCGTCGACGTGCTGCGCGTGCGGCGCCGGCTTCAGTTCGAGGAGCTCTTCACGGGCGCGTCGACGCGCTTCGACCTCGTGATCACGGTCCTCGCGCTCCTCGAGATGACGAAGCTGCGGATGACGCGCCTCGTGCAGGTCGATCCGTTGGCGCCGATCTACGTCGAGTTCAGCGCGCAGGTGAGCGCCGACGAGGCGCTCGACGAGAACGCCACGGCGGAAGAGAAGGCCGAGGCGCAGGCGAAGTCCGACGCCGAGGCCGATGCGGCGGCGGAGGCACACGCGCGCGAGCATGCGCACGAGCCGCACGCCGATGCGCCGTTCGCGTCGGAAGCAGGCGAGCAGGGCGACAGCGATAGCGACAGCGGGGACGAGGGCGAGACGTGAGCAAGCGTAAGAAGTCGAGCGTCGCGTCGCCGCCCCACGAGGTCGAGGACAAGGACAGCGTGACCACGGTGGCCGTCGTGCCGCCGGAGGTGATGAAGCGCGCGATGGGCGGCGAGGGCGAGGGCGACGGCGACGGCGACGGCGAGGCCGCGTCGACGGAGCACGCTGCGCGCGAGCCCGAACACGAGCCCGCGCACGAGACCGACCACGAGCCGATGCCCGAGTCGGCCGGGGTGCCGGTCGAGCACGAGGACCCCGAGACGTTCGACGCGGAGATGACCGTGAACCTGGTCGGCGATCTGCCGCTGCCGGGGCGTGACGATCTCGACGAGCCGACCGTGACGACCGCCGGCGAGGCGCTCGCGGACGTCGACGGCGTGCTGCTGCAGCGCAAGCATCTGCGCGGGCTGCTCGAGGCGCTCGTCTTCGCGAGCGACGCGCCGATCACGCCGAAGGAGCTCGCGAAGCTCGCGTCGGCGCCGCAGAAGCAGGTGAAGGAGCTCCTGGCGGAGCTGAAGACCGACTACGCGACGCGCGGCATGCATCTCGACGAGGTCGCGGGCGGCTGGGTGTTCCGGACGAGCCCGCAGTACGCGCCGTTCGTGCGCGACCTCACGAAGCAGAAGCCCGTGCGGCTCACGCGCGCGCAGGTGGAGACGCTGGCGATCATCGCGTATCGGCAGCCGATCACGCGTCCGGAGATCGACGACGTGCGCGGCGTCGACAGCGGGCCGGTGCTGAAGCTGCTGCTCGAGCGCGATCTGGTGCGGATCCTGGGCAAGCGTGACGAGCCCGGAAGGCCCTTGATTTACGGCACCACGAGCCACTTCCTCGAGTTCTTCGGCCTGAAGTCGCTGAAGGACCTGCCCACGCTCCGCGAGTTCACGGAGCTGAGCGACGAGTCGCGCGCCGACTTCGAGGACGAGCTCGGCGAGTCGCCCGAGGACGCAGCGGCGCGCGCCGTGGCGGCGGAAGCAGCGCGAGAGCGCGGCGAAGGCGGCGAAGGCGAGAGCGAGAGCGAGAGCGAGAGCCACAGCGAGAGCGACGACGAGAGCGACGAGAACGGCCGCGCGGTCCCGGAGAGCATGAGCGTCCGGGTGGGCGAGCAACCGATCGACGAGCTCGGCGAAGACGACCTCGAGCCGATCGAAGGCAGCGACGACCCCGAGGACGCCGACGAAGCGCCCCCGCAGCCCGAAAAACACGCCTCCGACGACGACGGCCCGACGCTGACCTCCGAAGCCCCGGTCAGCGACGAGGACTGACCCCGGTTCGTTTTCGAACCCCGGTTCGTTTTCGAACCCCGGTTCGTTTTCGAACCCTGGTTCGTTTTACGACCCCGGTTCGTTCTTGGGCGTCGCCTCCGCCGCCGGGTCGCCATAAGCCGCCGCCAGCTTCACCACTTCGTCGCGCAGCTTCTTGTGCGCGACGAGCTTTCGCACGAGCTCCCACAGCGCCGGGTCGGCGAGCACCTTCAGCGGGTCGGCGCCCTTCGCCTTCTTCGGGATCGCTGCCGGACCGCGCGCCCGGAGCTGCGCCATCTTGTCGACGAACGCCTTCGTCGGGAACAGGTCGCCTTTCTCCCACGCCAGCACCGTCGACTGCTCGATGCCCAGCGCCTGCGCCAGCTCCTTCGCCGTGCAAGCCAGGTCCTTGCGGAGCGCCTTGATCTCTTCCGGAGTCACGCCTGCGACCTTCGCCGAGGCAGCCGTTCGACGCAAGCCCAGGGAAGAGGCTACGATGAGCTCACTTCGCTTTGCCGTATCGCGTTCGACTTGCACCTCTGATCCTGACGCTCGCCTCCGGCCTGGTGTACGCGCTCGCATGCAGCGACGGCGGCGGCTCTGGGTCGACCGGAAATGACGACGGCGACGGCGGACCGATCGCCCTGCCCGACGCCGCGGTCGGGCCGAACGACGCGGATTCGCCCGGCACCACGATGCGCCTCGCGCACGTGTCGAGCGATCTCGGGGCAGTGGACTTCTGTTACCGGATGGCGAAGACGTCGTCGTTCATCGGGCCCGTGCTCGGCGGCGGCGGCGGCGGGACGATCCAGGATCCCGACGCCGGTGCCGGCGAAGGCGGCGACGCGAGCGACGGCGCCACCAGCAGCGACGCCCCGGAAGCAGGCACCGACGGCGGCGCGCCATCGGTCTCCTATCGCTCCGTCTCGCGCTACCTCACGCTCGCTGCGTCCGGACCTTTGACGATCGCGCTCGTCGCGCCCGGCGCGACCTCGTGCGCAACGCCGATCTTCACGACCGACGTGACGCTCGATCCCGGCAAGCTCGCCACCGTCGCGATCGTCGGACGTAGCACCGCGGACGCCGGCGACAACGCCCTCGCGCTCGTCGCGTTCATCGACGATCGCACCACGACGCCGGCGAAGGCGCGCGTTCGCATGATCCACGCGGCATCCGGCACCTCCGTTCGTGAGCCGGCCGGCGCTCTCGCCGTGCGCGCGTCGTCGTCGCAGACCGTCTCCGTCGCCGATCGCGTCGAGCCGAAGAAGGCCGGGTCGCCCTCGGATGCCGTCCCCGTCGACTCGCTCGGGTACGCGACGATCGCGCCTGTCCCCTCGCCCGCTACGCTCGGCGTCGGCGCTGCTTCCGGCTCCGGCGCGGCCGACGCATCGAGCGAGTCGTGGCTCAGCGAGGCCGGCGATCTCGATCTCCGCGGCGGCTCACTGCACACCGGCTTCGTGCTCACCGGCGAGGGCGCTCAGCCGTTCGAGGTGCTCTGGTGCACGGACACGAGCACGTCGGGCGACAGCACCACCTGCACGCGCGTCCGTTGAATCGGATCAGCTCGCGCCGGCCGAGCCCGCGACCGTCATCTTCGCGACTCGGATCGTCGGCGAGGCCGTCGCGGTCCGCAGATCGAGATCGGAGCCGACCGCATCGATGCGCTTCCAGAGGTCGTCGACGTTGAGCGAGATCGTGACCTCGCTCACGGGATACGCGAGCTCGCCGTTCTCGATCCAGAAGCCGCCGGCGCCGCGCGAGAAGTCGCCGGTGACGGCGTTGAAGCCGAAGCCCATCATCTCGGTGACGTACAGGCCTTGCTTCGTGCCCTTCACGATGTCGGCGTTCGAGGCGGTGCCGGGCTCGAGGATGAAGTTCGTCGTGCTGCACGAAACGCCGGCCGAGCCGCCGCGCGCCGCGTTGCCCGTGCTGGTCCGCGAGAGCTTCCGCGCCGAGTAGCTGTCGCAGAGAAACGTGCGCAATACACCCTTCTCGACGACGACGTTCTTGCGGCTCGCGAGGCCCTCGCCGTCGTACGGACGCGAGCCGGGCGCGCGCGGGAGCAGCGGGTCGTCGACGACCGTGACGAGCGAGCTCGCGACCTCGGTGCCCTCACGGCCCGCGAGATAGCTGGATTTGCGCCAGATCGAGCTGCCCATGATGCAGCCCGCGAGCATGCCGAGGATCGAGCGCGCCGCGTCCGGATCGAAGACGACCGGCACCTCGCACGTCGCGACCGACTTCGCACCGAGCTTGCGGAGCGTGCGACGGGCGGCCTCTTCGCCGACCTTCTTCGGGTCCTCGAGCTCGTCGAGGAAGCGCTTCGCCGTCCAGTGATAGCCGCGGCGCTTCTTCCCGCCGTCGTCCTCGGCGAGGGGCACCACGCTGAGCGATTGGTACGAGCCCTTGTACGCACCGCGGAAGCCGCTCGACAGCACCATCGCCACGCCGCCGGCCGTCCGGCTGAACGTCGCGCCTTCGCTGTTCGAGATGCGCGGATCGAATTCACGCGCGGCGCGCTCGCCGATCTTCGCGATGGCGATCGCCTGCGCGGCATCGACGCTTCCTCCCTTCGGGTCGAAGAGATCGAGGTCGGGGGCCTTCGTCGCGTCGACGAGGAGCTCCTTGTCGGCGGCGCCCGCGAACGGATCTTCCTGCGACAGCTCGACGAGCTCGAGCGCGTCCGCGACGAAACGCTGGATGCCGCCTTCGGTGAGATCGCTGGTCGACGTCGTCGCGACCTGCTTGCCCTTCATGACGCGCAGGCCTGCCGAGCGATGCGCAGCCTCTTCGACGAGCTCCGGCTTGTCGAGCCGGACGCGGGCGGAGAGCTCCGCGCCCGATCGGAGCATGCACTCGGCGACGGTGATGGTCCCCGAGCGGGTCGCCATACCGATGATGCGATCCCCGAGCTCGAGTAGCTCGTCGAGGTCCTTGTCCGCGCCTGACGTCATGGCGCGCGAGCTTACCACACGGAAAAAAACACCGTGATGAGACACGGAAGCTCATGAGCTGCGGTGCTCCGCCGTGGATGGGCCGTCACACGTCGCGGAACCAGCCGTCGGCGATCGAGTCGTCGATGCTGGACGGCGGCGCGGTCGGGCGCTGCGAAGGGCGGCGCGACGCGCGGCGCTCGCCTCCGAACCACTGCTCTTCGTGGTGGTCGAAGCTGGGGCGGTCGGCGTGTGCGGCGTCGTCGGCGTCGTCGAAGGCGTTCATGCAGAGGGGTGATGCGCGAAGCGTGCCGCCGCTCGATCCGTCGTAAAAGAAGCACGATGGCACGCCTTGTCACCCGATCGGGCGTCACCCGAACGGCGGTGTCTCCGCGGATACACCGGGCTGTGACGGGCCCTGTATCAGGGGTGTATCGCGGTACACCCGGCGCGAGCTCCGCGCGTTTTCCGCGCCTATGAGGAGTGAGCGCGCCGCCGGCGACGTCCTCGGCCTTGGCACTCGTCTCGCAATGACCTCGAACACGCTGCGAATCAACGCAGCGACTTCATCTCGAAAGGCTCGGTCGGTCATCATGAGGACGTTCATCAAGCTCGGTTCGCTCTCCCTCGTCGCTCTCGCGGTCGCGTGCAGCAGCGCAACTCCGGATGCGGAGATCGGCGGAGCTGGTGGCGATGCACCGGCCGCGCAAGATGCGCCCGGCGCCGCGCCCGGCACCGGCGACAACGCCGACGAGGCCGGCAAGATCAACGCGCTCGTCAGGGCCGCGGGGTTCCTCACGACCGACAAGAAGGCCGACCCGGCCCCCGTCGAGACGAGCAAGCCGGAGACGCTGCAGGTGCCCGGCGAGGGCGGCACGACGTATCAGTGCAAGTACACGAACTACAGCCTGACCAAGGTGCCGGAGAAGTTCGTCGCGCTGAACCCGAACGCCGACGTGCTCTGGCCCGGCTCGCTCGTGCAGGGCAAGTCGATGGCGGGCGGCATCCTCGACCCGGTCCCGGTGAAGCGCGCGCCCGGCACGATCACGCTCACGCTCGCCTCCGGCGGCGGCGGGCCGTTCTTCAAGAAGATGGAGGAGCCGTCGCTCTCGGCCGCCACGCAGGCGCAGAACGAGATCCTTGCAAACTACACGGGTAAGACGCCCGCCAAGTTCTCGTACAGCTTCGAGTCGATCTACTCCTCCGAGCAGCTCGCCGTCGCGGTCGACGCGAACGTCGAGGGTACGAACTGGTCGGCGGCGGCTTCGCTGTCCGTCGACAAGAAGGACGAGAAGAGCCGGTACCTCATCCAGTTCTCGCAGGAGTACTTCACGATGGCGTTCGACGCGCCGCAGGGCGCAGCCGGCGTGTTCGCGCCGAGTGTCACGGCGCAGGACCTCGCGCCCTACGCCGCGGCCGGCAACCCGCCGGTCTACGTCTCCGGCGTCACGTACGGCCGCATCTTCTACATCCTGTTCGAGTCGAAGGGGTCTTCGCTCGACCTCGAGGCGGCCGTGAAGGGCTCGTACAGCGGCCCGTCGGTCTCTGCGGGCGGCAGCGTGTCGGCGTCGTGGAAGACGACCATCAACGAGTCGACGATCAAGGCGTTCGGTCTCGGTGGCAACGCGGAGCTCGCCATCAATGCCGTCACCGGCCAGGACCAGTTCGAGAAGATCCGCACGTTCCTCGTGAGCGGCGCGAACTTCGACAAGGACAACCCGGGCGTCCCGATCTCTTACACGATTCGCCACCTCACGGACGCGTCGCAGGTGAAGCTCGCGCTCACCACCGAGTACACCGCGAAGGACTGCGTCCCGCAGGCGAAGGGTTGCGACGGCGTGCTCGGCTCGAACAAGGTCCTCGACAAGTGCGGCGTGTGCGGCGGTGACGATACCACGTGCGACTCGTGCGCCGCGACGACGGTTCAGCACCGCCACAACGGCGCGTACGTGAACTTCAACCTCGGCGCCGGCGCGCACAACGACGAGGTCGTGTACCCCGACGGCACCTACTACGGCTACTCGTTCCCCGGCCCGTGCCAGCGCGTTTACTGGAACAACGTGCGGTTCACCTGCCAGGACGGCACGTGGCGCTCGTCGGTGAACTCGAGCTTCAAGGGCGACGAGAACTGCTTCGTCGACAAGAACGCGAGCTGGTCGAGCGACGACAACTCGATCACGACCGGCGGCTCGTGACATGACGCGGCCGTAACGACGCCGCCACCGCAGCGAACGCCCTTCTCGCAAGAGGAGGGCGTTCGTCGTTTTGTGAGATAGTCTCGAACGCCCCGAGGCCTCGAACCCCTCGTCGTGATGGAACGTACGCTCACGAACACGCATCGCGACGATCCCTCGGCGCCCTCGACGCCGAACCGCGCTCCTGTGCTCTACGTCGTGCTCGAGGGAGAGCGAGCCCTCGCCGGCGGACTACGCGCGCTGCTCGGCGACGTGAAGGAGGTCCGCATCGGACGAGGCGCCGCGCGCACCTGGCGCGTCGATCCCGGCGGAATCGCGACGCTCGAGGTGCCGGATCCGCGCATGTCGGGCAAGCACGCGCGCCTCGTGAAGGAGGACGACGGCTGGCTGCTCGAGGACCTCGGCTCGACGAACGGGTCGTACGTCGGCTTCGTGCGCGTGGAGAGCGCCGCGATCGATCAGGCGACGGTGATCACGCTCGGCGCGACGGGGCTCGTCGTGAATCCGTCCGAGCAGGTCCCGGACGGCTCACAGCGCTTCGTCGACGCGGCCTCGATCAAGTCGCGCCCACGCGGCATCGGGACTCTGGTCCCGCTGGTCGAGCAGCAGATGCCACGGCTCGTCCGCGTCGCGATGGCGAAGCTTCCGGTCCTCCTGCTCGGCGAGAGCGGCGCGGGCAAGGAGGTGCTCGCACGCACCGTGCACGACGTCTCGGCGCGAACCGGTCCGTTCGTGGCGATCAACTGCGGTGCGCTCGCGCCCACGCTCGTCGAGAGCCAGCTCTTCGGATACGTCAAAGGTGCGTTCTCCGGCGCGGTGCGCGATGAGCCGGGCCTCGTGCGTGCATCGTCGGGCGGAACGCTCTTCCTCGACGAGATCGGCGAGCTCCCCGCCGCGGCGCAGGCCACGCTCCTGCGTGTGCTGCAGGAGAAGGAGGTGCTGCCGCTGGGCGCGACGAAGCCCGTCGCGGTCGATCTCCGCGTGGTGGCGGCGACGCTGAAGCCGATCGAGGATTCGCCGACGTTCCGCCCCGACCTCTATGCGCGCGTCGCGGCGTACGTGCATCGGCTCGTTCCGCTGCGCGAGCGTCTACCCGATCTCGGGCTGTTGATCGCGGACCTCCTGCCGCGGCTCGCCCCGGAGCGCGCCGACAAGCTGCGTCTCTCTCCGGACCTCGTGACCGCGCTGGTCTCGCATTCGTGGCCGCGCAACGTGCGCGAGCTCGAGCATCTGCTGTCGGTCGCGGTCGTCACGTCGACGGAAGACCTGCTCCGTATCGAGCACGTGGGCGACGCGCTCCGTGCGTCGCGCGCTCCGACGTCGGGCCGCATGCCCGCATCGGCGCCGGCGCCTACGCCGGCGTCGTCACCGGCCGCTACGGCGTCGTCGCGTCCGCTGTCCGAGGACGACGAGCGGCTGCGCGCAGAGCTGTCGGCGGAGCTGACGCGCACGCATGGCAACGTGAGCGAGGTCGCCCGCACGATGGGCAAGACGCGCATGCAGATCCATCGGTGGATGAAGCGCTTCGGCATCACCCCGGAGTCGTTCCGGGGGTAGCCACCATCCGAGAAACAGGCGGAGACGCTGAGACGCGGAGCGAACGCGGAGTTTCTTTGTTCGAGACATGCGTTCTTGAACGCATGTCTCGAGCAACAAATCTCCTCTCGGCTCTGCGTCCCCGCGTCTCCGCCTGTTTCTCGGATCTGCGGGGCGTCACAGCGTCGCCAGGAATTCGGCGATCTGGGGAAGCGGCAGCACCTTCTGCGGGATGCCTGCTCGCACCGCTGCGCCCGGCATGCCGTACACCACCGCGGTCTCTTGCGCCTCTGCGATGACCAGACCGCCTGCATCGCGGATCGCGCGCGCGCCTTCGACGCCGTCGTCGCCCATCCCCGTGAGGATCACGCCCACCGACCTCGCTCCGCACGCCGCCGCTACGCTCTTCAGCAGGCGGTCTGCGCTCGGCACGTAGCGATCGTCCGGCTTCGGCGCGCCGATCGCGATCTTCAGCTCGAGGCCGTTCTGATGGACCTCCATGCACTGCCGACCCGGGCACACGAATCCGGAGAGCTTGCCGAGACGATCGCCGTCGACCGCCTCGCTCGTGCGGACCGCGCCGCGCTTGTCGAGACGCTCCGCGAACGTGCGCGTGAACTTGTCCGGCATGTGCTGCGCGACCACGATGCCCGCCGTGCTCGTGAGCGGCACCTTCGAGAAGATCTCGAGGAGCGCCGAAGGCCCGCCCGTCGAGCTCGCGATCGCGATGACGTGCTTCGGCGCGATGTACGCGCTCGCCGCCCGCATCGACGTCGAGTCGGGGTAGACCGGCCGGCCATCGGTCGAGAAGCTCCCGCTCACCTGGCGGCGCGAGAGCGGCGGAGGCGGCGTGAAGTTCGAGCGGAGCTGCCGCACGAGCAGCACCTTCTCGAGGATCTGGTCGCGGAGGTCCGTCGCGTCCGGCGAGATCTGCGCGGTCGGCTTCGCCACGAAGTCGAGGGCGCCGAGCTCGAGCGCCTTGAAGACGTTCTCCTTCTGCGAATACGACGACACGACGATGACCGGCGTGGGCTGGCGCGACATCAGGATGCGCAGGAACGTGAAGCCGTCCATACGGGGCATCTCGAGATCGAGCGTGATGACGTCGGGCTTGAGCAGCGACGCGAGGCGCAACGCCTCTTCGCCGTCCGCAGCCTTCCCGACGACCTCGACCTCGGAGTACGTCGCGAACACGTCGGCGATGTTCCGGCGGTTGTACGCCGAGTCATCCACCACGAGCAGCCGGATCGGAGGTTTCGTCGTCACGGGTCTTGGGAGGCCATCGGCTTGCGATACACGAGGTCTTCTTTCAAGTGTAACAGCTCGAACGCCGTCGAGACATTCAACAGCGACTCGGCATGACCGAGCAAGAGCACTCCGCCGTGGACGAGCCGCTCGTGGAACATCTCGATGACGCGTTTCCGTCGCGGGCCGTCGAAGTAGATGAGGACGTTGCGACAAAAGATGACGTCGCAGCGTCCCACGAGGTGCGTGCGCTCCTCGTCCAGCAGGTTCATCTGGCCGAAATGGCAGAGCCCGCGCACCACCGGCGACACACCGAGGCACTCGCCGCCGCTCGCGTCCTGCCGTCCGGGTGCAGCCACGAACCACGCGCGCTTCGCCTCGTCGCTGGTCGTCCGAAACGAGGTAGGTCCGTAGACCCCGCGCCGCGCTGCGGCGATGCACTTCTTCGAGAGGTCGGAGCCGTAGACGCGCACCTCCCACCCCTCGAAGAGGCCGCTCTCCAGCACGAGCATCGCGATCGTGTACGCCTCTTCGCCCGTCGAGCACCCGGCGCTCCAGACGTGCAGGCGCCGTCGCTGCTTCCCGCGCTCGGCGAGCATCGGCAAGAGCTCGTTCTTGAACGCGCGGAGCTGGTAGTCCTCGCGGAAGAAATACGTCTCGTGCGTCGTCAGCAGCTCCGCGGCCTCGTCCCACTCCTCGTGGGCTAGCGGGCTGTACTTCAGGAGCTGGTAGTAGTCGCCATACGACGCGAGGCCGCGCACGGTCAGCCGCTCGCGCAGCCGGCGCTCGAGCGAGAGCCGCGACTCCGGTCCGAACCAGATGCCGAGCCGCTCGCTCACCAGATCGCGGAGCAGCCGGTACTCGTCCGCACGGAGGACAGCCTCGCCGACGCCTGCGCCGAACAGCCGTCGTGTCACGCCGGCGCCTCGCCTTCGCGGCGCGCCGAGAGAGCAGCCATGATGGTGTTGCGGACCTCGGCGCTGCGCTCGCGATCGAGCCGCGCGCGCAACATGCTCTCCGCCTCGGCGCCGCCTTCGTGGCCGAGCAGCTCGGCGGCGTAGCGTCGTACCGCCTCGGCTTCGTGCTCGATCGCGCGGGCGAGCGACGCCAGCGCGCGCTCGTCGCCGGTGTTCGCGAGCTGCGCGAGCGCGAGCTTCGCGACCTCGTGATCAGGATGATCCGCCGCGCCCATGAGCGCCTCGATGCGCGCCTCGACGTCGATCGCGCCGACCACCTCGACGGCGGCGGCGGCGACCGCGGCTTCCGTCGAGCGCAGCAGCGGACGCGCAGCCGCGAACGCGCGCTCGGGATCCGCGTCCTTCAAGGCGCGGAGCACCGACGCGAGCCGGATCGGATCGCGCGTCGTCGCAGCGAGCGACGCGAGCTGCCCTGCACGACCGAGGCGACCGAGCGCGCGGATCGCCGCATGGGCGACGACCGGCTCCTCGTCCGCGAGTGAGAGCGTGACCGCGACCGCGACGTCCTCGCCGCCGATCGACGCGAGCGCCTCGATCGCGCCGCGTCGCACCGCAGCCTCGCGATGCGTGAGCGCGCTGGTGAGGAACTCGGCGTCCTCGGGACGCGTCGCCTTCGCGCGCGCGAGCGCATCGAGCACGATCGTGACGGTCAGCGCGCCGTCGCTGCGTGGGTCGACGCCCGTTGCCGCCGCACGCGCCGTCTCGAGATGACGCGCCGCGATCGCGAGGAGCGCGCCGTGTGCCGCGCCCGCCACCTTCGGGTCGGGGCTCGACACATGACGCGCCACCGCGGCGAGATCGGTGGGGCCGCCGACGATGGCGAGGCTCTTCAACGCGGGCGCGACGACGTCGGACGACGGATCGGAGAGCGCCTCGCGCATCGCGATCAGGCCCTCGGACTCGGCCGGCACCGCGCCGGACGCGCCGGCTGCGAGCGCGAGCTGCGGAAGCATCGAGATCGTCGCGCCGCGAAGCGAAGGTGCGCCAGTGCGGCCGGCGACGAGCAGCGGCTCCACGGCTTCCTGTCCGAAGAGACGGAGCGCCGCCTCGGCGCGATCGGCGGTGGAATCGTCGGCGAGCGCGTCCGCGATCACGGCCACGTCGTCGGGATCGCGCACGAGGCCCAGCGCGAGCACCGCAGCACCGCGCGCCGCGACGTCGCCGCCGGCCTTCGCGAGCTCGCGAAGACGTTCGTGCGCTTGCGGCGATGCGCGGAGCGTCTTCGCGGCGACGTCGAGGAGATCGTCGTCGCCCCAAGCCTCTTCGATGCTGCGACCGAGGGCGAGCGTCGCCTCGAGTGACAGCGTGGGGCTCGGATCGGCGCAGGCCTCCGCGAGCGCACGAACGGCGCGCGGTGTCGTGCTCCCGCCCGCTGCGGCGATCGCCGGACGACGCAGGAGTGGATCCGCGAACAGCGGCTCGAGCGCGCTCCACGGCACGCCCTCGTCGAGATTGCGAAGCGCCTCGAGCGCCGCGAGGCGTGAGGGCGTGTCCTCCGCTCCGAGCAAGCGCGTGAGCGCGGCGCTCGCCAGCTCGCGAGCTTCGTCGCCGGCGAGATGCGCGCGACCGAGGCCCTCGGCGGCCGCGACGACCACGTTCGGGTCGACGTCGTCGAGGCATTTCGCGAGCGCGCGCATGCCCGGCAGCGTGGGCGCGCCGGCGAGCATCTCGACGGCGAGCTTGCGACCGTCGGCATCGAGTCGCGTGAGCGCGTCGATCGCGCCGGGCACCGCATCGGGCCCGATCGACACGAGCGCCTCGACCGCGGCGTTGCGCAGGCCGATGTGATCGCGCTCACCGAGCGCGCGCGCGACCGCAAAGACGACGGCGGTCCGCGGCTCGACGCGTGCGGCGATCGTCGCGGCCTCCTTGCGGACGCGCCAGTCGCCGTCCGCGAGCGCGACGAGCAAGAGCTCACACGACTCCGGCGCGGGCAGCGCGGGGATCTCCTGGGTCGCGAGTCGACGGACCTCGGGCTCGGCGTCCGCGAGCCGCGCACGCACGCTCGTGACGCGATCGCTCATGAAGCTCCGAACGAAGAGGCCGGTGACGCGGGCATGTCACGCGCGACGGCATCGGCGAGCGCGCTGAATGCACGGACGTCGAGCACGAAGACGAGACCGCCGTCGTACGTCGCCACGCCTTCGATGCCTCGGATGTCGTCGCCGGTCCCGAGCGTGGGCGCAGGGCGAATCGCCTCGCCGCCGGTGCCGAAGACCTCCGTGACGGAGTCGACGACGAGCGCGACGTAGCGACCGGCGGTCGGCGGCGGAGCAGGCTCGTGCGCGACGACCTTCGGCTTGGGCGCGACGTCGATGACGATCCACTTGTTCTTGCGGGTGGGCCCGCCCGGCGCGAGGGCGAAGCGCACGCGGAGATCGATGACCGGCACGACCTCGCCGCGGAACGACGCGACTCCGCGCACCGCGATCGGCGCGCGAGGCAGCTCGACGACGTCGAGCGGGTTGACGATCTCGCGGACCGTCTCGATGCGCACGGCATAGGCGACGTCGCCGACGAGGAAGCCGACGAGGTTCTTCGTGGGATCGTGGCGTTGCCTGGGCATGATGCGAGCTCCGGACCCTTGTCAGTCGAGGAAGAGCGGGGCGAGATCGAGCAAGAGCAGCACGGCGCCGCCCGCGGGCCGTCCGATCCCGACGACATGAGGCGGTTGCTCGGTGCCGAGCACCTGCGGCGGCTCGACCTCGCTCTCGGCGAGGCGATAGACCTGGAGCACCTCGTCGACGAGCAGGCCGATCAGCTCGTCGGCCGCGTCGACGAGGAGGATGCGGCTCTTCTTGTCCATCGTGAAGCTGCGCGTGAGACGGAAGCGCCGCTTCAGATCGACGACCGTGACGAGGCGACCGCGCACGCTCATCACGCCGACGACCTCGGGATCGGCGCGCGGCACTTCGGTGATCGGCAGCGGCTTCAGGATCTCGACGATGTTGCCGATCTGGATGGCGTACGCCTCGGTGCCCAGCATGAATGCCAGGTACTCGGCGCGCTTGCCGAGCTCGTCGGCGCGCTGGAGCGCGGAGCGGCCTTCGCCACGACGCGAGACGAGCGCCTTCACGACATGCCTCCGTCGCTGCGCGCGTCGCGCGGGTCGATGCCTGTCTTCGGCGAGCGCGGGCCCTCGAGCGCACCCGCGATGCGGCCCTCCGTCGAGCTCGCGAGCACCTCGTTGATGAGCGCCGCGGCGTCGAGCACGAGACCGACGCGTTGATCGCCGAGCTCGGTCGCGCCGGCGAGGCCGCGCGCCTTTTTCAGGGACTTTCCGAGCGCCTTGATGACGATGTCCTGCTGTCCGACGAGCCGATCGACGATGAACCCGACGCGGCGATCGGCGACCGTCGCGACGACGCAGTAGCTCTTCGCCTTGCGACCGGGCCTCACCTCCGGAGGCTTGGGCGTGGGCGCGGACTCGTTGATCCACACGCCGGGTCGCCAGCCCTCGAGCTGGAACAGCTTGGCGAGGCGCGCGATGGGGAGCGTCGCTCCGCGTTGCGTCATCACCTCGCGGCCCTCGAAGGTCTTGATCATCGCGTCGTCGAAGACGATCGCCTCCTCGACGCTTGCGAGCGGCATGCAGAACGTGCGGCCGGCGACCTCGAGCATGAGCACGCTGATGATCGCGAGCGTGATCGGCAGCGTGATCGTCATCTTCGTGCCGATGCCGACCTCGCTCGAGATGTCGACGACGCCGCCGAGCTTGCTGATGTTCGTCTTGACGATGTCCATGCCGACGCCGCGGCCGGACAGGGCGGTGACGTCGTCGCGCGTCGTGAAGCCGGGCTGGAAGACGAGGGTGAGGACCTCCTTGTCGCTCATCTCGCGGGCCTCGGACTCGGTCACGAGCCCGCGCCGGAGCGCAGCCGCGAGGATGACCTTCGGGTCCATGCCCTTGCCGTCGTCTTCGATCTCGAGGACGACGTGATTGCCCTTCTGGAAGGCATTCAGCGCGATCGTGCCGACGGCCGGCTTACCGACGCGCATGCGCTCGTCTTTGTCCTCGATGCCGTGGTCGATCGCGTTGCGGATCATGTGCATCAGAGGATCGGAGAGCTCCTCGACGATCAGCTTGTCGATCTCGGTCTCGGCGCCGGTGATGACGAGGTTCACCTGCTTGTCGTGCTCGCGCGAGATCTGCCGGACGATGCGCGCGAGCTTGTCGAAGACCTGGCCCAGCGGGACCATGCGGACCTCGAGGATGCCGTTCTGCATCTGCGCGAGGTGGCGGTCGAACGAGCGATGCAGGCGATGGAGGTCGGGCGCGATCTCCTTCAGATCCGGATCGAGGCGCACGCGCTCGGAGAGCCGCGCGACGACGCCGCGCACGATCGCGAGCTCGCCGACGATGTTCATCAGGTGATCGAGCTTGCGGATGTCGACGCGGACCGTCTGCGTGACGCTGCGGAGCGTGAGCTCGCGCTGCGTCGCGCCGGAGCCGCCGCTTGCGCCCTGGGCCGCGGCGCCCGCTCCACCAGCGGCGATGCCCGGGACCGGCATGCCGGGGATCCCGCCGGGCGGGAACGTGCCGAGCTGACCACCGGGTCCGGGCGGAAACGAGGGCGCCGGAGGCGGCGCCGACGTGCGCGTGGCGCCGGCGCCCGCGGCGTTGATCTCGTCGAGCAGCGCATCGCCGCCGGACGTGGTCGGCGGGCTCATCGACACGCCGCCGTACGGATCGGTCTGATCGCGTTCGCGTGAGCGATCGTCCAACGGCGGCGGCGGGATGCTCGCGAGCGGATTGGATGCGCCGTCGCGACGACGCACCTCTTCGACGCTGATGTTCGGACCGGCGACCGCGCCGCGCAGCACGCCCAGGTTCGCGCGGCTCGCGACGAGGATCTCGAGCTCGACGCTCTCGGCGTCGCCGCCCTCGCCCGTCGGCAGGAACGTGATGATCTCGCCGTGCGGGCGCGTCTTCGCCTTGAGGTCGTCGAGGGCGGAGTCGATGGTCGCGAGCTGGAACTGCACGCGCATCCGGTAGAGCGAGAGGCCCGCCTGGAGGTTCGTGCGCAGGCGATGCTCCTCGTATTCGGTGAGCACGCCGAGCAGCCCGGGATCGAGCTCGTATTGCGCGACGACGCTGCCTCCGCCGCCGCCCTTCTGCTGCGCGACCTGGCCGAGCGCGGCGAGGAGCGCCTTCACCTCGGGCGCAGGCTCGGGCGCATCGCCCTTCGCCGCGGCGAGGATGCGTCCGTACAGCTCGACGGACTGGAAGAGGAGGTCGAGCACCTGCGACGTGAGCTCGATGCGACCGAGCCGGAGGTCGTCGAGCAGGTTCTCGAGCTCGTGCGACAGGCCGCTCATCATCGCGGCGCCGAAGAGGCCGGAGAGCCCCTTCAGCGTGTGCACCGCACGGAAGACGTCGTTCACGAGCTCGGCGTCGCTGCCGCCGCGACGGCACACGTCGTCGAGCGCGAGGAGATCGCGGCTCAGGCCGTCGACGATCTCCTGTGCCTCCGAGAAGAACTCCTCGCGCGCTTTGTCGCCGGCGCTCTCGCCGCGTCCTCCGCCGCCGCCTACGTTCTCAGCCATCGCTCACCGGTCGCGCCGTTCCGAGGAGCCGTGCGCACGTCTCGCGCATCAGCTCGGGCGCGAAGGGCTTCGGGACATAGGCATCGGCGCCCAGCTTGCGCCCGCGCTCGACGTCGCGCTCGGTCGCTTGCGTCGAGATGATGACGAGGGGCGTCGTCCGATACTGCTCCGACTTGCGGATGAAGTGGATCAGCTCGAGCCCGTTCACGTCGGGCATGTTGATGTCGGTGATGATCAGGTCGTAACGCGCGCGCGGCAGCAGCCGCATCGCGTCGAAGCCGCTCTGGGCCTCGGTGACCTCCACGGCGCCCATCGCGGCGGCGGACGCCGGGTCCTCGAGGATCGCGCGCACGAACGATCGCGTCGACGCGGAGTCTTCCACCACGAGGATCCGTCGCACACCACGAATGCTAGCCGACCTTCGGGAGGCTGTGTCGTGTGTGTCACACGGCGATCGGGATGTCCGCGGTGGCCGTGAGATTTGGAGGGCCGGAGACGGCAGGTTGGCTAGACTCGCGGGCGGTCACCCATGCCGGCGCTTGCACCTCCCTCGACCGCGGCAGCGCTCGTCATCGGCAACGAGCTGCTCTCCGGCAAGGTCGAAGAGGCGAACGTCCACGTCCTCGCACGCACGCTCCGCGGCCTCGGCGTCGAGCTCCGCCGTGTGGTCATGATCCTCGACGACGTCGACGAGATCGCGCGCGAGGTAGAGGTGCTCTCGCGCACGCACGACTGGCTGTTCACGTCGGGCGGCGTGGGGCCGACACACGACGACGTGACCGTGATGGGCGTCGCGAAGGCCTTCGGCGTCGCCGCCGTCGAGGATCCGACGCTCGCGAAGATGCTGCGCGATCACTACAAGGAGCGCTGCACCGAGGGTCACCTCCGCATGGCGCTCGTGCCCGAGGGCGCGACGCTCGAATCCAGCGACGAGATCCGCTGGCCGACGATCCGCTTCGAGAACGTGTGGCTGATGCCGGGCGTGCCGGAGATCTTCCGCATGAAGCTTCCGGTCGTCGTCGGACGCATCGGCAGCGGCACGGGCTACGTGTCGCGCGCGGTCTTCACGAAGATGGACGAGGGCGACCTGAAGCCGCTCCTCGACGCGATCGTCGCGAAATTCCCGGATGTCGGGGTCGGGTCCTACCCGAAATGGCAGGACCCGACGTATCGCACGAAGCTCACGTTCGACGGCCGCGACGTCGCGCGGATCGACGAAGCGCGCGATGCGTTCGTGGCGCTGCTGCCCGAGGGCGAGCCGCAGCGCATGGAGTGATCGCTCAGTGCTGGGGCGTGCCGAGCTTGTTCGCGAGCTCGCCGACGACCTTCGCCTGGGCGTCGAGCCACTTCGCGCTGGCTTCGAGGCCGCGCTTCGCGACGACGAGCCCCTGCGCGGCCCACGCGGTGACGGTGTCGAAGACGTCGTCGACGACGGAGTCGCGCTTGGCGTTCGCGGCGGCCGCGCTGGCATCGACGAGGACAGGCTGCGTATCGTTCGTGTGGCTGCTCATGGGGACCTCCGACGCGTGGTTCGGATGAGGTTCACTAACGCGTCGCGTTACAACATGACGCACTAACGCGCCGTGTCAAGCCCCCCACCCGAACTAAGGACCGCCGCCCGAACTAAGGACGGGTGGACCGGAACCAAGGACGGGGGACGGAACTAAGGACGGGGGACGGGACCCAGGAGCGGGGCGAAAAAGGCTTCGGCTTCCGTGAGGATGCGCGGGATCGAGGCGGTCAGCTCGTGGCCGTCGTCGACCTCGACCAGGCGGACGTGACGCTTGCCGCGGGCGAAATCGCGCGAGCGATCGACGTCGACGACGTCGTCCTTCGTGCCGTGGACGATCAGGACCGGGACGCGGACGTCCGGGTAGCCGGCGTCGAGCCGTTCGAGCTCCTCGACGAAGCCGAAGTCGACGCGCGCCTTCGTCTTCGTCGCGTGATCGTCGACCTCGAGGAAACCGTCGCGGCGCCAGGCGTCCCACGCGGCTTCTTCCATGCGCGTACGCCAGCGCTCCGCGAGCCGAAACGCCGGCGCCATCGCGAGCACCGCGCATACGCGCGCGTCCTCTTCGGCGACGCGGCACGCCGTCAATCCGCCGAGGCTCGAGCCGATCAACGCCGCCCGCGCACGCGACGCGCCGCCGCCTCCGCTCGCGTCGATCGCCTCGCGAACCCGCGCTTTGATCGCAGAAAACCGCAGGTTCTCGAACGACGGCACGCGCAGATCGAGCGCGTCGATCGCGACGCCGCGCGCCGTGCCCCACGCCGCGAACGCCCTCGCCTTCGTCGAGCTCGGGCTCGACGCGAAGCCGTGCAAGTAGAGCCACGCCGGACCGCTCATGGCTTCGAGGTCGAGGCCTTCTCCGGCTTGTCCGCCAGGATCGGGCTTCGCTGGACCTTCACGTCGCGCCGTTGTCCGCCCCGCTCGACCGTGATGGTCATCGCCGAGCCGACATCGCCGCGCACCGACCGCCGCACGTCCTCCTGGCTCATCTCCTTGACCGGCTTCCCCTCGATCGCGACGATTTCGTCGTCGACCTCGAGGCCGGCGCGGTCCGCCCCCTGCCCCGGCGGCACGCCGCGCACGAAAAGTCGCCCGTCCGTACGCTGGCCGAGCAGTGCGCCGATCGTCCCTGGGGCGGACGATCCGCAGGCCATCATCGTCAGCACAACGAAGGCGAGCAAGGACCCACCCAACAGTGATACGACGCTGCGACACGCACGAAGTGCGTTCCACGCATGCTGAACTTTTCCAGCGTCAGTAGCACCCGCGGTCGTCGTTGCTTTTCGGGGCAACGGCTCGATATCCTTCTGTCGCTCGGCTGAGAACGCGAAGGCCATGTGGAAGCTGGTCATCGAGGACGACGAAGGGAAACGCACGGTCGTCCCTCTTACGCGCGATGACTACACCATCGGGCGACAAGAGGGGAACACCATCCGTTTGACGGAGCGGAACGTCTCGCGCGAGCACGGCCGCATCAAACGAAAGCGCCTTGATGGCGGTCGCCCGCCGCCCGTTCCCACGAATGGCAACGGCGCCAAGGACAACTTCGTCCTCGAAGATCGCTCGAGCTACAACGGCCTCTTCGTCAACGGGCTGCGCGTCGCGCACACGCAGGATCTCCAGCACGGCGATCTGATCCAGATCGGCGACTACCGCATCGTCCTGCAAGACGACGCCGCGTCCGCGATCGAGACCGCGGCGATCCCCGTCACGACCACGGAGCCCGGGCACGACGTCAAGGCCACGATCCCGATGGCCGCCGCGTTCCGCGGCCAGGATCTGACCGATCGCCCGAGCCGCTTCGTCATGCTCGTCGGCCCCACGCCGGGCGTCGAATACCCGCTCGAGCGCGAGCGCATGACGATCGGCCGCGCCGAGGATTCGAGCATCTCGGTCAACCACAACTCGGTGTCGCGCCTGCACTGCGAGGTCCACGCGCTCGGCGACGGACGGTACGAGATCGTCGACAAGGGCTCCTCGAACGGCGTGCGCGTCAACGCAGTGGAGCTGAAGCGCAGCATCATCGAAGCCGGCGACGTCATCGAGCTCGGCGACGTTCGCTTCAAGTTCGTCGGCGCCGGCCAGGTGTTCGTTCCCGGTCCGAACGAGAGCCAGCAGCTCACGGCGATCAGCGATCGCGAGGCCGAGCTCGCCGATCCGCGCCGCAAGGGCTGGGGCGGCTACGCCGTGCCGATCGTCGGCGCCGGCGTCGTCGGTGCACTGATCATCCTCGCGTTCGTGTGGGTCCTCCGCGCGCGCGCCGCCGACGTGACGCCCGGGACGATCACGACGACGCCCGACACCGAGCAGGCGCTCGTCACCGAGGCGAAGAAGAGCTGTACGGCCGACGACTGCGACGTGGCCTACCAGCAGATCTCGACGTTGCCCGAGAAGTCACCGTGGCGCGGCCACAAGGACTTCCGCGAGATCGAGAACACCTGGGCGGACTCGATGTTCAAGAAGGCCGCCGCCGCGTCCGACGTGACGGTCAAGCGCGCGCTCCTCGCCAAGGTCGGCGCGGCGACGACGCTCGACGAGGCGCATCGCGCGAAGCTCACGAGCGCGCTCGCCGAGCTCGATCAGCCGTCGGCGACGCCGAGTCAGCTCCCGGTCGCGATCTCGTCCCCTCCCGCGACGACGGCGATCCCCACGCCGGTCGTGACCGCGCCGGCGCCCGCGACGCCGCAGCCGCGCAATCCGCCGTCGCATTCGACGACCGCAGCGACGGGCGTGACGACGGCGACGCCGGTCGCCACGCCGCCGCCGACCACCGCAAAGCCGGCCGGTCCGAGCGTGCTGGACAAGGCGCTCGAGGCCGCCGCCGAAGGTCGCTCGGCCGACGTCCGCAGGCTCCTCGAGGCGAAGGTCCGCGCCGGCCACGGCACGCCGCAAGAGATCTTGCTCGTCCGGAAGGCGTGCTCGAGCCCGTTCGACAAGGCCTGCGTCGAAGACATCAAGGCGAAGTATCCGTAGCGCGAGGCGCGCGGCGTTCGCTCAGGCGAGCACGAACTCCTCTTCCTGATCCGCGACCGCGAACCAGCGATCGAAGGCGAACCACCACCGTGCAGACGGCGAGGCGGGCGGCCAAGGCGGGCTCGAGGTCTCGGAGGGGCGCGGGGGCGCGGCCGGAGGTGCAGTCGCGGGAAGCTCCGCGTCGTGCTGCGCGGACGGAACGTGAGAAGCGGTGCTCATCGGTTTGGTGCTCCTCTTACAGCTCTCGTGCCACCCCGTCCTCTGCCGCTTCGCCACGTGAATTCATCGTGTTGCGGCCCCAAAACGCCGTTCGGAGGTGGTGTCCGACGGACGGTCTGTCGCCGCCCCGACAGCCGGCTACGATACGCAGCCGTGTCCGAAGGCATCCTCCTCCCGCCCGCCGCGCGCGGCGATCTCCTGTCCGTCGCCGAGCGCGTCGCTCGCCTCGATGCGGCGCTCCCGCAGATCCGCGCCGTGCTCGAAGGCGAGCGCGACGCGGTCGCGATCGAATCCACGCTCGCGTGCCTCCTGTGGGAAACGCTCGTCCAGACGAGCTGGTGCGGCTTCTACCGTCGCGTCGGCGAGCGGACGCTCGCGGTAGGTCCCTACCAGGGGACGATGGGCTGCCTGCGCATCGATCTCGCGCGCGGCGTGTGCGGCGCATGCGCGCGGACCGCCGAGGTGCAGCTCGTGCCCGACGTCTCTCTCTTCCCCGGTCACATCGCGTGCGACGATCGCACCCGCTCCGAGCTCGTCGTGCCGATCGCGCGCGAAGGCCTCGTGCTCGCGGTGCTCGACCTCGACTCACCACACCTCGACGCGTTCTCGCGCGCCGAAGCGGACCGCCTCGTCGCGCTCGTGGGCGACGCGTTCGCGAACGCTACGTTTTGAGCTCGTTGCGCCTGCCGAGCAGGACGTGCAGCAGCGACGGCAGGAAGAAGAGCGCGGTCAGCGTGCACGCGATCTCGCCCCACATCGCGAGCTTGCCGAACGACTGCAGCGCCTGGTTGTCGGAGAACAGCATCGAGCCGTAGCCGACGGTCGTCGTGTAGCTGCACAGCGCGACGGCGCCGCCCGACCGCGCGACCGCGGCGCTCACGTCGCCGTTCAAGAGCCGCGTTCGATCGAAGATGTTGAACGGGTACTCGCACCCGATCCCGAACGTGATCGGCAGCGCGATGAAGTTGAAGAAGTTCAGCTTCGTGTCAGTGTACGCGGCGAGGCCGACGAGCGCCGCGACGCCCATGAGCAGCGCGAGCAGCACGGAGAACGTGCCGACCTTCGAACGCGTCGCGAGGATCACGACCACCATGACGGCCAGGAACGACGCGACGGTCGCGAGCGGCCCGTCGCGCTCCATCGAGCGGATCATCTCCGCGAAGATCGTCGAGCGGCTCGCGGTCTGGACGAGCGTGCCGTCGGGGAGCTTCACGTTGTCGGTCGTCTTCGCCATGCGCAGCAGCGTGCGACCGTCGGAGTAGTGAACGCCGTACTGGTACTTGATGTACATCAGCGTGCCGAGCACGCCGTTGTTCTCCTCGAAGCGCCTGCGGATCAGCGGCGGCAGGTCCTTCGGCAGCGTGAGGCCCAGGTCCTCGGGCGGCTTCATCTCCTCGAGCCGCGTCCGCTCGCTCTCCGACACGCCGAACAGCACGCCCGGCGTGAGTCGGTCGCGCATGCGGTCGAGGACCTCGAGCTTCTTCTTCTGCTCCTCGGCGGTGCCCGGCAGGAAGTGCTGCACCGTGACGATCTCGTCGATGAGCTGCCCTTGCGGATCCGCCTTGTCGTTCTCGAGGATCTTCGCCTCGAGCGCGGGCACCTGCTCCGGACGATCGGCGAGGATCAGCGTTCCGGAGATGTTCTGCTTTCCGCGGAACACCTCGTCGGCCTTGTTGCTCCACTCGCCGGCGCCGCCCACCTTCGACGAGCGCGAGCCGAGCTTCGAGAAGTTGTACTCCCACGGGTCGTGCAGGTAGCCGGGCAGCTTCGTGACGAAGAACGCGGTCACGAGCAGCGGCACCACGATGAACAGCGCCGGGAAACGCTCCGTCACGCGCGAGATGGCGCGCATGATCGGCCCGCTGGAGCCGTCGCTGCTCACGCGCGGAACCGGATCGCTGAGGAAGCTCGGCAGGAGCTCCTCCTGGATCCACTCGAAGATCACGATGAGCGCAGGGACGACCGGCACGATCGCGGCCCAGACGAGCAGCATGCCGACGAAGCCGATCGTGCCGAACTGGCTGAAGCCGCGGAACTGCGTGATGGTGAGCGATCCGTACGCGATGCTCGCGACCGAAGCGCCGACGAGCTCGGCGCGGAACGCGTTGAGGACGGCCTCGCGCCGTGCCTCCTCCTTCGGCATGCCGCGCGCGCGGAACTCGCGATACCGCGACAACAGGACGATCGGATAGTTGATGCCGTTGCCGACGATGATCGCGCCGAGGAACGCGCCCGGCGTGTTCACGTAACCGAAGACGGCGGTCGCGAATGCGTACGCCGCGCCGACGCCCATGAGCGCAGGGAGCGACACGATGAAGAGCGACCAGGGCGATCGGTAATAGACGACGATGCCCGCGAGGATGAGCAGGAACGCGAGGCCCGAGGCCCACGCGGCCTCGCTCACGGTCGACTCCTTCTCGGCGACGGCGTTCGGGATGTCGCCCGCGAAGCCGATCTTCATCTGCGGGTGGTACTTCTCGGTGTAGTGCAGCTCGTCGACGCGCTTCTTCATGTCGGCGAGGAAGAGATCGCCGCTGTAGCCGCCGGTCCCCGACGCATTCGAGACGATGCGGATCACCATCACGGTGCCGGCGTCGTTCGCGAAGTAGCCACTCGGGAAGTCGTTGTGCTTCTTCGCCGCGGTCTTCCAGCGGTCGTAGAACTTGTCCATGCCGAGCGTGGGTTGCTGCCCCGGCTTGAGCGGGGGCGCCGCACCCGCCGCTCCGGCGGCGCTGGCTCCCGCGTCACTCGCCCCCGCATCGGCCGTCGCCGGTGGTGGCGGCGGCTTCTTCGGAGCTGCCGGCTCGTCGGGCGCTTCGAGGTCGACGACGTTCCCGCTCTGGAACGCGATCTGGTGGTCGAGCGTGTCGTCCGCTTCGATCAGGTCGGGGAGCGATGCATAGAGCCACTGCCGGTGATCGAAGAACGCCTGCAGGTCCTTGGTCCCGCTCTCGACGTACGAGATGAAATCGGGGCCGCACGCCGCCTTGCACGCGTCGTCGGCGCACGCCTTCACGCATGCCGTGCGCGTGTCGGCCTGCTTCTGCAGGGCGCCGCCGAGATCGTCGACGAGCTTCTCGTTCGCCGCACGGTCGGGCGACTCGACGACGACGAGGAATGTCGCGCCGCCGCCGACACGGCCGAGCTGGTGCTCGAACGCCTTGAACCCGGGACTGTCGCGGGGGAGCAGCTCGAGGAAATCCGATCGCAGCTCGAGCTTCCGTGCGTACCCCCACGAGCCGAACAGGAAGAGGAGCGACAGCAGGAGGACCACAACGGGCCGTCGCCCTGCTGCGTCCACCAAGCCACCCACGATCCGCCTGAACATGCGCGTGTTGTCTCGAAAACAAAAGAAGACGAGAAGAGAGGGAGTGGAGCCCCCGGAGCGTTAAGGCTTACCACAGTCGGCAGGTGCGCAGGCACGTGCGCAGCGTCGTGCTCTCGGTTGACGGACGAGGCGGGTGGGCGTTCCATTCCCGCCCATGAAGCTCGACGACGCGCGCGATCCGTTCGAGCAGCTCGAGCGCTCGCACCGCAGGCTCGAGGAGCGCCTCGAAGATCTGTCCTGGGCGGCGCGCGAAGCCAACGGCGCGGCTGCCGACGTCGATGCAATACGCGACGTCGCTGCCTTCTTCGCGCGCGCGGTGCGCCGTCACGAGGACGACGAGGAGAGCTCGCTGTTCCCTCGTCTGCGCAGCAAGCCGGAGGTGCAGCCGTTGCTCGAGCGCCTCACCGCGGAGCATCGCGAGCACGTCGCGATGCACGCGCGCCTCGACACGATCATCGAGCGGCTCGATCGCACGCCCGACGACTCGTCGGCCATCGCCGACCTGGCCGAGATCGCCGGAGCGCTCGCGACCGCCTACCGCTCGCACGTCGACGCCGAGGAGCGGACGCTGTTCCCCGCCGCGCGCGCGGCGCTCGACGCGGGCGAGCTCGACGCGATCGCCCGTGAAATGCAGGAGCGACGTGGTGGCGGGGGTGGCGGGGGCGGCGGCGGCGGTGGCAGAGGCGGTGGTGGTGGCGGCGGAGGCGGGATGCGCCGCGTCGGCTGACGCGCTTACAGCGCCCGCGCAAAATTCCGGCAAGCGCGAGCGTAGGGCGCGCGTTGCCGTATCCTCTCTCCGATGTGGCCCTTCCGTGATGCGAGCTCTGCGATCCCGACCTACGCCGTCGAAAGCACGATCGGCGCAGGCAACCGCGTCCGTGGCGACCTGAGCGGGCCCGGCGGCTTCCGCGTCGACGGCTCGGTCGAAGGCTCGATCGACGTCGAGGGCCCGGTCGTCGTCGGCAGCGACGGCATCGTCGAAGGGAACGTTCGCGGTCGCGACGTCGTGGTCCTCGGTCGCGTACGCGGCGACGTCGAGGCGTCGGGTCATCTCGAGATCGGTCCGAAGGGCAAGGTCCTCGGCGACATCACGGTGAAGAGCCTGCGCATGCACGACGGCGGCGTGTTCCGCGGAACGAGCCGCATGGCGACCGGTGAGACAGCGACGACGACGACGACGCTCGCGCTCGCCGCCGCGCCTCCGGACGC
>JAQBQJ010000195.1 GCA_028287065.1 Labilithrix sp. | reverse complement strand
ACGTCGTCGTCCTCGGCGCGCGCGAGGCGTGCCTCGGCGAGCAGCGCCGACAGCGTCTCGCCGATGCATCCCTCGACCACGGCCGCGCGGACGACAGAGGAGAGATCGCTCGCCGGCGCTGCACCGCCCACGTCGAGCTTTCCCGGACCGAGGTCCTTGCCGGCGTAGCGCGAGGCGACGCCGAAGCATGCGCGCGCGTGCTCCACCTCGTCGCGCGTCGCATCCTGCGCGCCGAGCAGGAGATCGGCGGGTGCGCCGAGCGCGAGCAGCTCGAGGGTGAAGCGTGCGAACGATGCGACCGATGCGTGCTCCATCGCGGCGTCGTGTGCCCACGCGGTGGCGATGCGCTCGCGCGCCTGCGGATCGAGGGTGCCGTACGCGTGTGCGGAGCCGATGAGATGCGTTCCGCTCGCCGGTGACACCGCCGGGGTGCCGTGCGCGGGCGTGAACGGCGTCGACGGCGTGAACGAGGAGGGTGCCGTCATCCAGTCGTCGCGCTCGCACACGCGCGCGACGCGGGCCTGTCCGTCGACGAGGAACGGGCGTCCGCAGCACGCGCCGGTGCAGTGCACGTAGCAGCAGGTCGAGCCGGTCCACGTCGGACCGGCGACGGCGGCGTTGCAGCAGCCGTCCTCGACCATCGCCGCGGGGAGGCATCCGTTCTGATCGAACTCCGGAGCCGGAGGATCGCCGGCATCGATCGAGTCGCCGCCGCGTGGGCCGCCGCCGCGGCTGATCTGCGATTCGAGCTGCTCGTGCGTGTAACAGGCGGTGTTCGGCGTGCCGTAATCGCAGGTCACCGGGCCGGGCATCGTCGGCGGGGGCCTGGTCGGGGGCGGCGAGCTCGTCGGCGGATGGACCGTCGAGCCGGATGTGCCGCTCGAGCCGGATGTGCCGCTCGAGCCGCTCGAGCCGGATGCGCCGCTCGAGCCGCTCGAGCCGGATGTGCCGTTGCCGTTGTTGCTCTCGACGGCGCCGCCGCACGCAGCGACCGAGACTCCGACGAGAGCGCCGGTCGCGGCGAGCGAGGCGAGGAAGCGAAGACGAAGCTGGGTCGTGCGCATGCCTGCGCGCAAGCAAGCGTCGTGCGCGGCGTAAGTGCGCGAAGATGCAGGGGCGAGCGCCGTGTGGTGCGTGCCAGGGTGAGCCGGGTGCGACGGGCCGTGCGTGGCGGCGCTTTCTCACCCGTACACGTACGGGGGACAGCGCTCGGCGAGACAGACACGTCTAGCGCGGAGCCCGAACCTTGAACCTGAATGTCTTGAACGGCGCGACGCCCTTCTCGAAGCTGCGCGCGTACCCGAGCTCGACGCTCTGCTCCGTCGCCGGCAGCGCGCCCTTCACGGTCCACGTGATCCGTCGCTTGCCGGGTGCGCCCATCTGATCGCCGCCCGGCACGAAACCCATCTCGGGCGTCCCGAGCGCCGCGGGCGCCTTGCTCACGGCCCAATCGAAGCCGGTCGTGGGATTGGCGCCGAGCATCAGCACGAGCGACTGCCCGGGCGTGAGCTCGATCGTCTTTCCCGCGCTGCCCTCGTCGACGTTGACGACCTTCGGCCTGCTCCCCGCATCTCCCGTCGTGGTCGTGGTCGTGGTCGTGGTCGCGGTCGTGGTCGCGTCGGCCGCTCCCGCATCCGCATCCGCATCCGCACTGGCGTCCGCACTGGCGTCCGCGCTCGCGTCCGCGTTCGCCTCCGCGCTCGCGCTCGCGACGGCGCCCGCCTCCACCACCGGCACGTCCGCCTTGTTCCCGCCGCGACACGCGACGACGCCGGCGGCGACCGCGCATGCGATCGCCGCTCCGATCGCCCACTGCCCCCGCATCGCCATTCGCTTACGCGACCGCCGTGGCCGGCGCGTTCTCCGCTTTCGGATCGACCTTCACGCCCTTCGCCGTCTCGCTCACCTTCACGCTGACGAGGCGCGACACGCCGGGCTCGCCCATCGTGACGCCGTGCAGGATGTCGACCATCTGCATCGTCTTCTTGATGTGCGTGATGAGGATGAACTGCGAGCGATCGGTCATCTCGCGGATCATGTCGCAGTAGCGACCGACGTTGGCTTCGTCGAGCGGCGCGTCGACCTCGTCGAGGATGCAGAACGGCGAGGGCTTGATCTGGAAGATGGCGAAGATGAGCGAGACGGCCGTGAGCGCCTTCTCGCCGCCGCTCATCAGCTCGATGCTCGAGAGCTTCTTGCCGGGCGGCTGCGCGATGATGTCGATGCCGGTCTCGAGCATGTCGCTCGGATTCGTGAGGCGCAGCTCGGCGCGACCGCCGCGGAACATCTTCGGGAAGATGGTCTGGAAGCGCTCGTTCACCGCCGCGAACGTGTCCTCGAAGAGCTTCTTGCTCTCGCGGTTCATCTGCTGAATCGCGCGTTCGAGATCGGCGAGCGCCTTGTCGAGGTCCGCCTTCTGCGTCGTGTAGAACACGTACCGCTTTTCGGCGTCCTCGTGCTCGCGCATGGCGTCGAGGTTCACGCTTCCCATGCGATCGAGCAGCCCGATGAGCTCCTGGATGCGATCGCGCAGCTCGCCGTCGGGCGCGGGCCGGAGGTGGTAGTCGCCGATGACGCGCGCGAGATCGAGACCACGGAACTTCTCGCGGACGCCGGTGAGCAGGTGATCCATCGAGAGCTGCCGCTCGCGAAGCGCCATCTCGTGCTCGGTGAGCGCTTCGCGCGACTCGTCGGCACGGACGCGCAGGTCCTTCAGGCCGCCCTCGCGCTCCGTGAGGTCGGTGCGGAACGCGTCGGACACGGTGCGTGTCTCCGCGAGCAGATCCTGCGCGATGCGCGCGGCATCGAGCGCGTCACCGAGGCGCTCCTTGTGGCGCACGAGCGTCGCAGCCGTCTCACCGTACTCGGCGGCGCCGCGTTCGAGCTCGTTGTCGAGACGCTTCGCGCGCTCCCTGAGCTCGGCTTCGCTGCGTGCGAGGCGCTGCAGCGTGCCGCGGGCGGCCGCGAGCTTCTCGCGTGCGCCGGCGAGGGCGACCTTCCGCTCCATGACGAGCTGCTGCTGCGCCTGGACCTGATCGCGCCAGTCGGTCGCGCGGGTCTCGGCGTCGGTGATGCGCGACGTGACCTCGTCGAGGTCGAGGCTTGCCTTGTCGAGGACCTCCTGCGCAGCGGCGCGCTCGGCCTCGGCCTCGGCGATCGCCTTGCGGAGCTCTTCGAGATCGGCGGCGAGGGCCTCGAGGCGGCGGTTGTGGCCTTCGAGCTCGCCCTCGGCGGCGCGGAGGTCCTTCTCGGCGTGCACGAGCGCGAGCTCGCTCTGGTGGGCCTGCTGGCGCGCGCGCTCGAGGGCGCCCGTGCACTCGCCGATCTGCGTGCGCAGCGACTGATGGTGCGCGAGCCGCTCGCTGACGAGCGCGTCGAGGCGCGTGACCTCGAGCTGCAGCTCGCGCATCTCGCGAGCGACGTCGAGCATGTGCGCGGCGGCTTCTTCGCCGGTGCCGCCGGAGACGCGGCCGTCCGTGTGGAAGACCGTGCCGTCGCGCGTGACCAGCGTGGAGTCCGCGAGGTCGGCGCCGCGATAGCCGGCGCCGAGCGCGCGGATGTGCATCGCGGCCTCGACGCTCTCGACCACGATGGCGTCGCCGACGACGCAGCGAACGAGCGCCTCGTCTTCGGGCGCGAAGCGGAGCGAGTCGGCGAGGCGACCGACGATCCCTTCGAGCGCGGCGCGGCCGGCATCGAGACGATCGTAGACCCACGGGGCAGGGCGGCCCGCGACGTACGCGGGATGGCGCGGCACGATCGTCGCGCGCCCCTTGCGTGCGGTGGCGAGCTCGGCGAGGAGCTCGACGCCGCGCGACACGTCCTCGACGACGACGTCCTCGAGGTGCGAGCCGAGCAGGCCGGCGAGCGCGGCGGTGAGGTCGGCAGGCGCCTCGATGCGATCGGCGAGCAGGCCCGCGAGGCTCTTGTCCTTGGTCTCGACGAGCGCCTTCGCGCCGGCGCCGACGCCTTCGCGGCGCGCGTGCATCTCGGTGAGCGCGTGGAGGCGCGAGCGCTTCTTCGAGGCCTCGGACTTCGCCTCTTCGAGCGCGTGCTCGCTGACGGTGATGGCGCGGCGGAGATCGGCGAGGCGCTCCTCGAGCTGCGTGCGCTCCTCGGCGGTCGTGACCTTGCCGGTGCGGAGGTCGTCGATCGCGAGCGCGAGCTGCTCTGTGCGCGCGGTGAGCTCGAGGACGTTGCCCTCGCGCTGCTCGCGCTCGGCCGACTGCTTCTCCTCGCGCAGGATCATGTCCTGCTTGCGACGATCGAAGCCTTCGAGCTTGGCCTGGGAGCTGGCGATCTCGGCCTGCGCGCGGCTCATGGCCTGGCGCAGCTCGACGAGCTCGCGCTCGGCAGCCTGGCTCTCGGCGGCGAGCTCCGCGAGGCGTGCTTCCTGCGCCGCCGCGGCGTTCGCTTCGCCGTTCTCGCCGTCCTCGAGGACCGCGACCTCGGCGGCGACGGTATCGCGCTCGCGCGTGAGGATCGCGCCCTGCTCCTCGATTTCGTGGAGCTCGGTCTCGGCCTGCGCCTCGCGACGCCGGAGCGCCTCGATGCGGTCCTTCGCGCGTTCGATGGCGGCCTCTTCGGCGCGGACCTCGTTGTCGGCGGCGAAGGCCGCGGCGTTCGCCTGTTCGAGCTTCTCCTCGGCGGCATGCGCTTCGAGGCGTGCCGTCTCGAGCTCCGCTTCGCGCGCGACGAGGCCGGCCTTCGCGGCGTCGGCATCGAGAGCGAGCGCGTCGACCTGGCCCTGCTCGAGCACGATCCAGCCGCGCAGCTCGAGGAACTTGTGCGAAGCGTCGTGGAGCTGGAGGTCTTCGAGCTCGCCGCGGTACGAGATGTAGCGCTCGGCCTTCGCGGCCTGCCGCTTGAGCGAGCCGAGGTTGCGCTCGATCTCCGCGACGATGTCGCCGACGCGCAGCAGGTTCTGCTGCGTCATCTCCATCTTGCGCTCGGCCTGCTTCTTCCGGCTCTTGAACTTGGTGATGCCGGCGGCCTCCTCGATGAGGAGACGACGGTCCTCCGGCTTCGCGCTGACGATCAGGCCGATCTTGCCCTGCTCGACGATCGAGTACGCCTTCGTTCCGATGCCGGTTCCGAGGAACAGGTCGGTGATGTCCTTGAGGCGGACGGGCGTCTTGTTGATCAGGTACTCGCTGTCGCCGCTGCGATGCAGGCGACGCGTCACGGCGATGTCCGTGTAGTCCTTGTATTCGATGGGGACGTCCGTCGGGTCGTCGTTCTCGAACGTGAGCGTGACCTCCGCGTAGTCGGCGGGCGAGCGCGACTCGGAGCCGTTGAAGATGACGTCCTCCATGCTGCGGCCGCGGAGGTGCTTCGCGCTCTGCTCGCCCATCGACCAGCGGATGGCGTCGACGATGTTCGACTTGCCGCATCCGTTCGGACCGACGACACCCATGATCTCGTGATCGAAGTTGACGACGGTGCGGTCGACGAACGACTTGAAGCCTTGGAGCTCGAGGCGCTTGATCTTCATTTCTGCTCGCGTGTGGGGATCCTGTGGAAAATCCGCCCATCAAACTCACGCCTGGACGCCCCACGTACCCTCAGAAGAGGAGAGGCGCCAGGTCGTTACTGACCGGTTACATGACGTAGTGTCACGTCACATACGGTCAGTGTTCAGTTGTTACGCCTGAACGCGCGCGCACGCAAGCGCTTATCGATGTTCAGCGTTTTTTCACGTGAAAAGCGGCGCACGATGACGCATAACCGTTCGACCTTTCACATGCCTACCTACGAGTACGTCTGCACGGATTGCGCGAACCAGTGGGAAGAGGTTCAAAAGATCTCGGCGCCTGCCATCGAGGTTTGTCCCAAATGTGAAAAGACCACCGCCAAGCGTCAGATCTCTGGGGGAAACTTCATTCTGAAGGGCGGCGGCTGGTACGCGGACCTCTACTCCTCGTCGCCCAAACCGAAGGGGGGAGAGGGCAAATCCGAGGGGTCGTCGGCCGCATCGCCGCCGGCGCCCGCGGCCGCAGCGCCCGCCAAGAGCGACAGCGGTGGCAGCGGCGGGACGTCCGGGTCCTCCGGCTCGTCCGGGTCCTCCGGCTCGTCCGGCTCGTCCGGCTCGTCCGGCTCGGGGGGCTCCTCAGGCTCGGGGGGCTCGTCCGGCTCCTCGACCCCGACGTCGAAGTGACCGCGGCAGCACCGCTTCACGCGCGGCGCTGACCTCGATCCCGAGCTCGCGCGCGAGCTTCGCGTAGACGAGGTCCATCACGCGCCCGCGCGGGGGCTTCGCCACGGCGGCGAGGTCGTTCGTCCAGAGCACGGCGTCCGCGCGCTCGCGCTCGGGCATCGACGCGAGCGCCGCCTGGAACGACGCGCCGACGGACTCCGTCCACGCGCGACCATGGAGCCAGCGCTTCACCGTCAGCGCGCCGCGCGCCAGGCGATGAAACGCATCGAGCGCGATCATCCACGCGAGCACACGCGAGCGGTCGGCCTCGGCGGCGTCGAGCTGCTCGAGCCGCTCGTGGATGACGTCGATCGGAAGCTCGTCGATCTCGCGAAGCGCGCCGGGGTAGAGGCGCGCGAGCTCGGCCATCGCGGGACGGGGATCCGGCTCGACGAAGTCCGCGTCGTCTCGGGCGCGCTCGTGGAGCCGTCGCAAGCGGAGCATTCGCTCGTACTTGTCACGAAGGGCGCGCAGGTCGGTCGCGAGCAACGGTGCTAACCTGACATACAACCATGACCGACAAGCGTCGCGAAGTAGAGGAGCTCCGCCAGGAGATCGGCAAGGTCGATGCGCAGCTCCTCGCCGCGCTCGAGCGCCGCGCGAAGTTGTCCAAGAAGGTCGGTGAGGCGCGTAAGTCGCTCGCATCGCCGATCTCGCTCCCGGAGCGCGCACAAATCGAGGCGATCGTCTCCGGTGCTGCCGGCGGCGATCTCCCGCCCGAGGCCCTCCGCGAGATCTTCCGCGAGATCGTCGCCACGTGCTTCTCGCTCGAGACGCCCGTCGTCGTCGCGTTCTGCGGGCTCGACGGCGCGTTCGCACACGCCGCCGCGCGCAGCCGCTTCGGCGTCGCCGCGGAGTACACGGCGTGCGACAGCGTCGCGTCGACGCTCGACGAGGTCACGCGCCAGCGCGCGAGCTACGCCGTCGTGCCGTACGAGACGCGGACGGACGGCTTGATGCAGGCCACGATCGCCGCGCTCACGTCGAGCGATCTGAAGATCGTCGCCTGCTTCGAGACGAACGTGAACCTGCAGCTCGCGAGCAAGGCCGGATCGCTCGCCGAGATCGAGAAGGTCTACGCGAGCGCGAAGGATCGCGCGCACTGCCAGCGCTTCATCGCCGCGGACCTGCCCGGCGCGCAGGTGATGGACGTGAAGACGCCGATGGGCGCGTGCCAGCTCGCCGCCGCCGACCCCCGCTCGGCCGCGCTCGCACACGAGTCGATCGCGGCGCAGCACGGCCTCGAGGTGCTGAAGCGCAACGTCCGCGACGAGGGCGAGGAGCGTGTTCGCTACGCGATCGTCGGGACGCGTCCGTCGAGCCGCTCCGGCGGCGATCTCACCGCGGTCGTGTTCGCCGTGAGCGACTCGCCCGGCGCGCTGCACGAGGTGCTGAAGCAGTTCGCCGAGCGCGGGGTCAACCTCACGAAGATCCAGTCGCGACCCACGCCCGGCGAGAGCTGGCAATACGTCTTCTTCATCGAGGTCCAGGGCCACGCGACCGATCGTCCGATCGTCGGCGCCATCGAAGAGGTCCGCCGTCACTCCAAGTTCTTCAAGGTCCTGGGCTCGTACACGACGTCGTGACCGGCGCCGCATCGAAGCCTCGTGGTAGGCTCGCGGCCCACCCATGAACGCGTTTCGCTGGCTCTTCTTTCCGCTTCTGCTCGTCTCGATGGTCGTCCTCGTCGGTTGTCCCAGCAAGGAGGCCACCGAGGCGAAGTCCCCCGCAGGCGAGCCCGGCATGGACGATGCGCTCTCGCTCCTTCCCGGCAACGCCATTGCCGCGGGCACCGTCGACGCGCGCGCGTTCTTCAGCAGCCAGACGTTCGGCGCCGACCTCGCGAAGATCGTCGAGAAGTACGTACCGATCGGCGCTGAGGCTGGGTTCCAGGCCTCGCGTGACGTCGATCGCGTCACGTTCGCGAGCTACTCGTACCAGGGCATCGACGTCGCCGCGATCGTCATCGGGCGCTTCGACAGCGCGAAGATCAAGCAGGTCGCCGCGGCGCAGACGCCCACGAAGAACGGCGGCACGCTCGTCGCGTCGCAGTACGCCGGTCGCGACGTCTACACGGTGAACAACATCGGCTTCACGCTTCTCTCCGACACGCGCGCGATCGTCGGGACGGAGCAGGGCATCCGCCGCGTGCTCGAGCGCATCAACGACAAGCGCGTGAAGCGCGACATCGCCGCGTGGATGATCACCACGATCGAGGCGCCCGGCGCCGCGTTCGCCGTCGCCGGCGACTTCGCGAGCCAGCCGATCCCGGCCGAAGCGACGCGCCAGATCCCGGGACCGCTGGTCGTCAACCTGAAGGCGATGCGCGCCTTCGCGACGTTCAAGGACGGCGTGCAGATCGCCGGTAGCATCACGTACGCGGATGCCACGTCCGCCGAGAGCGCTTCCGGCGCGATCAAGCAGGCGATGGGCTACGCGAAGCTGCTCGCCGCGCTCGGCATCAAGCTGCAAAACGTCGACGTGAAGGTCGAGAAGTCGGATGTGCAGGTATCGTTGGCCGTCGACGACCAGTCTCTCCGCGCGCTGCTCGCGTATGTGCCGTCGCTCATGGGTCAGTGAAGGAGCGTCAACGAATGTTTTTTCGTCCTCGTAACGACAAGGTCTCGACGATCTCGAAGACTTTCTTCACGCTGTTCGCGTGGGCGCGGCTCGCGCTCGCGGCGGTGACGGCATGAGCGGCAACCGCATCACGGAGATCGTCGTCCACCCGC
Source organism: Labilithrix sp. (assembly GCA_028287065.1). Classification (GTDB taxonomy): domain Bacteria; phylum Myxococcota_A; class Polyangia; order Polyangiales; family Polyangiaceae; genus Labilithrix. The sequence continues at coordinate 3,393 of JAQBQJ010000195.1, read as the reverse complement.
TCGAGAAGGGCCTCGTCGGCAGCGTGCCCGTGCCCTCCGACAAGAGCATCGGTCACCGAGCGCTGCTCTTCTCGTCGCTGTGCGACGGGGTCTCGAACATCCGCGGCTTCTCGTACGGCGAGGACAACGTGTCGACCGCGAACGCGATGCGCGCGATGGGCGCCGTGGTCGAGGATACGGCGCCGGGCGAGCTCCGCGTCACGGGCACGGGCCTGATGGGGCTGAAGGCGCCGAAGGACGCGCTCGACTGCGGCAACTCGGGGACGACGATGCGCCTCCTCACGGGCGTGCTCGCGGGACAGCCGTTCACCTCGAAGCTCATCGGCGACGCTTCGCTCACGCGCCGGCCGATGATGCGCGTCGTCGGCCCGCTCCGCGCGCGCGGGGCAGTCATCGACGGCGCGCCGCATCCGACGAAGCAGGGAGAGATCCTCCCGCCGCTCGTCGTCGGCCCGCTCCCGGAAGGGAAGGAGCTCGGCTCGCTCGAGTACGAGAGCAAGGTCTCGAGCGCTCAGGTGAAGAGCGCGATCCTGCTCTCCGGCCTCTATGCGCACGGCACGACGTGGTTCAAGGAGCCGACGCTGTCGCGCGACCACACGGAGCGCATGCTCCATGCGCTCGGCGTCCCGCTTCGTACCGTCGGAACGATGATCGAGCTCGATCCCGCCGGCTGGGACGGCAAGATGCCGGGCTTCGACATCGAGATCCCGGGCGATGCCTCCGCCGCCGCGTTCCTGCTCGTGGCGGCGCAGATCTATCCCGGCTCGCGGGTCACGGTCCGCGGCGTCGGTACGAACCCGACGCGCACCGGCTTGCTCGAGATCGCGAAGCACATGGGCGCCGGCCTGGAGATCGTGCCGCAAGGCGAGCAGGGCGGGGAGCCCATCGCCGAGATCACGGGCTGGTACGAGCCACTCCGCGGGAGGACGATCAGCGGCGAGGTCGTGCCGCGCGCCATCGACGAGATCCCGATCGCGTGCGCGCTCGCCGCGCGTGCGAGCGGCACGACGACCATCCGCGACGCCGAGGAGCTGCGCGTGAAGGAGAGCGATCGCATCGCCACGATGGCCGGCGTGCTCCGCGCGTTCGGCGTGACGTGCGAGGAGCTCCCCGACGGTCTCGTCATCGAGGGCAAGGAGGGCCCGCTCCAGCCCGCGCGCATCGAGAGCAAGGGCGACCATCGCATCGCGATGACCGCCGCCATTCTCGCGCTGGGAGCAAGCGGTCCGAGCACGATCGTGGACTGCGACTGTATCGCGACGAGCTTCCCGCGCTTCGTCGGTACGCTGCGAGCGCTCGGCGCACGGATCGACGCGCGAACCTGACGTGCAGGCCATGCCTGCACAGGATTTCTCTTACGAGACCTCGCGCGCGGTCCGTGATAAATCCACGGCGTGACGCGTAAACGTCCCATCGTCGCCATCGACGGACCTGCCGGAGCCGGAAAGAGCACCGTTGCACGTCGCCTCGCGGACGCGCTCGCGTACGTCCTCGTCGACACCGGCGCGATGTACCGCGCGGTCGCGCTCGCCGCGAAGCGTGCAGGCGTCGCCTGGAGCGACGGGCCGGGGCTCGGACAGCTCGCGCACGGCCTCGTCGCCGACAACGCGCTCTCGTTCGAAAGAGATCCGGGCCTCGGCGTCCGCGTGAAGCTCGTCACGAAGGAAGCCCGCGAGGACATCTCGGAGGCGATCCGCACGCCCGACATGGCCCAGGGCGCGAGCCTCGTGTCCGCGCACAGCCAGGTCCGCGACGTGCTCCTCGAGCTTCAGCGGCTCGCCGGGCGCGGCGGCGGCGTCGTGCTCGAGGGACGCGACATCGGCACCGTCGTCTTCCCCGATGCCGAGGTGAAGTTCTTCCTGACCGCGAGCGCCGACGTGCGCGCGAAGCGCAGGCACGCCGAGCTCGCCGCGAAGGGCCAGACCGTCTCGTACGAAGAGACGCTCGCCGACGTGAAGCGCCGCGACGCGCAGGACGAAGGCCGCGCCGTCGCGCCGCTGAAGCAGGCGGAGGGCGCGATCCTCGTCGACTCGACGAACCTCACCTTCGAGCAGACGGTCGCTCACATGCTCGAGCACGTGACGCGCGCCGTCGAGGCGAACGAGGCGCGCGAGGCGCGGAAGACATGACGAGCGGCCGTGTCGTGCGCGCCGTCGCGTTCGCGCTCGCGGCGACGCTCGCGACGCTGACCACGTCGTGCGGCCCCGGTGACGACGGCGGACCGAAGACGGCCCGCCGCGAGCTCCTTCCGCAATGGCAGGACGTCTTCGACGGAACGCCGGAGATCTACGCGGTCGTGCGGCCGCAGGCGATCAAGCGCGACGCCGTGTACGGCACGTTCTTCAAGAACGTCCTCCGCATGGCCCAGGCGAAGACCTTGATGCGCGGCGTCACCACGCTCGAGGCGCTCGAGGGCTGCGACGAGATCATCATCGGCATCCGCAAGGACCAGAACGGCGAGGACGCCGCGATGGTCTTCCGCGGCGTGCCCGCGAGCCTCGACCCGAAGCGGATGAACGATCAGTCGGGGCGTCCGGCGCTGCGTCTCGTCGACGCGCGCGCGAAGGTGCCCGAGTACGAGTGGGTCGATCGCCAGAGCGCGGAGAGCGGCTCGCTGTTCGTGCTCCCCGATCGCACATGGGTCGGCACCATCGGCGACGCGCGCCTTCGTGCGCGCCAGGCGTTCGCATCGCCGTTCGGCCGGCCGGTCCCGAAGAACGATCCCGAGGCGCTCGCCACGGTGCGGCTCGATGCGGCGACGTTCCTCCAGACGCCGCGCTTCGCGAAGAGCCAGATCGTCGGCCCGCTCACGCGGAAGCTCCAGTCGTTGACGCTCGCGCTCGCGCCCGGCAAGGGCGGCGTCGTCGCGAAGCTGCAGTACAGCGACGAAGACGCGAGCGCATGGGCCGAGATGCACGCCAAGCGCGTCCTCGAGGAGATCAGTCACCAAGAGCCGCGGCGCGGCGCGCCGAACCTCGACTGGCTGAAGACCGCGCAGGTCGGCCACGAAGGCAACACCGTGCTCGTGAAGCTGGCGATCCCCGCGCGCCTGCTGGAAGACCTCCCGAACGCCTCCGGCACCGACCTCGCGCTCTAGAGCCCGAGACGAGAGATTTGCCGCCAAGGCGCGAAGACGCCACATGAGTTGGCCGGCTTCGCCGGGAAGACGAGACGCGTTTGGCGGCGCATGTCTCGTCTCCCGCGCGAAGCGCGCCCCAAAACTGGCGTCTTGGCGCCTTGGCGGCAAAATCTCGGAAATACCGGGCTTTTCTGGGGCGGTGGCCTTTGACACCCCGAAATCCCTGGGCTAAACCCCCCGTCCCCGTAAAAGGGGAGAAAGGCGCCCTCCGTTCAACCAGAGCGAGGGGCGAAACGAGGCTGATTCACTGACAC